>CAYYHC010000253.1:0-1504 GCA_964471715.1 uncultured Lentimicrobiaceae bacterium | reverse complement strand
TTGTCACATCCGGTTAAAAAAATCGAATATTACCGCAACAATACTCACATGCGCACCATTGATAAAATTGAGGGTGAAAATTGCAAAGCCATTCTCTATTTTGACGATACGGTGACGGAAGTGGTTCTGAAAGTAGCCATTTCAGCGGTCGATATGGATGGCGCCATCCGCAATCAAACCGAAATTGATAATTTCAATTTCGACCAAGTACACGAGCGCGCCCGAAAATTATGGATAGACAAATTCGATAAAATTACGGTTTCTACTTCCAATATTGAACATAAAAAAATATTCTATACAGCTTTGTATCACTGTTTTACGTCTCCATATCACTATTCTGACGTGGATGGTCGCTATCGGGGAATGGACGGCAATATTCATGAAAACAACGGAAAAATTGTCTATACCGTCTTTTCTTTGTGGGATACTTATCGTGCGCTGCATCCGTTATTGACATTGATTGACCGTGAGCAGACTTCCGACTTTATCAATACTTTTTTGCTGAATTATCGGCAAGGCGGGCAACTTTCAATGTGGGAATTGTCGGCTTACGAGACGTGGTGTATGATTGGGTATCACGCTGTGCCTGTCATCTTAGATGCTTATATTAAAGGTATTGCAGATTATAATCCGATTGAAATGTTAAAAGCGATGGTGGCATCGGCGCACCTGCCCAAGCTGGGACGCCCGGAATTTGAACAATATGGCTTCATTCCTGGCGATAAAGAGCACGAATCGGTGTCCAAAACATTGGAATATGCTTACGATGATTGGTGCATTGCACAATTTGCGCAATTGGTCGGCGATAAAAATGTGGCGAATAATTTTTTAAAACGGGCACAATCTTACAAAAATCTGATGGATAAAAACGGATTTATGCACCCGAAAAGCAACGGCGGTTTTATAGAGCCGTTTTCGCCTTCTGAAGTTAATAATCATTTCACGGAAGCCAACTCTTGGCAATATTCAACTTATGTGCCGCACGATTTTAACAACTATATTCGTTTGATTGGAGGCAAAGAACAGACTGCAAAGTTCTTGGATTCACTATTTTATGGGAATACGCGATTGAGTGGTCGCACCCAATCCGATATTACGGGGCTGATCGGACAGTATGCTCACGGAAACGAACCCAGCCACCATGCCGCCTACCTTTATAATTTTATTGGTGAGCCGTGGAAAACACAACAACTGACGCGCAAAATTATGACCGAATTATATACCTCGCAGCCGGACGGGTTGTGCGGAAACGAAGATTGTGGTCAAATGTCGGCGTGGTATGTCATGAGTGCTATGGGTTTTTATCCCGTCACTCCGGGTAACAACGAATATATCATCGGCTCGCCCATCTTTGATACCGTAACCATGAATTTGGAAAACGGAAAGAAATTTCAAATTATTTGTCATAATCAAAGTGATGAGAATCAATATATTAAATCTGCAAATTATCAAGGGAAGCCTTATCATTACTCTTACATTACTTATGATATGATCAAAGAAGGTG
>CAYYHC010000252.1:0-1527 GCA_964471715.1 uncultured Lentimicrobiaceae bacterium | reverse complement strand
CAGGGCAAAATCATTAAATTGTTCTTTCTTATGCCATTTGCGGGTTTTAGGCATGTAAGACTGCATTGATCAATCAATTTTGTCGATTAGCGTTGAAAAATCCGGTATTTTTTTGAAAAAAAAGTACGGAAAATCAGCACTTATTGATTATCAGTAAGTTATGAAAATAGTGCGCTAAATAGAAGATGTGTTTATATCAACGACAATAACGACATTAAATAATCGTCGTCCCAACCGGCTATTTTGCGTCTGCTTCTTAAACTTACATAGAAAAGCGGATGCCCTTTTACATTGGAACGTTCCCTGTCCTTTCGCAGCACATTTAGTACTATCTTATTGATTATAGCGAAGTTCTGAGCAGAATATCCTATTCTTTTGCTACTATAATCCTCGTTAAATATAATATCCAAACACCAATGAAGTTTGTTTTCTACGCCCCAATGTTGACGAATTGCTTTGGAAATCAATTTTGCATCTGTTAATGAAGAAATATAATAACGCGTAAACTGCTGTATTTCACCGGTCTTCTTGATTATTCTCTCGGAATCTATTTTGACGATGGATTGTAAATTTTGCCAGTTTTCTTTGTCCAATAAATAATCCAAGTCATTGATAACACTACATTTTCGCTTTTCCAACCTTCCGTGTCCATAATCAATTTCTTCGTAAATGTCATTGGCTTTTTTAGTTTTAAAACTTCTTATCACGTCTTGATATAACGTAGGATGATTCTCTTTTAAGGCTAAAACGTATTGCCCCTTCGCTGCAATTTGAAAGGCAATATTTTTTTGACATCCCATTGCATCAATTGTGATTATAGCATTTTGATAATCAATAACATTCAATAATTCCGGAATAGCTGTAATTTCGTTACTTTTTATTTCTGTTTTCACTTGTCCTAAGGTTATCTCATTTTCGCTTGCCCAAGCACTTACCAAGTGAATATTCCCGCCATCATTCATTTTGCTTGCTTGGCAAATTGTTTTACCATCAATGCTAATAATCTCATTATCAACATCTTTAAATATTGATTGCGCCCATTTCGTTAAACATGTTTCCAATTGTTTTGGATCTAAACTTTGGAAAACTCGTCGGAAAGTGTGAACGGAGGGAATCCCATTACTCAAATCTAAAAAACGGGAGAAGAAGTTTTTTTTAAGATGGGCAAAAATAAAAATATCATTCCACGTGTTACAATCTCCCATCACTGCAACAATAGTCATGGCAATAATATTTTTCAAAGGATGTAATTTTCGCCTGTTCATGCGAGTGTCTTTCAGGCTTTCGAAATGTGACAAAAAATTATTATTCATATTATTTAATTTGTTGATTATTCGACAAATATACAAAAAATAATTGACATAACAACACCTAAACATCTGATTGTTAATAACTTACGCAAATTGTTGATAACTTTTTGATAATCAGTAATTTGTAGAATTTAGCAACAAAATATGAAATTATTTTCTGAGAAAAACAAGGGCATGACGGGGAAAAATCTTACGAGGAGATAGTAGAGATGCACCA
>CAYYHC010000251.1:0-1542 GCA_964471715.1 uncultured Lentimicrobiaceae bacterium | reverse complement strand
TCTACCTCGCTGCGCTCGGTTTCCTCCTTGCGGCTCGGCAAAGTGCAAACGCATTTGCATTTGCACTCGCTCGCTGCGTCGGTTGGCGCAAGATACTACAACAGTGAGTTGAGTCTTTGGTTGAGTGTAGATCCGATGGTGGATAAATATCCGAGTATGTCGCCGTACACTTATTGTGCAAATAATCCGGTGAAGTTGGTGGATCCGAATGGGAAAGATGTTGAAGTTGTTCAAAATTCTAATGGAACGTACACTATAGTTGGTGGAACTTTAAATTCAGATAAAAATATTTACATAACACAAGATGGGAAACGAACAGGAGCAATTTTAGGTCAAATGTTGACAAAATATTCTTTTTTTAATGAAGAAAATGAAATTGTTACAGGGACAATTATTAACACAAAAGATAATTCCGGAAAAAATTTTCTTAACGATATTAAAAATGATAGACCTTGTTTAGCAATGTACATGTATCATGCTCGTAATGGTGAAAAATATGACTTTAAAAATAAAAATGTCGAGCAAAAAGGGCAACTTTCATTTTCCCAATATCATTTACGAGGAATGCCATTAGATGGTGTTGTAGGAGTTGATGGAAATGCTGTTTTCGGATCGGCTAGAGATGTCGGAAATTACGCAGCCGGTTTCGTCGCTGCAGCTTCTGGATTAGATTGGGATCAAGCACGTTTGGGATTTGACTTATATGAAAGCATGAAAAGATCTGAAATTAAGTCTGAATCAATGAATACTCAATCCGCACAACGTATTGGATATGATGCTGGTATTAACAACCGCTGGACACGTAAACTATACTTGAATTTTACGAACTTGTTTAATTAAACTATGACATGAGAAGATACATTTTGTACTTATGTATATTATTTATAGTAACTTTGATTGGTGGACTAATAGAATCAAGAACTTACTATCATGACCGATTTGGAAATATAATTACTTTTTGGAAGCCAAGTCTTAGTAATTTCTACTATGTCTATCCATATAAATACTGTGATTTAATACCCCAAAATGGCAATTATTTTAGAATAAGTACAGATGCTGAAATACGATTGGTATTAACGGATAGTACAATAGTAATATGGACAGAAACTATAAATCAGATTGAGATATCTAAAAGTTCGTACAAATTACCTGTTATTGTATATAGTGGTTATGACGAATTAAATTTATTCAATAAAAAATATTTTTTACCTAACAATTTTATTTTCGAGTGGAGTCAGTATTGCGAATACCCTCCTCAGTTTTGGAATAAAGACAAATGGAATTCCTGTAAATCTCAAAGTGTATTTTTTCCTATTTCAATTAGATAGAATAATTTCCACTATAATACTGCCAAAAAATAAGACCAGCAGCTAAGCTAATAAATCCATTATCTTTTCAAATCCCCAACCCACAAATCCAACCCAATGAACCACCCAACCCACACCACGGTTCGCTATAATCGCTCCGGTAAAACGAACCTGCTGCGGCAAGTGACCAATTTTACAGGTAGCACCATTGAATTGGATTACCGCCTCTCGGCAT
>CAYYHC010000250.1:0-1590 GCA_964471715.1 uncultured Lentimicrobiaceae bacterium | reverse complement strand
CCTTCGCCACCGCCCATTGGGTGATCAACAGGGTTCATAACGACACCGCGGACGCGTGGACGGCGACCTAACCAGCGACTTCTACCGGCTTTACCGGAAACTTCGAGGCTGTGGTCGGCGTTAGAAGCCATACCGATCGTAGCGCGGCATGCGCAAAGGATCATTCTGGTTTCGCCTGACGGCATTCTTACGGTTGCATATTTCCCGTCGCGGGACATCAATTGTGCGTAAGAGCCGGCACTACGAGCCAAACGACCGCCTTGTCCCGGTTTTAATTCAATATTAGAGATAATAGAACCGAAAGGTATTTCGCCTAATGGAAGGCAGTTACCTAAGTCCGGAGATACACCTGAACCTGATACGATTTGTTGGTCAACTTTCAGACCATGAGGAGCGATGATATATCTTTTTTCTCCATCTGCATAAAACAGCAATGCAATACGAGCAGATCTGTTAGGATCGTATTCGATAGTTTTCACTGTAGCAGGAATACCATCTTTATCTCGTTTGAAATCAATAAAACGATACATCTTCTTATGACCGCCACCGCGGTTTCGCATCGTCATCTTACCACTGTTATTTCTTCCGCCTGTGCTTGGATTGGGGCATAATAAACCTTTTTCTGGTTTATTTGTGGTAATATCATCATAAGCGCTTATTACTTTAAAGCGCTGCCCCGGCGTTACTGGTTTAAATTTTCTTAATGCCATTTTTTAAATATTGCTGTAAAAATCAATTTTATCTTCTTTACTCAAAAATACAGTTGCTTTTTTCAATGTATTTTTTTGTCCTTCAATCATACCGGCTTTTGTATAACGGGAAGAGGACTTTCCGCGTTGAACTAAAGTATTGACTCTTAATACTTTTACACCGTATATGTCTTGTACTTCCTTTTTAATTTGCGATTTGGTAGCCGATCTTTCGACAAGAAAGCCATAGCGGTTGAATTTATCCGCGGCAATTGTCATCTTTTCGCTAATTATGGGTCTTATTAATACGCTCATTGTTTCTAATTTTTTGATGATTTATAAATTATTCGCCGAGCATTTTTTCGATTTCCGGTATGCTCTTTTCGCAAATTATCAAATTGCTGGCGTTTAATACATCATAAGTGTTGACGTCGCAAGCTCTGATAACTTTGGTGCGTTTTAAATTGCGAGAAGACAAATAAACATTGGTATTGCTGTTGTTAGCCAATAACAAGTTCTTTTGATCTTCCAAATTAAAATGTTTGAGTATTTCTACGAATGCTTTCGTCTTAGGAGCGTCAAAAGCGAAATCGTCAATAACGATAATTTTACTTTCTTTTGCTTTGTAGGTTAAAGCGGAGAAACGAGCCAAACGTTTAATTTTTTTATTCAATTTAAAGCTATAATCTCTCGGGTGAGGACCAAAAACGGTTGCACCGCCACGGATGGTGGGGGATTTGATGCTACCTGCACGTGCACCGCCGGTACCTTTTTGTCTTTTTAATTTGCGGGTACTACCCGATATAGTTGATTTTTCCAAGGTGTCGTGGGTTCCTTGTCTTCTGTTGGCCAAGATATTCTTAACATCAAGCCAAATAGCGTGATCATTAGGTTCAACATT
>CAYYHC010000249.1:0-1618 GCA_964471715.1 uncultured Lentimicrobiaceae bacterium | reverse complement strand
AAAAAATAAACTAAGAAATTGAGGTTAGCGGTTTAAAAAGTGGTAGTACTATAAGGTTTGCAAAAATTTTTTAATGAAGAAAGACTAAGACAAAAACCCTGACTAAAAATCAGCTATTCAGTAAAAAATGAGATTCGTTTAATAACTTATTTACTTGGAAAGCAGCTGTAATAAGTTTTCTTCTAAAGTCGTAGTTGGTGTTTCTTCGATTTTGCCAATCGTTATAAGTTTTTCATTATTAATCATATACACTATAAAAGTGGGAACCAGTTCAATATTTTCATGAGTTTGCGTTCCACAATATTTGCTCCTATTGCAGCCATATAAGGAATAATAAAACTTAACGCCGAAAGTTTGTTCCAAAAGGTCATTAATTTTTATAAAATGCGGCACGTGTTCGCGCGAATCTCCGCACCAAGCACCAAAATAGATATCGATATAAATACTTTGTTTCTCTAATGATTTTGCAAGTGCTTCTAAAACATTGAGTTGCGGATTATATGAGTTGTATTCTTCCGTCATCTCCGTAAAAAAATCACCATTTTTCAAGTCATCCCAACCACAAATCCCTACAGGAACTTCATATTTTTTTACAGTATCTATTTCCCATTCAATGTTCTGACAATTAATATAACTTATTGAAAATAAAATTGATATAGAAATGATGATTTTTTTCATATTGGATATTCTGACGATATAAACATCAAAATTAAGTAATTTGTTTATTGTATCTTAATTATGCGTATTTTTGCTATCCATTCAATGATGATTTTTAGGGAATATATTGGAAGTCCAGATGGTTGAATTTTGATAATAAAATATTAATAATCAATAAATTAAATATTATGACAACAATTGGTATTATTATAGCATCTATTGCGGTGGTTTTATTGACAGTGCTAATTTATTTAGTGTTGAAAAAATCAAGTAATGTGGACACTATCAGATCGTTACAAGAGTTGGCGGGGGAACAATCGAAAACGGCGCTTTTGTCCGAACAAGTGCGGGATTTAAGTTTAAAAAATGAAGGCTTGCAAGAACAACTATCCCAAAAAATTTCAGCATTGGTTGAAGCTCAGACACATAATAAAGAGTTGGAACGACAGCTTTCGGTGCAAAAAGAGGAGTTGGAAAATATGAATGCGCGTTTGAAGATCGAGTTTGAAAATATTGCCCACAAAATCACGAAGGCAAGCACGGAAGAGTTGTCAAAGTCCAATTTGGAGAAAATGGAAGGCATTTTGTCGCCCTTTTCCGACAGATTGGGAGAGTTGAAAAAACAGATGAGCGATGCTTACGATAAGGAGTTACGCGATAAAACGGCTTTGCGAACGGAGATAGAACAATTGATGCAACTGAATAAGCAGATGAGTGCGGAAACAATTGATTTGACGCGCGCTTTAAAGGGCGATTCCAAAAAACAAGGCAATTGGGGTGAGTTGGTGCTGGAACGCGTGCTAGACTTGGCGGGATTGGAAAAAGGTCGGGAATATGAACGCGAAATTGCTGTGGAAGGCGGAAAGTATCGCCCCGATGTAATAGTACATCTTCCTGAAAATAAACATATTATCATTGATTCTAAAGTTTCTCTCACTTCATACGAACAGATCGTGAATGC
>CAYYHC010000248.1:0-1646 GCA_964471715.1 uncultured Lentimicrobiaceae bacterium | reverse complement strand
CCTGACTTTATCAATACGACACCTAAAGCAAATTATTGTTCCAAAAGTCGGGTTCAAATAGTTTTTTGATAGATTTGTGTTTATCTGTAAGGAGCATAGTTTTTGAAATTGTTTCGTTGTTCTCTTGCAACTTGACTCTGATGGTGGTTATGGTTTTAGCAATGGAAAGGACTTTGTCCACACTCATCGATATCCCGTTATTTTTGAGGATTCTTTCCAATTCTTTGTAAACTTTATAGGCAACAAAGCAGATACAAACGTGGGCTTCGATGCGTTTTTTTGTGAAGTGAAACATCGGTCGTAATTCTAAGACTCCTTTGGTTACTCTAAATGCTCGTTCTACCTGCCATAATTCGCTATATTGTTGGTAAACATCTTTTGCAGAGAATGCCGTGTTTGTTATGTAACCTTTCATTCCATCCCATTTTGCATCTTCCTCTATTTTTGCATAATCAATGGCAATACCAACATTATCCGTTAATTGCAAAAACTTATTATAACCTCTTTTGTTGATTTTATCCTTAGTTATCAGACCATTGCCATACTCCTTTTCGAGCCTTTTAATGCCTTTATCACGGTTGTAAGCATCTTTTTTACCTCTTTGTTCGGAATATCCCAAAATCAATTTCTGCTGTTCTGTCTTTTGATATTCATAAAAGCAGCCGTTTTGCTTGTTTTGTGATAAAATCCATTTTTTAATTGTATTGTTTTCACTTTTTATTTTGGCTCCAATGATATATTTATATCCGTTTCTATCCAGCTCGGCTATATTTTCACTATTCATCATGCCGGAATCTGCTACTACAACGAAATCTTTCAATTTGAATTTGGCTACAAAATCTTTTATGACAGGTAACATGGTATGCCCTTCATATTTGTTTCCTTCGTGTATTGAATATGCCAATGGATAGCCTCCGTTGCTTACCAAAAGTCCTAAAACCACTTGTGGCTGAGAATGTTTACCATCTTTCGACCAGCCCTTTTTACGTAAGCAATCGTCTTTGTCAGTCTCAAAATAAAGTGTTGTAACATCGTAAAACACAACGCCTATTTTGCCCCCAAGTACTTTTCTTGTATGACTTACACTAAGTTCTTGTATTGTATCTTTCTGACTATCTGATAGTTTGTCTAAATATCGATATACCTTGTTCAAATCTATGTCTTCGTCAAAATATGATTTTAGATAATCAACCGTTGATACTTTACTCTGTGGTTGACAGATGCGCGATACAACTAAGTGTTTTAGAACATCATCATTAATTTTATCAAAGCCAATATTTTGATATACAGGATTTAAAATCAACTGCGTACCATTCAATAAAACATGTTCAACTTTACTTAATAATCCTTCTATAACGTTTCTTTCTTCTCCTTGACGTGAGTATTCCAAGAACATGTCCCGCTGACCGATTTGCTCCATAATCCACCTTTTCCCTTGGGCATAAAGTTCATCTATTTCGTTAGCATCAGAACTGATTCCTATCGTTTTCAGATAACATACTTTCCCTTTGTGTTTTTCTATAACGACAACACTAGTGCTACCCGATCGATTTGGTTTTTTGCGTACAAACATGATGCAAAAATACACAATTTTCTTTTGCGACACCTAATTTTGTGTCGCAAAATCAGTATAATATTATCTATCA
>CAYYHC010000247.1:0-1703 GCA_964471715.1 uncultured Lentimicrobiaceae bacterium | reverse complement strand
GAGGAGATAGTAGAGATGCACCAGCTCAAATATTATTTTAATGATTTTGCCCTGATTTATATCGCTAATGTCAGGAAAAATGTATAACTTTGCCGAAAATTTCCGAAATAGGAAACCATCTCGTAAAAACAAACATTGCTTAGAAGAAAATTAATTGTAAAATATTATAACATAAAGATTTATAAATAAACAAAATGAGTTGTACCATTCAAAAAACAAAATTGGATAATGTAAAAAACATTATCGTTGTAGCTTCCGGAAAGGGTGGGGTAGGAAAATCAACCGTAGCCGCCAACTTGTCCCTCACTTTAGCAAAACAAGGTTATCGTGTCGGTTTGTTGGATGCCGATATTTACGGACCGTCCATTCCTAAGATGTTTGCCATTGAAAATGAGCAAATTAACGCAATTACGAAGGGCGAAGAAGAAATTATGATTCCTGTTGAAAAATTTGGAATCAAAATCATCTCTATCGGTTTGCTGGTTGATAACAGTCAAGCCGTAATTTGGCGCGGACCGTTGGCAGCAAGTGCATTAGCACAGCTTTTCTCAAAAACCGAATGGGGAAATTTGGACTACTTGGTTGTCGATTTTCCTCCCGGCACGGGCGACATCCAAATCTCCACCATGCAACAGTTTGAAGTAACCGGTGCTGTCATCGTCACTACTCCGCAAATTATCGCCGTAAATGATGCGCGAAAAGGTGCAGAAATGTTTTCACCCGACAAAATGAACGTTCCTATCATCGGAATTATCGAAAATATGGCTTGGTTTACGCCGAAAGAACATCCCGAAGAGAAATATTTCCTTTTCGGAAAAGGTGGCGGAACTATTTTAGCCAACGAATTTAAAACAAAATTATTAGCGCAAATTCCTTTGATTCAGGATGTTGACGACTCTACCAATGATAATCTCCTCCTCTCCGTCAACCATGCTCCTATTTTGACCGCCTTTGAACAAATTGCCAATGATGTGGTCGATTTTACCGAAAATTATCAGCCGAAAGAGAACTTGCTCGTTGTTGCAATTCCGACCGTCGACGGAAAAGTTGATGACCATTTTGGACATTGTGACCACTATACGGTTTTTGAAGTAGGTGAAAATCAGTCTATTAAAAATGAATTTACCGTTCCTTCGGGCGAAGGCTGCGGATGCAAATCCAATATTGCGTCCGTTTTGAGTGGATTGGGCGTTAAAATGATGTTGGCAGGCAATATGGGCGATGGTGCCAAAAATGTCTTGAATGCTGCTCGTATTCAGGTCATTAGAGGTTGCAGCGGTGACATTCATAAGGTTCTCGGCGATTTTCTGAACGGCAAACTGTCCGATTGCGGCTTCGGTTGCGACAATCAAGAACACGAATGCGCCAACCACTAATCATCTGCTACTGATTTTAATATCCTGATAAAGAGATATTTATTCGTAATTTTTTTATTTGGGCGCCCCGGCAGTTTCCGCTCCGCACTTTTCCCGACGCAAAACTGCCGTCACGCTTTACGCTACTACTCCTCGCAGCGTCGGCTTCCTGACCTTGTCATAAAATTCCACTCCAATACTTTCACCTTTCACCTTTCACTTCTCACCTGGAAAGCCTTCGCTGCTGCGGGGTATCCGCTCCAATCGTTGGCGCATGGGAGGCAAAGTAAACGTTTTTATCACCATACTATTGGTACAGCTCCAATTCAACATTGTTTTGCGCCGCAT
>CAYYHC010000246.1:0-1735 GCA_964471715.1 uncultured Lentimicrobiaceae bacterium | reverse complement strand
CCTTACAAGAGTGTGTTTGTGGTGATTAATGTGGATGCGTGAGGGGCGAGCAACAGCCAAGACAGATTGATAATTTATTTTAATGAATTCTTGATTGATAACTTCGTTTTTCATGGTTTATTTTTTTTAATTTTAGTATTATTGTCGGCACAAAGTGCATTATTTTTCTCTACTGCTCTGCAACACCTGAATTGATTGTTTTATCGCAATTTTTTCGGGTCGCTATATAATTAAGAATTTTGTTACCTTTGCACTCTAAAATTTACAAATGGAAGAAGATAAAAATAACGAAATAAAAACCGTAAAAGATGATGGTGCCTTGTCCGCACAAGAACAGTCGCTTATAGATAATATCAGGGCATTGTTGGACGATGCCCGCCGCCACGTAGTGCAGCAGATAAACAAAACTATGGTAGCGACCTATTATGAAATAGGGAGACAAATTGTGGAACAAGAGCAGCTCGGCAACAAAACTGCCGAATACGGACAATATCTGCTCGTGAAATTATCAAAAACCTTGACGGCCTCTTTTGGGAAGGGTTTTACCAAGCGAAACCTCGAATTGATGAGACAATTTTACTTGTGCTACCGAATTGCGAAATCGCCGATTTCGCAATCTCTGAGTTGGACGCATTATATACGCCTGATGAGGATAACGAATGTTGAAGAACGCCATTTTTACGAAGTGGAAGCCGCAAATAACCGATGGAGTGTCCGAGAACTTGATCGCCAATTTGATTCCGCCCTTTATCAACGATTAACACTGAGTCGAAACAAAGACGAAATAATGGCTTTGTCGGCAAAAGGACAAATTATTGAAAAACCGACCGATGCCATAAAAGACCCATACATTTTGGAGTTTACGGGGCTTCCCGAATTGCCGATATATAGCGAATCGAAATTGGAACAAACGCTTATCGACAAGTTGGAAACTTTTCTGTTAGAATTAGGCAAAGGCTTTACCTTTGTTGGTCGTCAGCAGCGCATTACCATTGAAGAAGAACATTATCACGTAGATTTGGTTTTCTTTAATCGCCTGCTGCGAAGTTTTGTGCTTATCGATCTGAAAATAGGTCAGTTGAGACACCAAGATTTGGGACAAATGCAAATGTACGTGCATTATTATGACCGGTTTGTCAAAACCGACGACGAAAACAAAACCATTGGCATTATACTTTGTCGCGACAAGAAAAACACATTGGTAGAAATAACGCTTCCCGAAGATTGTGATCGCATTTTTGCCTCCCGCTACCAAACAATCCTGCCCAGCAAAGACGAACTTTCAAAAATTATTGAAGCCAACAATAAATAATATTGCCGTCCAATAAAAATCAGAAACAACATAAAGGCAGTTCTATATCGTTGATTTTCAATAATGGTATTGATACAAAGCCCCCCTTAATCAAAAAATGGCAGCTCAGGATGTTTATCCGAGGCTGTTATCAGCAGAACCTCCCAATCTTTCTCATGATTGTTAAAAAGATTGTAGAAGTCAACGTAATACATCAATGTAATTCTTACCATTGTTGCTAATCCGGAGAAACTCCATTGCCGCATAAGTCCTTTTTGCATGACCATCATCAACAAATTGGCGATGAGTGTTACCCAAATCTGTATTTTGATGGCGTTGACGTTCTCTCCGTAGAAGTATTTTAAGGGAAAATTCTGCTTCATCTGCTTAAATTATAATACTGCCAAAAAATAAGACCGGTAGCTAAGTTAAAAATAAATATTA
>CAYYHC010000245.1:0-1910 GCA_964471715.1 uncultured Lentimicrobiaceae bacterium | reverse complement strand
AGCCGGGAATTACAATATTTGGATTGAATATATTCCTCAATTTGTATCCAAAAAATACAGTTTTATGGTCGGAAAACAGACGATAAATGCAATATTACCCGGTGTAGATGATATGTTGCAGACTGCTTTTGTCGGGACTTTGTTTTTTGAGGTTGGCAAAACATCTTTACAACTTCAATCGGCCGCTCCGTGTCAGCCCTTGGAACCGTTAGGTTTGAATATTCGACAAATTAAAATAGAGAGGGTTGATTAGTTAACTATTTTACAATCATCTTGTTGCGATAAATCATTTGATAATAGGCACATTAACGCATATTTGTTCATTGCCCAAATGCAAATTTTGTCACTACAAACGAACCTCTTTCAGATGCTTTTTGGGGAATTCGTTCCTTAGAATTTTTTTACAGGATTTACAGAATTAACAAGATTTGTCTTAGTCTTAGTCTTAATCTCAGTCTTAATCTTAATCTTGGTCTTGTCTCAGTCTTCCTAATTTTTGCTCTTTATTGAAGCGAAGATGCTTTGTCATCAACATTTTTTATATTCCGTGCAGACATCTTGCACAAAAGCGTTGATGTCGTTTTCGGTGGTGTCCCATGAGGTTACTAAACGGATTTCGTGGGTGGCTTCATCCCAAACATAGAAAAAGTGTTTTTTTAATAATTCGGGAATGATGACAGGCGGGATTTTTAGCAAAATTGTGTTGGCTTCGGTAGATTGTGTGAACGTACAACAGCCTGTTTGGGTAAGTTTTTGTCTTAAAATCTGTGCCATTGTATTGGCGTGCAGGGCGTTATCGTACATCAAGTTATTGGAGAGATAGGCGATAAATTGAGCTGCTACGTAGCGCATTTTAGAGTACAATTGGGTGGATTGTTTGCGAAGATATTTAAGATTTTCGGTTAGTTCGGGGCGAAAAGAGATGACGGATTCTGCCATCATGCAGCCGTTTTTGGTGCCGCCGAAACTTAGAATGTCGATGTTGCAGTCGGTGGTAATTGCTTTGACGGTAACGCCGAGAGCGGCAGCGGCATTGGCTAAGCGCGCGCCATCGACGTGCAGGTACATTCCGTATTGATGTACAAAATCGGCTAAGTTTCGTATCTCGTTGGGAGTGTAAATGGTTCCTAATTCGGTGCATTCGGCAATGTAAACGACTTTCGGTTGGGAGTGGTGTTCAAATCCAAAACCGTGCAGGTGTGGCAGAAGCAAATCGGGGGAGAGTTTGCCATCCGCGGTGTCGATTTCTTTAACTGCTGCACCGCTCATAAATCCGGGTGCATTGCACTCATCAACGGCGATATGCGCAGTTTTAGCGGCAAAAATGGCGTGGAAAGGTCGGCAACATGCGCGCATGGCAATTACGTTGGCACCGGTGCCGTTGAAAACAAGAAACGGTTCGGCAGTTTCGCCAAAAGTCTGTTTTAATAGTAGTTGTGCTTGCGCTGTCCATTCGTCTTCGCCGTAAGCTAAAGCGTGGTCTTTATTCACATTTTTGAGCGCATCCATCACTAAAGGATGTACGCCGGAGTGGTTATCGCTTCCAAAACTTCTCATTTTTCTGGTTTTTGTGGTATGATTTTGATGTCGAAAAGAATTTTTTGTGCAATTTTGATGAGATGATTGAGGATGCAAAAGTACATTTTTTATGGATATGTGTTGATGAGTGTTTAAACAAAATTGTCGAAGCTGTTGCTCGCACCAACGATTGTAGCGGATACCCCGCAGCAGCTTTCCGGTGAACAATTGACAATGAACAATTTGCAATTATGGGGGGTGGAAGTGGCGACAAGGTCAGGCTGCGAGGAGTTTGAGCGGAAAGCGTGACGGCAGTTTTGGGTAGGGGAGTGGGTTGGGAAAACTGCCGGGGCGCCCTAATAAAAAGAGAAAAAAATGTCATCTCATTTCAA
>CAYYHC010000244.1:0-1942 GCA_964471715.1 uncultured Lentimicrobiaceae bacterium | reverse complement strand
TTTATGGTTACCATGCTGGAAGTTTTTACGTTTGAACGTTTTTGGTTTACGGCAATTGTAATCGTGGTGAATGCGCTGTTTACCACATTGTTGTTATTATGTGTACAATATATTTTCTTCCACTACAAAAAGAATGTTTAATTATAAAATATACAAGAAATGAAATCAAAATTAGTGATTGGAAATTGGAAAATGAATCTGTCTTTTGAGGAAGCCGAAGATTTGACAACCGCCATTGAAGAATCATTGGAAGATTTGAATCTAAAAACGGAAGTTGTTCTTTGTCCGCCATTTACATATTTGGAATTGGTGACTGATCATGCTGACGAAGCCAATTTTTATGCCGGTGCGCAGAATTGCTGTCAATTTAAAAATGGCGCTTTTACCGGTGAAGTTTCCGCCGAAATGTTGGTTTCATTGGGCGTTGAATTTTGCATTGTGGGACACTCGGAACGTAGAAAATATTTCGGTGAAACCAATGCCGTTGTTGCCGAAAAAGTGAACCGTTTGATGGAAGAAGAATTAATTCCGGTGGTTTGTTGCGGCGAATCATTGGAGGAAAGAAAAAATAATTCCCATTTCCAAGTGGTTGAAAAACAAATTAAAGAATCACTTTTTCATCTTAATAAAGAGGAAATGGAACATATTGTCATTGCTTACGAGCCTATTTGGGCGATTGGTACGGGCGAAACTGCTACCCCCGCGCAAGCCGAAGAAATGCACGCATTTATTCGCTCGCTCGTTGAAAAAAAATATGGTACCGAAACTGCATACAATACATATATAATTTATGGCGGAAGTTGCAATGCACAAAACGCAATGGAACTCTTTACGCAAGAAAACGTGGACGGCGGATTGATTGGTGGTGCTTCGCTCCGTGCCGGTGATTTTGTGGAAATTGTTGAAGCTGCCGAAACTGCCATTAGTGAAAATTAAAGTTTAAGAAAATATACTATGGAACGTACAAAAATTATTGACGCTATCAAGCATCCGGAAAAAATTGGAATTGGAAATGCAATTAGCGTAAAAGGTTGGGTGAGAACTAAACGTGGAAATAATACGGTCGCTTTTATCGCCCTTAACGATGGCTCGATCGTTCATAATATTCAGGTTGTGGTCGATTTAGCCAATTTTGATGAAAATAAGATGAAACAAATTACGACCGGTGCGTGCATTCACGTTATCGGGAAATTGGTGGAATCACAAGGTAAAGGACAAAGTGTTGAAATTCAGGCATCTGAGATAGAAGTTTATGGAACTGCCGACCCGGAAAGTTACCCATTGCAAAAGAAAGGACACAGTGTCGAATTTCTTCGTGAAATCGGTCATTTGCGTCCCCGTACCAACTTTTTCGGTTGTGTGCTTCGTTTGCGCCACGCCATGGCTTTCGCCATTCATCAATATTTTAATGATAAGGGCTTCTTCTATATGCACACCCCGCTAATTACCGGCTCCGATGCTGAAGGTGCCGGCGAAATGTTCAATGTTACTACATTGGATTTGAATAACCTGCCTAAAACTCCGGAAGGGAAGGTTGATTATTCGCAAGACTTTTTCGGCAAACCGGTAAGCCTCACCGTATCTGGTCAATTGGAAGGTGAGCTTGGCGCGTTGGCTTTAGGAGGTATTTACACTTTCGGACCTACTTTCCGCGCTGAAAACAGCAATACCCCTCGACATCTTGCCGAATTTTGGATGATTGAACCCGAAGTCGCTTTTAATGACATCGTCGATAATATGAACCTCGCCGAAGACTTTATTAAAACACTCGTTCGCTATGCGCTGGAACATAATATGGACGATCTTCAATTCTTGAACGATATGTTCGACAAAGAGTTGATAGAACGCCTTAACTTTGTGGTTAATAACGATTTCGTTCGTTTGCCCTATACCGATGCCATTGATATTTTGCTGAAATCTAATGCCAAGTTTGAATATAAAG
>CAYYHC010000243.1:0-1970 GCA_964471715.1 uncultured Lentimicrobiaceae bacterium | reverse complement strand
TGTCAACAACAAATTTGGTAGGCATGGTATTGTCAATATCCACTTGGGCATCCATCATTTTTTGTTTACATAAAGATTGGTATTCTCTGAAGCTGTATTGTAAATCGCGGAGGGCTTGTGAGCGTGGGCCCCATGTAGAAAGTTTTTCCAATTCTGCACTTAGACGTTGAACGCCGGCGTTATTGCCTTGGGCAACGGCAATGGCATATTGTTGCATTACCCTTTCCGATTGAGTTTCAAAATCGAAAACGCCATGTTGCATAATCACTTGTATGGAATCATCAACGCGTTTGATTTCGGCAGTGATGCTGTCCAACTGTTTTTCCAAAATACAGTAGGCTGCTACAGCTCTATCGTTTTCAATTCTGTGTTTTGTAGAATCCAAAATATCTACAATGTTATTGGCAATATTGCATGCTAACTGCGGTTCCCAATCGGAATAGGTAATGGAAATAGCTCCAAATTTGGTTCTTTTTATTTCACAATTCTCAGTAATATAGTTATATAACTTTGTTTGCCAATGTTTTTGTGTGGTGTCTAAACCGTAATGTTCAATTAAATTAAACTTCTTGATGAGTTCTTCCTTGATTCCTCGTGAATTGAGTAACTCCATCATCTGTTCGGTTTCCTCCTCAATGGCGTATGCTTTTACATCCAATCTTTCATTGTTATTTTCTTCGTTGAGCAAAATCTTGGCAACAGAGTTCGTGCGCGGGGCATAAATCACCGCGGTAGATTTGTACTTCGGACGTATCAGCGAGGACGCAATAAATGCCAAAACAGCAGATGCTACAAATACAATGAGTAAAATTTTCCATTTTTTGGCGATAAAACGTATGAGACTAAACGAGTTATACTTTTCTTGAGGATTTTCATTCATAGATTCATTCTTTTTTATTAAAACTCCAACACAAACGGCAAAAAAAATCTTTTATTGTTTAATAAACTTTTTAGTATAAATTTTATTATCAGAGGTTATCTTTAAAATATAAATACCTGAATATAAGTTAGATAAATCTAATTCAATTCGATTGTTGCAAAAATGATTACGATATACTGCTTTTCCGGTAACATCGTAAACAACAACTTCATCCATCGTTTTATCATTGGTGATGGTTAATGTTTGGCGTACCGGATTCGGGAAAATGTCAATGGTACAATTGGAAGTATAATCGGCAATGGCATCGGCATAGATCGCTTCAATGGTGTGGTTGGCAATAACATTATTGAATGTATATGTAGCCAATGACGGATTATCAAAATTGGCATGTGCGGCATCATTAACATAATCTACCAACACTTGCGCAATCTGAAGTCCTGTCGGTGCAGTGATGGTGAATGATTGTGAAGTTCCTTCCAACACACTTACATTGCCAGCCGGGGAAACGGTATTGTCAGTATTGATAACGGAAATAGTATAATAAACTTCAGAATTATCTCTAAAAGTAACATAAACATTGTGATTTTCGGTAATACCGGTTAAAGTATAGTTGTTATTCACAATTAGATGTGTAACATCGGTGCCGTTGTCGGTTGCCGAAGCAATTACGAAATTAGTATTGGGTGTAATGCTTAAAAATGCGTTGTTGCCACAATTAACGGTCATTGTTGCCGGAAGCACTGTGCCGTTGCCATCGGTGGTTGCGTTAATAACGAAGGTAGAAATTGAAAAAGTAACTGTAAATGTATGATGATCGGCAATATCGTTAAGGAAATAGCTATAGGTATTATTCCCATTATCAACCAATTGAGAAGTAATATCCATATTATCCAAGGTCGCGGTAAAAGAATAACAAGATTGCGGAGTAATGATAAATTCAATATCATCATTCAAATTCGCGGTGATAGAAGTCGGCGTTACCGTACCACCTGTGTTAGAATTAACGGTAATATAGTAAACATCCGAGCTGTTTTCTGCAAAATCAACATATATAGTATAATTGTCATCCGGAATAATCCTGTAAATGGTG
>CAYYHC010000242.1:0-2010 GCA_964471715.1 uncultured Lentimicrobiaceae bacterium | reverse complement strand
AGTTGGAACAGGATTGCTGACTGATAATGTGGTTGTTTGACCACATAAAATCGGAGTAACATTATCTGCAATCGGTGCAGCCGTCGAAACTACCGTGACGGGCACGGCATCGTGGGTCGGAGATACACACATTCCTTCGTTGAATAACACTTCCGCATAATAGTACGAGTTATCACCGGAAGAAGGGACTGTCATTGTTTGTCCCAATAAGTCATTGTAATTAAATAAAATAGTAATTACAAAAACAAATAATGAAAGTACTCTTCGAGTACCGGTTTTTAAAACATGAAACTGTTTCATAAAAATATCATTTATTGATGGATTATTTGATTGATTACAACACAAAAAATTTTGTATGGGGTGTTTTTTTCAATATCATCTCAACAAAAAGTAATATTTTACGCCAAAACAACACTTTATCAACTGCACTTCAATATTAGCCAAGAAGATATAAATTATTAGTATTCAACATTTTAGAAACAAATCCGCACTCACATACTAACATTTTTCAAAAAAGCGGGCAAATCTACAACATTTTTTCTACATATAATGTTTGCAATAAAATATTTTATAGTAAAAAAAGAGATTTTTGCCCTAAAAAGTGCCTTTTTTAGGGCACGTATAATGCAAAACAAGGATATCCTCCTTCCTTAGGGGTCATTACACTATCTATGAATAGTACTCTTCGCGAATGGAAAGCGAAACACTTTACTGCCATACGCAAACGATTGTAGCGGATATCCCGCAGCAGCTTCCAATGAACAATTTATATTGCAGGGAAGAACGAAATACATTTGGGATTCCACCAACCATTACAATTAATCAATAATCAGTACCAAACAATGTTGTAACAGGTAAAAATTGAGTACCAAACGGAAGCCCCAAAAATGCAGTTATTATATTGTTAATAATTTTACTATTATTTTTTAACCATATCTTATTAAATCATAATTCTTGTAATTCCAACTCATAGCGAGTGGTGTCATTTTGCAGAATTGTTTCTTCTTCGTATCGCGATTTCCCACCGGCGAAGCTCTTTTCAGCTTGTGCAATGTGGATATGAATAAATAGCAATATGATTATTTAATTTACACATTTCCAAATAATTAACAACCAACAAAAAAAGTAATTGCTGTTGATAGTTTAGCAAATCAAAAGCCAATTATTGTGTCTGCAATTCGGCAATTTATACTTTATTTTTTATTGCCGCCCACTATAAATAATTTGTGAAACTTTTTCGACAAAATTATTTGAAAATCCGGGAATATCTATCGTAAAAGAATTCACGAAATTTCAATCCATGATTACTCCGTCACCATTACAAACCTAATGACAATGAAAGATCTGTATTAAGAAGCCTCTCACTTTTTGCTATTGCCACTTGTTCTTGCGACAGCGAATAAGAACTTGCAGAAGCCTTTAAACAATGACTGTTTGAATCTGCGAGTAAAAATATTTTGTCAATGGAAAGTGTAAAAATTACTTTTTGAGAAAAGCATACACCATTGATTATAAATAAAATAGAGAAAAAATTATTTTTTTCTTTAAAATACTTTAAAAAATGAATAATAGAAGAATAGGCAAAAGAGAATTCCTTTTGCACAAAAAATAAAAGACTAAACAGGCCTATATAATGGGATAGAATGAATACACTTTTCTCAAAATTGTGTCACACTATTCAATGCGCAATCTATTCTCCAATAATCGATTATTAAATTGCTGAATGACTGCTTTTAAAGTTTTTTCGTAGGTTAAAAAACGCATATCCGAACTCAAGGCAATAGGTTTGCGGGGCACATTTTGAGACAAGTCCCAAATATAACAAATCTTTTGCCGATCAAATTCAATAAGCCAATGATCAACATAAAATTTATAAATTCCTGAGCTATAAATAATTGCGAAAGAATTTTGAGAATTATCAAATACATTATTGCCAAAAGAGACAAACGGTTCCTTCCATCCGCAAAAAGCAAAAATGGAGGGCATAATATCGGTTTGCTGCATTATTTT
>CAYYHC010000241.1:0-2015 GCA_964471715.1 uncultured Lentimicrobiaceae bacterium | reverse complement strand
TTCCTTTCGCTTGAATGGCGGTTACCAAAACAATACTGATCAAGTCGGGCGTAAATCCCGGCCAGGGCGCATCGCTAATCGTAAGAATCGAACCGTCCATATTGGTTTCCACCTCATATTCGTCCTGTTTGGGGATATGAATATCGTCGCCAATAATTTCCAATTGAATACCTAATTTCCTAAATACGGAAGGTATCAGTCCCAAGTGTTGGCAGGCGCAATTGCGAATGGTAATATCCGATTGAGTGATGGCGGCCATTCCGATAAAACTGCCTATCTCAATCATATCGGGCAAAATGGTATGCTCGCATCCCGACAACTCCTTCACTCCTTCAATTTGCAATAAATTGGAACCGATTCCGGTAATCTTGGCTCCCATCTTATTCAACATAGCACATAATTGATAAATATAAGGTTCACAAGCCGCATTAAAAATGGTAGTGGTTCCCTCTGCCATGACGGCTGCCATCACCACATTGGCAGTACCGGTAACGGAAGCTTCACTTAGTAGAATATAGTTTCCTTTCAGAGGATTGGCTTTCAACTCAAATAACGTGGTTTTGGAATTGTATTCAACTTTAGCGCCTAATGCTTCAAAACCTTCAAAGTGCGCATTCAGCGGACGCCGTCCAATTTTGTCGCCACCGGGTTTTGCAGCAAAAGCTTTATGAAAACGTCCTAACAATGGACCTAAAATCATAATCGATGCCCGAATAGATCCTGACAATTTAATAAATTCCGGCGATTGCAAGTAAGCAAAATTGATTTTCTCGGCTTTAAATTCATAAACATTTCTACTTATAGGCGTAACACGGACCCCTATAGAAACCAATATTTCGATTAATCTGTTTACATCACGAATATCCGGCAAATTACTAATTCTGACCGTTTCGGATGTCAATAATACGGCACATAAAACTTGTAGCGCCTCATTTTTAGCTCCTTGCGGGATAATTTCACCCGACAATGACGCATTTCCCTGAATAATAAATGAACTCACGATATATCTTATTATGTTTGCGGCAAAATTACATCTTTTTTTCTAATAAAATGCAAAGAAATTATCTAATTGATTATTACTTGTCATTTTTTGGTATTTACTAAACATTTATTTTTTTGCACGGACGAATTTAAAGATTCTTCAAATTAAGGCAAAAAGGCATTTGTAATACAATCCTATTCACTACATATAAAATCCGTTTTAAGGTCGGAGCGATTAAACATTATGATGGATTTCCAATATAATCCATTTTCAATCCCTTGAAACTGAATTTTAAATATCCTCAATCACGTTTAAGTTTGTGGAATGAAAGTGAGATAGGCAAAAGTACGTCAAATGTCTGTACAGGTGTAGAAACTTGTTATTATTGATTATTATGACCACGCAATCATCTTCAATATGTATGGCTTGTATGCCCATAATAAAAGGAGCAAAGTCTATCAACCATTCAAAAACAGGCTCAAATATTTCATCAGATATTTTGATTTAATAGTGTATAATTGGCTTTTTTATGGTATTTTTGCGTTCTATTTTTAATCTTTATAATTATGAGTAATACATTGGATATTAAAGAATTAAATGAACGTATTCAACAAGAAAGTTCATTTGTTGATCTTATCAACATGGAGATGAGCAACGTAATTGTGGGACAGAAAACAATGGTTGAAAAACTAATGATTGGGTTATTGGCAAACGGGCACATTCTGTTGGAAGGTGTTCCAGGATTAGCTAAAACATTAGCAATTAAATCATTAGCAAACATTATTCAAGCAAAATTCAGCCGTATTCAGTTTACTCCCGACTTGCTTCCCGCCGATTTATTGGGAACGATGATTTATAGTCAAAAGAAAGAGGAATTTATTGTTAAAAAAGGTCCCATCTTTGCAAATTTTATTTTGGCAGATGAAATCAACCGTGCCCCGGCAAAAGTACAAAGTGCGCTGTTGGAGGCCATGCAGGAACGTCAGGTAACCATTGGAGAAGAGACTTACAAGTTAGATGAGCCATTCTTGGT
>CAYYHC010000240.1:0-2021 GCA_964471715.1 uncultured Lentimicrobiaceae bacterium | reverse complement strand
TTTTTAATAAATTTTGACGGGTATTTGAACGCTGCTAAATTATCAACGCATTGATAATCAATAACTATTATTATTGAGGGTGGCTAAAATTCAAAATGTAGGACACATTCGGTAAAAATAAATGTTGTACTTTTGCCGCCATGCACGTAAATGTTCAGACACGGTTCAATGCAGCGTTAGGCCAGGAGGCTCCCTATTTTCGTTTTAAGGAGTCTTATCGAGATATTCGGGGGTATGTACATTCCATCATTATTCTTAATGTGGGATTTGAACCGGAGCTTCTACCAAAACAAATGTTCAAAATCGCAGATGCTTTAACCGACCGTTTCAAAAATCGGAATACGTCATTGTTATTTTCTCCTTTATTAACACAACTATCTGAATTTGAGCGTAATAAAGCAGAAGAATATTGGCATCGAATGATTAAGGAAGGCGGGATAGACCGTTTTAATCATCAAGAAAAAGAGGCAAAAAAAGAAGCGGAAAACTATATTGACATCAACACGGTGAAACATACCGAAGCCCGCGAAGTAGGTGCGGAGTGGCTGTGCAAACAAACTATCGACAAACTCGGTTTTGCCGATTTTCTACGCTCAAAAGGGTGGACAGAAAACAAAATTCGGACAACCCTCTCTCATTTAATTGTACGCACAATATATTCACAATCAGAGCTTTCGTCCTATCATACGATGCTTGATAACTCGGCAGCGTGCGAATTATGCAGCGATGAACTCGGTTGGACACCCGGTCTAAATTCACTTTATAAAGTAACCGATGACTTGTTTTCCATCAAAACGGAGATAGAAAATTATCTCTGCTCACAAACCGACAATCTCTTTAATTTGGAGAATCGGATTATGCTGTTTGATCTTACCAATTTTTATTTTGAGGGGAGGAAGGCAAATAGCAAAAAAGCAAAATTCGGACGCAGCAAAGAGAAACGCTCTGATTGTAAACTACTTGTGCTGGCATTGTGCATCAATAAAGAAGGCTTCATTCGCTACTCCGAAATTCTTGAAGGAAATATATCAGACCCTAAGACGCTTCCGCAAATGATTGAGACATTGGCACTTCACAGCCCTGTTAGCAACGAAAAAACGCTTGTCGTGATAGATGCCGGCATTTCAACAGAGGAAAATCTCAAACTAATTAAAGAGAAAGGCTTTAACTATCTTTGCGTATCTCGCTCAAAATTAAAGGATTATACGGTTGATGAAACTACGAATACCGTGACGGTTTTGGATGCCCGCAATCAGGAAATTAAACTGCATCAAGTACATACGTCCGATGATGACGATTATTATCTCGAAGTCAATTCTCCATCGAAAGCGATGACGGAGGCTTCGATGAATCGCCAATGGAAAGAGCGATTTGAAGAGGAGTTGAAGAAAGTGAATGCGTCAATTGCCAAAAAGGGCGGAACAAAAAAATACGAAAAAGTGGTGGAACGTGTGGGTAGAGCCATTGAACGTTATCCTTCCATAGCAAAGAACTATCATATTGAATATGTGAAAGATAGCGATTTTATAGAAAATATGAAAGAGATAAAATGGGACATCAAAGACTTATCAAATCAAGAAAATAATTTTGGAATTTATTTTCTGCGAACCAATATTCGTACATTCAATGAAGAAGTTACGTGGAAATATTACAATTTGATACGTGAAATTGAAACCACCAATCGTCAATTGAAAACAGACCTCAATCTTCGCCCAATATTTCATCAGACAGACGACCGATCAGATGCCCATCTTTTCTTTGGATTGCTATCCTATTGGGTGGTCAATACGATTCGTTATCAATTGAAACAAAAGGACATACAATGTTATTGGACAGAGATCGTCAGACGTATGTCAACGCAAAAATTGGTAACCACAGAAGCTCTTAATGCACTTGGTGATAAAGTGGAATTACGTCAATGCAGTTGTCCGAGCAAGCAAGCCATTGAGATTTATGATGCACTCGGTTTAAAACATCATCCGTTTAAAAAACGAAAAATTTGTAGGACACAGCATCCTCCC
>CAYYHC010000239.1:0-2048 GCA_964471715.1 uncultured Lentimicrobiaceae bacterium | reverse complement strand
TCTCTTTGTTCGCTTCAGAAGTCGTAATTTCCGGTATTGCAAATAGTTCATTATTCGGTTCTTTTCCCGTTTCAATAAACTCTAATATCGCTTCCAAGGCATTTTTAAATTTGCTGAAATCTTCTTTATACAAAAATAATTTATGCTTTTCATAAAAAAAAGTACCGTTTTCAGCATTAAACTTGCGTTTGCTCTCCGTAATTGTCAAGTACTTGTCATCATTTTTAGTTGCTTTTACATCAAAGAAGTATGTCCGTTTACCTGCTCTGACTGCTCTTGACAAAATTTCATTTTTTTCTAAGTTTTCCATCTCTGAACTATTTATACATTAAATTATTTTTCGGTCGCAAATGTACATGTTTTTTTGATTAGTATAACGACCAATAATAAAAACTTTTTACTGATTTGATTGATAAAACGATAGATTAAAAGTTCGCATTTTAAATGCTCTATTCTTCTTCTTTTTCGGGTTCAACATATTTAAAATGTATGGGAACTTGCGTTTTCATTTCTATGATTTCACCATTTTTGCTTGCGGGTTGCCAATTGGGAAATGATTCGACAAGACGAACCGCCTCTTCATCCATTTCAGCATAACCTGAAGGTTGAGCAACTACCGCCTCCGAAACACTTCCGTCCGTTCCAACAGTAAATTGCACCAACGTAGTGGCTTCAATTTTGCTGGTTTTCAGTGCTTCAGGATAACGAATGTTATCTTTCAAATATTTTTTTAGCTCCTTAATGCCCCCTTCGTACTTGGGAGGGCGTACCGTTGTTTTTGAAGTGGAATCGCATTCCGGATAATAACGTTCAAAAACGATTTCATCTTTGTTGCAAGATGGTGGGCAATGTCCCTGTGCTAAACAACTTACGGAACTAAAAAATATAGTTACACATAATGCGGTAACCAATAACAAACTCGTTTTTTTCATATCTTGTATAGATTTTTTTCAACTTGCAAAAGTACATTTTTTTTTTATAATCATTCAAAAATATAAAATCTTTTTTTAACGTACCGGATTGAATAAAAAAATGTATATTAGCTGCTCGAAAAAAAAGAATATTTTTTTTCTAATTTTTTGAGCTAATAAATTTATACTGTATGAATTACAAAGGAATGAAAAAGTTATTGTTGGGTCTTTCAATTGCAATTTTTTTGATTTTTTCTGCCAATAGTGCAAAAGCTTCTTCAAAAGAAGAAAGCACTAAATTTAATCCCGGCACATTTATTATGGATCACATTGTTGATAGTTACGGATGGCATATTACCGATATTGGTGGTCATTCTATTTCAATATCTTTGCCTGTCATCTTGTTTGACGATGGGAAACCCGTTGTTTTTATGTCAAGTAAATTTCACCACGGACACAATGTATATAAGGGATATGCCATCGGTTTTACTCCTGAAACAAAAGGGAAAATAGTAAAATTGGCAGGCAATCATGCCGATTATTCGGGTGAACTTGCCGAATTATCCAAAGATGCACAGATTACGGATGTCGCAGGGATGAACACACTTATTGATACGGAGGCGACCGGTTCATTAATCGATATCTCTATTACCAAGAATGTATGCTCCTTATTTATTTCCATTATTTTGCTGTGCTGGTTGTTTTTGCATATTGCCAAAAAATACAAACAACGCGAAAATATGGCTCCCAAAGGCGCACAATCTTTGTTGGAACCGGTCATCTTGTTTGTACGCGACGAAATCGCTGTTCCATCTATAGGTGAACAAAAATACCAGAAGTTTTTCCCGTACCTTCTGACCTTATTCTTTTTTATTCTTATTAATAACTTGATGGGTTTAGTTCCGATTTTCCCCGGCGGTGCCAATCTGACAGGAAATATTGCCGTTACAGGAATCTTGGCATTGATTACTTTCTTGATTACCACTTTCTCTTCCAATAAAAATTATTGGGTACACATTTTCAATACTCCCGGTGTGCCTTGGTGGCTGAAATTCCCGCTTCCATTGATGCCGGTGGTTGAATTAATCGGTATTTTTACCAAACCATTTGTATTGATGATTCGTCTTTTTGCCAACA
>CAYYHC010000238.1:0-2074 GCA_964471715.1 uncultured Lentimicrobiaceae bacterium | reverse complement strand
GTTGTACAATGTTATCGGGGTTGACCATTATCAAAGTGTTGCCGGCACAACGCAAGGAGGCGATGAAGTGATTCAATTGATGTCGCAAGATGACCAATCCACTTATATTCCGGAGCAACGAAACATTGGAAATGAAACGGCTCTCTATTTTCACGATGAAATTACGAAAGCCGGCATCTATGACGTGATGAATAATGGTGTAAAATTGGCTTCTTTGGCATTCAATTTTGACAGAAAAGAGTCCAAACTTTCATATTACACGGAAGATGAAATGGATGAAATAATTGAAAATCAACCCGATAAAGTAGAATTGATTACCGCAGATTCAAAAGATATTACCAACAATATTTCTGAAAGATTGAACGGGAAACCGCTTTGGAGATATTTTATCTGGTTGGCTCTATTCAGTTTCTTTGCAGAGATTGTGGTATTGCGTTTCTGGGGAAAATTCAGTTTAAAAAAAGGTAGCAACAAATAGAAACGCATGCCCGTCACGAAAGCGGATTTTATTAAAAAAGTAGGTTCTTATTTTCCGTCGGAAGCGATAGATTTTGTTTTTTATTATTTTGATAATTACGATTTTAACCTCAAAATTTCGCGTCCCCGCAAAACCAAGAAAGGTGATTTTGTGTTTATGCGTAATCGTTCAAAACGTCCCCAAATTTCTGTTAATTCCGACTTGTGCAGTTACGAGTTTTTGTTAGTTTTCCTGCATGAATTGGCACATTATTTTGTCTATTTAAAATATCCGTCAACGGTCAAATCACACGGGCAAGAGTGGAAAGCGGAGTATCGTCAATTGGTGCAGAAAGCACTCAATACCATTCTTTTACCGGAAGAAGTGAAAGCAGCTTTTCGATTGCATATCACCCATGTCAAGAGCACCAGCAATGCAGACGAGAATCTTGAAAAATGTTTTGATGCTTATCGTCCTGCAAATGAGGAAGAAATTTTCCTGAAAGATCTCAATTTGACCGATCAATTTATTTTTCGTCATCATTATTATCAATTACTTTCATTTGCAAGGACACGGGCTATTTGCGTCGATTTATCCACACACCTTCAATATCGCATCGGAAAGATGGCGCGCGTGGAGAAAGTGGAAAACATATAAAAACGGCAAACATTCAAAACTTTCTAAAAAGTTGCCCTACCATTTGAAAATTATGCTACTTTTGCAATTCATTATTTGAATTGTAAAATCAGTATTTTATGAAATGCGTTTTATTCTTAAGTGCATTCATTATCACACCTTTATTAGTAATTTGTCAAACATCTAATCCCAATACAATGAGCCATAAAAAAACATTAGTTGCCTATTTTTCGTGCACGGGCAATACCAAAAAAGCAGCCAAAAATTTGTCAAAAATACTCCAAGCTGATTTATATGAGATCTCCCCCTCGCAACCCTACACCGAAGCGGATTTGAATTGGAGAGACTGAAATAGTCGCAGTACAGTGGAAATGAACAACCCTGCCTCGCGCCCGGCCATCAGCGACAAAGTGGAAAATATGGACATTTACGGTACCGTTTTTGTCGGTTTTCCGATTTGGTGGTATATCGCTCCTACCATTATTAACACTTTTTTGGAAAGTTACGATTTCTCCGGCAAAACCGTGATTCCTTTTGCTACGTCAGGTAGCAGCGACATCGAGAATTGTGAAAAGAATCTAAAAAAGACCTATCCGAAGATTGCATGGAGTAAAGGAAAATTGCTGAACGGCACTTTCGATGAAGAGACTGTATTGAATTGGCTACAAAATAAATAAAAGGAAATATAAAATGGAAAAAGAAATAGCAGAAAACAAAGAACTTATTGCTTATTGTGGATTGTATTGTGGGGCTTGTCACAAATATTTGGCAGGCAAGTGCGTGGGCTGTCGCTTGAACGAAAAAGCGGAATGGTGCAACATTAGAAAATGCAATAAAGAGCACGCTTTTCATACCTGCGCCAAATGTGAAGTTAAAAATGTAAACGACTGCCGTACTTATAATACATTCATTAGTAAACTCATTGCTTTTCCTGACTTTATCAATACGACACCTAAAGCAAATTATTGTTCCAAAAGTCGG
>CAYYHC010000237.1:0-2092 GCA_964471715.1 uncultured Lentimicrobiaceae bacterium | reverse complement strand
TTAATATTTATTTTTAACTTAGCTACCGGTCTTATTTTTTGGCAGTATTATAAAGTGCGACTTTATTTGCCCACATAATTCATTAATAATTTCAGAATAAAAAAATAAAAGCGTATATAATCAGAAAAAATTGTATATTTGCACCCCAAAATATTGATGGTGAAAAGCAATCAAAAACAAGAAGAATTTAGGCTGCGAATAGCCGGGATGGAACTCGGAAAGTACAGTTATACAATTGATTGCGATGAATCGTTCTTTGAAATTGCAGGAATTTCCGATGTGCAGGGCGGGCTTCTTAAATTGCAGATTGAAATGGAAATTCTTGAAAAAATGGTGCTTGTTGACTTGCATTTTAAGGGAAATCTTTTACTTCCGTGTGACAGATGTTTAGATCCTGTAGATGTTCCTCTTGATTTTACTGAAAACCTTGTCGTTAAACTCCTTCCCAATATTGAAGAAAAGCAAGAAGAAGACAATTTATGGATAATTAATGAAAAAGATTACGATATTGACCTCTTTCATTTCGCTTATGAATCCATTTTGTTGGCTTTCCCGATTCAGGTCATTCATCCTGATGACGAAAATGGAAACTCAACCTGCAATCCGTTGATGCTTGAAAAAATTGACGAGCTTTCACGAGGTGCCAATCATTCAACAGATGATATTGACCCACGCTGGAATGCACTGAAAAAAATAAAAAAAGATAAATAATTTTAAAACTAATACGTTATGCCACATCCGAAAAGAAGACACTCAGCAATGAGAAGAGACAAAAGAAGAGCAAATGATTTTATGACTGCTCCACAGTTAACTACTTGCAGTCATTGCGGCGCTGCTATTTTAACCCACAGAGTATGCCCTGAATGCGGTTACTATAGAGACAAACAAGCAATTGAAATTAAAGGCGCGAACGCATAATTAATTGCAAAAAAGCCGAATGCCATGGAATTAGTCTTTGCTACGCATAATCGGCATAAATTAGAAGAGGCAATCGCTATTGCGGGTGCTGCTTTCTCTATTAAAGGACTTACAGATATCGGCTGTTTTGAGGAAATTCCTGAAACAGCTGATTCTTTGTTGGGTAACGCTACCCAAAAAGCGGAATTCGTCTATCAAAAGTATCATTGCAATTGCTTTTCCGACGACACCGGCTTGGAAATTGATGCCCTGAACGGACGCCCCGGCGTGCATTCTGCACGTTATGCCGGCGAAAAATGCGACTTCCAAGACAATGTACGAAAAGTAATGAACGAAATGTCCGGCATTTCTAATCGAAAAGCCTGTTTTAGAACCATCATCGTTCTTTTCCTAAATCATCAAAAATATATTTTTGAAGGACGAGTTGACGGCGAAATCATTGATACTGAAAAAGGATTTTCAGGATTCGGATACGACCCCATTTTTCGTCCTCTACATTCCAATCTTACTTTTGCAGAAATGGACGAATCCGAAAAAAACAAAATCAGCCATCGTGCCTTCGCTCTCCAAAAAATGATGGACTTCCTGAACGCATCTAATAATACTTTTACCTTACTACAATAGCTTTATTATTAACTTTCTTTAAATACTTTTACTAAACAATCCGCAATATTGTTTGTTTTTCAATGTTTATTTTTAATACTAATCATAATGATTATGAACGCATATACTATTAAAAAGTTATTCTGCAACTTATTGTATATAGGAAGCATCTTTTTCTTATTATCGTTGAATGCATGCGATAAGATAATTAATAAAGAAACAAAAAACGAAGCCGTTCCGGTAAAGGTGAGTGTTATTTCTGAAGCCTGTGGTGTGTCCAACCAAAATTATGTAGGCACTTTAGAAGCCGTTTCATCATCTTCTCTCAGCTTTGCAGTTACGGGAAATGTAGTGCAGGTGCTTGTAAAAGAAGGCGATTTTGTAAGAAAGGGAACACTGTTGGCTACGTTGGATGAACAGAATTATCGTGAAAGTCATACTGCGGCAGTGGCCTCTTTGCGCCAGGCACAGGATGGCTACAACAGAATGAAACAGTTGCACGACAAAGGCAGCATTACAGAAGTACAATGGGTGGAAATGGAAACGAAACTCGCACAAGCCAAATCAATGG
>CAYYHC010000236.1:0-2093 GCA_964471715.1 uncultured Lentimicrobiaceae bacterium | reverse complement strand
CTTCTCACCTGCAAAGCCACCGCTGCTGCGGGGTATCCGCTACAATCGTTGGCGCGGCGAAAGCGACTTTTCAAGCAAAAAGCGTTTCAACAAAAAAGTCAAAAAATAGGGGAAAGTATAAAATCGGTCATTGAATTCCACATTCTTTCTACATAATTTGATACCATATTGAATATCCGAAAAGACCGACTCATTAATCAATTTATTAAGCGATTTCGTGGCACGATCGGTTGCTTTAACCTCTATCGGGATAAGCGAATTCATATCACGCACAAAAAAATCCATTTCAATCGTGCTTTTCTCATTTTTATAGTAAAACAATGAATATCCTTGCTTTACAAGCATATCGGCAACTATATTTTCATATATGGCACCTTTGTAAGTATTGAAATTTTTATTAATACGTAAATCATCTTGCGCTTCATCGTCCAACGAAGCGATCAACAATCCGGTATCTTTGTAATACAATTTATAGTCTTTTACATTATAATTTCCTTTCAATGGTAATTCGGGTTGTTGCAGACAATAGCAAACATTAATAATTCCGGCATCATTAAGCCAATCGACCGTTCCAATATATTCACGATTACGAGCGCCGGAAGCAACTTTTGAGATTTGGAATTTTTTATTTTCCTTTCCCAAAAAAATAGTAATATGATTGTAAATGTTTTTAATTCTTGCTTTATCCAATCCCACCGCATATTTTGTTATATCTTCCTCATAATCAATTAATAATTGCTTTTGAAGAGAAAGTGTTCCACTGTAATTTTTTTGGGTAACAAAGCGATAAACCACTGCCGGCATTCCACCCAAAATAACATACTCTTTGAAATTATCGAACAACACCTCCAATTCAATTTTTGAAAAAGGCTCTACATTGAGCATGTGTGCATAAATATCTTCAATTTGACTTTCTGAATACCCTTTTGCCCACAAAAATTCTTCAAAATCAAGCGAATGCATTTCATAATCCATTTTATACCCCACACTGTTGGATTCTATTTCCTGATAATTAATTCCCATCAGCGATCCGGAACATATCACATCATACCTTCCATCAATTTTAAACGATTTTAAACTCGTTGCACAATTCGGGCAACATTGCAATTCATCGAAAAAAATCAACGTCTCGTGGGAAATAAATTGCCACGATGGTTCTTTCAGCGTGATATTTTTTAAAATGGTATCCACTTCAAATCCCTCATCAAAAATATCGCGAAATTTTTCTTGTAAAGCAAAATTAATGGTGATGACATACTTGTAATTACTTTTTGCAAAAGCCTCAATAGAAGCAGTTTTTCCTATTTGTCTTGCCCCTTTAACAATCAATGGCAAACGTTGTTTGTCGCTTTTCCATTCTGACAAAAAGGCATCAATTTTCCGTTTCAGAAGTTTCATAATAATCGATTATCACATTTTTCGGCAAAAATAAATAAAAAAAATCACATTTTTCATACATTCTAAATAAAAAAAATCACATTTTTCCAAATTTGTTAATTGAGCCAATTACGACTCAATTATTTTCAGTATTGGCACATACCTACAGCACGCCAGTCAAATCCCGCATTTCCTATTGTACTTAACGTTTGTTCTTAAAAGACAGAATAAAATCCAATGCCATTATTGTAGAGACAATGCATTGTCTCTATCCGACATTCCACAATCCAATTTTTAATTGTGCATCGTCAATTATCCATTCCCCTAAATCTCAATACTTTCCCTAAATTTCGGAATGTAATTCTTTGTAAAACCGGCATCGGCTAAATGCTGAGAATAGGCATTGCGCGATTCATCATCACCATGCACAATAAAAATATTCTGCACCTTATTCTTGTCTTGACAAGATAAATATTGTATCAATTCCTCAAAATCCGCATGACCGGAAAATGCTTCTATAGATGTCACCGTCGCATTCACTTTATATTTAACACCAAAGATGGAAACCATTTTGTCCCCTCTCATAATCTTGGCTCCCAAAGTTGTCGGTGAACAATAACCTACCGACAAAATGGTAGTTCTCGGATTGTCTATATTGTTGGCTAAATGATGTTTAACACGTCCGGCCTCCATCATTCCCGATGCCGAAATAATCA
>CAYYHC010000235.1:0-2110 GCA_964471715.1 uncultured Lentimicrobiaceae bacterium | reverse complement strand
GGACACGAACATCGGCTTGGGCACCGTGACGGTTTTTGGCGATCAGAATGTCCGCGCGACCCGCTGACGGACTTCCATCGGAAAAGGTTTCCAATTTGTAATATTCCGGACGGTAAATGAAGAGAACTTGGTCTGCATCTTGCTCAATAGAGCCGGATTCACGCAAGTCTGAGAGTTGCGGGCGATGGTCGCCGCCACGTTGTTCTACCTGACGCGATAACTGCGACAAAGCAATGACGGGAATATTCAAATCTTTTGCCAACGCCTTGAGAGACCTTGAAATCTGGCTGATTTCCTGTTCACGATTGCCACCTTTCCCTTTTGAATCCCTATCGCCGCCCAACTGCATCAATTGCAGGTAGTCAACAATAACCAACTGAATGTCGTATTTGTGTTTGAGTCGGCGGCATTTGGCGCGCAAGTCGAACACGGATAAGGCGGGCGTATCGTCAATGATTAATTTATTGGTACTGAGAAGGGCTATTTTGTCCATCAATTGTGCCCATTCGGCCTCGTCCAAATTGCCTTTGGACATTTTCTCGGCGTTGATACCCGATTCAATGGCAAAGAGGCGGTGTGCCAACTGTGAAGCGGACATTTCCAATGAGAAAAGGGCGACGGACTTATTAAAATCGATGGCAGCGTTGCGGGCAATGGAGAGGACAAACGAAGTTTTTCCCATACCCGGACGGGCAGCCATAATAATGAGGTCGGAATTTCCCCACCCGCCAATTTTTTCATCTAACGCGCGGATGCCGGTGGGAACACCGCTAAATCCCTTTTCCGCATTCATTTTGACAATCTCATCCAACGTCTTCTCAACAACCGTTTTCAATTCCATACTATCGCGACTGAAATTATTTTCAACAACGTTAAATAACTCTGTTTCAGCATTATCCAATAATAACAAAACATCTTTCGGGTCATCGTATGCTTTTTTCATGGAAGAGTTGCAGATGTTAATGAGTTCACGCAGGACGAACTTTTCCATGATGATACGCGAGTGGTAAACGATATTGGCAGAAGACGACACTTGATTGGTAAGCGCAGCAATATAAGATGCGCCACCCACAAATTCCAATTTCTTTTCTGCACGCAATGCGTCTGTAACTGTAAGTATATCAATAGGTTTATTATCTCTAAAAAGACCATGAATAGCATCAAAAATCACCTGATGCTGTTCTTGGTAAAACATATTGGCACGCAGAAAATCGGCTACGTCCGTGATGGCATCTCTATCAATCATCAGGGCACCTAACACTGCTTTCTCAAAAGGAATCGCCTGCGGGGTTAGTTTTCCGGTCGTTCCCAAAGCGGATTCTATCGTGTTATAAGAATACTTTCGTTCCGTTTTTTGCTCTGTCGATTGTTCATTCGCCATATTAAATGTTCTTTATTTGATAGTTATGTAAAAATATTTTTTGAAAAGTGTTGCTGCAAAGATAGTATTTTATCTCTATTTTTCTGCGATTTTTTTTAAAAAAGAGCATTTTTTTTCCATCTATTTGATAATCAATCTGCAAAATTATCAACAATGAATTCTACTATTTTATTAACAATTGCTATTAATGGAGTTAATCACTGACCATAAACCGGTTTACCATTTTCGAAAACAAATTGCTTAAATTTCGTCAATAATATGTACTTTATCGACATTGAGTAAAATAGGTGTCCAACTGTTGAGTTCAGATTTTATCTTGTTGATGTCGGTGCCGGGAACCCACGAGATGTAAATGGTGGTAACTATTTCACTTGATTTGGATTTCGGATTATAGTAAGTGACGTCGGCGATGGAAATAGTATGAATAAAAGAATGATATTTTTCACCGATTAGTTGTGCCTTTTCAGTGTAATTGTCATTAGATTGCTGTTTGATGAGCAATTTTTGTGTCAAATCGGCAATAACGATCTCTTTTTGCTTTAATTCCTCATCTTTGCCGATGATTAAGTCTTCGAGCAAATCGGCTTGCGTGCCCACATCAATTATCCCACCGGTTTGTTTGATGCGGAGTTGCGTGGTGGTTAATCCAAAATCGTGTACCATGATGCTGCGTAGTGAGTCTATCTGCACACTCGACAGCGAATTACCTACCATATAAAGAGTTAGGTT
>CAYYHC010000234.1:0-2126 GCA_964471715.1 uncultured Lentimicrobiaceae bacterium | reverse complement strand
TATCGCGTCCCTGCCCTAATTTAGTATCGCCGTATGAGAACCAAGAGCCTGATTTTTTGATGATATTCTTTTCAACGCCAATGTCGATAATTTCTCCGGTTTTGGAAATTCCCTCGCCAAACAAGATGTCAAACTCTGCAAAACGGAATGGCGGTGCAACTTTATTTTTCACCACTTTCACTTTCACATGATTTCCGGAAGCTAGTTCACCATCTTTTAACTGAGATTGTCTTCGAATATCCAAACGCACGGAAGCATAAAATTTAAGTGCATTACCGCCGGTCGTCGTTTCGGGATTTCCAAACATTACACCGATTTTTTCACGCAACTGATTAATAAAAATACAGCAACATTTTGTTTTACTGATAGTTGCCGTTAATTTTCGCATAGCTTGCGACATCAAACGAGCTTGTAAGCCCATTTTGGAATCTCCCATATCGCCTTCAATTTCACTTTTCGGAGTCAACGCGGCCACGGAGTCAATTACGATAATGTCAATTGCGCCGGAACGGATCAGATTGTCCGCAATTTCAAGAGCTTGTTCCCCGTTATCGGGTTGAGAAACCAATAATTCGGCAGTATTGACGCCCAATTTTTCGGCATAAAATCTGTCAAAAGCATGTTCTGCATCAATAAATGCGGCAATTCCGCCTTTCTTTTGTGATTCAGCAATCGCATGAATCGCCAATGTCGTCTTACCTGATGATTCAGGACCATAAATTTCTATCACTCTACCCTTTGGAAATCCCCCCACTCCTAATGCCGCATCCAAACCGATTGAACCGGTTGAAATCACATCAATATTCTCAATGGGTGAATCCCCCAATTTCATAATTGCCCCTTTCCCAAATGTCTTTTCAAGTTTTTCCAAAGTGGAATTAAGCACTTTTAGTTTTTCTTCATTCTTTTTTTCATTTTCCATAGTAATTAGTTTTTTAAGTTAAACATGCGGCAAAGATACGCTAATATTTTAAAATTGGGAGCGTTCAGAATATTTTTTTACTCCAATTTTTCAACAAATTAAAATAATATAAAATACTGTTTATCAGTATTTTAAATATTTTCTATCAAAAACATTATATTTCAAAATGCAGTAAATGGCACGAAATCCGTCTTTCCAGCCAATCTTTTTTCCCTCCTCATAAGTGCGCCCGTAATAGGAAATGCCGACTTCATAAATTCGTATTTTTTTCAAACGAGCAATTTTGGCTGTAACCTCAGGCTCAAAACCAAACCTGTTTTCCTTTAAAAGTACCTTTTTTATAATCTCCGAACGAAACAATTTGTAGCACGTTTCCATATCCGTAAGATTCAAATTGGTAAACATATTGGAAATTTTAGTCAAAAAACGATTTCCGATGCTATGCCAAAAGAAAAGAATACGATGAGGTTTTCCGCCGATAAAGCGTGAGCCATAAACCACATCGGCGAAATCTTTCACCATTGGTTCCAACAAAACATTATATTCGTTTGGATCGTACTCAAGATCAGCATCTTGTATAATAATAAAATCTCCCTTGGCTTCTTCAATGCCGCGACGAATAGCCGCACCTTTCCCTTGATTCGACGTTTGGTCAAAAATTTTAATATCAGTACCTGAATGTTGAGAAACATACTCTGACAGAATATCCTTGGTACGGTCGGTTGAACAATCATTGACAATAATTACCTCTTTTTCAATGTTATCAATTAGGTTTACCGACAAAACAGCGGTCAAAATCGAAACGATAGTTTTAGCTTCATTATAAGCAGGAATAACGACAGAAAGTTTCATTCATCATATTTTTGCGCTGCAAAAGTACAAATAATAAATGTGATAGAAAAATAATATTGCTGTAAAACACCTCAAAAATAAGAATTAATTTTTGAGGGGATAAGTATTGAAAATTCATATCTTTGCAAAATGAATTTTTAATATAACAGATAAAGAAACGTATCTTGCTACTCTTAAAGAATGACCTAACTAATTTATAAAGGACTCTCTATTTACATTATAAAATATCGATTATGAAAGAAAAAAGACCGCGAACCCTGCGTTCCAAACAATATATTTTTCGTCGTTATGTTTGGTTAATTATAGTACTACCACTTTTTAAACCGCTAACCTCAATTTCTTAGTTTATTTT
>CAYYHC010000233.1:0-2159 GCA_964471715.1 uncultured Lentimicrobiaceae bacterium | reverse complement strand
TTTTGACTCAATATGAGGAAAAATATCCTAATCAAAAAATTGCTTTAGCCGGAAAACGAGACAATAATTGGATTACCTATAGTCCGCAGGAGTATTTGGAGATTACCAACAATATCAGTTACGCATTTATTAAGTTGGGAATTGAAGCCGGAGATAAAGTAGGTATTATTTCTACCAATCGTCCCGAATGGAATATGATTGATATGGCGATCATGCAAATTGGTGCCATATCGGTTCCTATTTATCCTACTATTAGTGAAAATGACTATCGTTACATTTTAAATCATTGCGAAGCCAAATTGGCAATAGTGGAAGGCAGTGAAGTAATGCACAAAATTGATGCCATTTTGCCCGACACGCCAACCCTTAGTATGGTTTATACATTTATTAATAGAGATAGATTTCCCTATTTGGAACAATTGATTGCCTTGGGAATGCAGAATCCGAACCCTGATGAGCTTCAACGTCGTCGTGATGCGGTTCAAATGATGGATTGTTCAACCATTATGTACACTTCCGGCACGACCGGATGCCCCAAAGGTGTCATGCTTTCCCATTATAATATTGTAAGTCAATTAATGAACTTGCGTTCTACTCCGGCTACATGGTCTAAAAAGGCATTTAGCTTCTTGCCGTTGTGCCATGCTTATGAAAGAATGTTGGTATTTTTGTATCAATATTTGGGAATGTCGGTCTATTATGCTCAAAATTTGGGGACGATTGCCGAAAATCTGAAAGAAATTCATCCGACGATGATGTCCACCGTGCCTCGTATGTTGGAAAAAATATTTGATAAGATTTGGAATACCAGCAAAAATATGAAACCCATGAAAAAGAAAATCTTTCGCTGGGCGGTCAAGTTGGCGCAACAATATAAAATTCAAGATTGTGAGCGGTCGTCTTGGTATAATTTTAAACACAGCATCGCCGATAAATTGGTGTATTCCAAAATCAGAGAAAGTATCGGCGGCAATTTTGACATTGTGGTTTCCGGTGCAGCCAGCATTCAACCCCGTTTGGCTTCTTTCTTCTCCGCTATCGGAATGCCCGTTTTTGAAGGATACGGTGCTACCGAAACTTCACCGGTTATTGCGGTCAGCTGTCGTGCCAAATATGGACGTGAAGTCGGTACGGTAGGTTTTCCGTTGCCGGGTGTTCAAATCAAAATTGATGACGAAAGTGGCGAAATATTGTGCAAAGGTCACAATGTGATGATGGGGTATTATAAAGATGAAGAGTTGACGAAATCGCTCATTGATGAAGACGGCTGGTTCCATACCGGCGACTTGGGCAGTTTTACCGAAAAAGGTCAGTTGATGATTACCGGAAGATTGAAGAACATTTTTAAAACCTCTTTCGGAAAATATGTCAATCCGCAAGTTATTGAGGAAAAATTCTGCGAATCTCCGTTTATTGAAAATATGGTGGTGGTCGGCGAAAACGAAAAATTTGCGGCTGCGTTAATTTCGCCTGATTTTAACTTTTTAAAATCATGGTGTTTACGTCATAATGTGGAGTATTCTAATCCAATGAAATTGGTGAAAGACAGTACGATCGTGAAGCGTTTTGCTCGTGAAATTTCAAAATATAATTCATTCTTTGGGGATACGGAACAAGTCAAGAAATTTGAGCTGATTCCCGATGAATGGACGCAAAAAAATGATATTTTGACGCCTACTCTGAAAGTTAAACGCCATTTGGTACAAAAACGTTACCATAATATAATAGAAAAAATCTACAAATAATTTTTTTGTTTAATGGAAACGGGTGTGAAATTTTTTTTTACACCCGTTTTTTTTGGTTTTTCAATAAAAAGGACATTCCGAATGTGGTGGTAAAGAGGGAAATTGGGTTGTCGTAATTGCGACTTTTGGTACAATTTTTTTTATGAAAGCGGGAAGCTTTCGGTCCCACATTATTTGGATATTAAAAAGATAGCCGGTTTTTTATGAAGGTCAATGTGCTCTTTGCGCCATTGAGCCACCGTTTTCGAGATAATGGTTTCCTCTTCCGTAGTAAGATTGACGGCCACGCAGAGGCGCGTGTCAGGCTCGCAAACCGATAGAATAGATTTGAAAATATGGTTGTTGCGATACGGTGTTTCAATAAAAATCTGTGTCTGCTTGGTGCGCGCAGACTGTAATTCCAACGATTTTAGC
>CAYYHC010000232.1:0-2254 GCA_964471715.1 uncultured Lentimicrobiaceae bacterium | reverse complement strand
CAAACGTTCTACAAGCCTTTGATGTAATTGAACGACATCGTTTTATCAGTGATCCTATTCTCCAAATAAAGGCGTACGAAAATATGCCTTTGCCAATCGCTTGCGACCAGACCATTTCGCAACCACTAACGGTGGCTTTTCAATCTCAATTGCTACAAGTAGCTCCCAATGATAAAATTCTCGAAGTCGGCACCGGCTCCGGATTTCAAGCAGCCATCTTAGCAGCCATGGGCGCTAAAGTTCATACCGTTGAAAGACAAATTGAGTTATTCAGAAAAACTCGAATTTTACTTGGACAACTAAAAATTGAAAACGTGAAACAATATTATGGAGATGGATTTGCCGGTCTCCCCAAACAAGCACCCTTCGATAAGATTATTGTTACCTGCGGTGCTCCCAATGTTCCCACGTCGCTACTTTCGCAAATTAAAATAAACGGACTGATTGTGATTCCTGTCGGCAACGGTGTGCAAGATATGAAAAGAATCACAAAAATCAGTGATACGGAATACAAAGAAGAATCGTTCGGAGAATTTCGCTTCGTTCCGATGCTTCAAAACCTTGTAAAAAACAATCAAAAAAATTTTTAATACCTTGTCATTATGAAAAAATATTTTTTACTTATTACGTTGATAATAAATACGTTATTCGTATTTTGTCAATCATTGTCCATTGAATCAAAAAATCACGAACGTTTTAGATTATATGTAAATGACGTTTTACAAAATAATCAATCGGTAGAATCGATTTGCATTTCCAATATTACTTCCCGCAATTATGTCATCCGAATTGAATCGGAAAACAGTAATTCCGAACTTACCAGCAGTTTGCGCATTAATCCAAGTGGCAATAACTACATCCTTCACTATTTTTCAGACGATAACCGTTTGTCACTTCAATCGGTTAATTATATCATTAGAGCGGCTTATACCATGCCATTGAATCTTTCTAACGGAGGAAATTATAATGATGGAGCATATCATAATGGAGATTACAATCAAAACGGTCATAATCATAATGGTCACGACCAAAACGGTCATAATCATGAAGGACATCAACACGGCAATGTGCCTGTAATTCCACAACCTCCTATTCCCGTTCCGGAACCGGTTATCGTTCCCCAACCGTGCGATAATGCCAACTTTAATAGAATTTTGGATTTGATTGATAATGAAACGTTTGACGATACTAAACTTACTATTGCCAAACAAGTAGTAGTCGGTGAATGGTTAACCACCGATCAGTTGGTACGTATTGCCAAATTGTTCACTTACGAAGATACCAAGCTGGATTTTTTGAAATTTGCTTACGATTATTGTTTTGACCAAAACAGATATTATTTGGTCAATTCCGCATTTACCTTCTCTTCTTCCAAAGAAGAATTGAACGAATATATTCGCGGACGACAATAGATTTCAAATCATTTAGCATTTCCAATTGTGCATTCTGACGATGACTAAAAACGATGACTGAAAACGATGACTTCCATTAAAAAATTATTCAGTTATTCAAAATTATAGCGACCCGAAAAAATTTCGAGTAAAAATCGTAATTTTGAAGCGTATAAAAAAGAGAAGAATCACATCAAAAATCAAAACAGAAATCGTATTAAAAGTACTACGAGGAGAAGATTTTGAACTATTAAGCCGGGAGTATTCGGTATGTATAAAAGACATACATCAATGGCGAAATGAGTTTATTAACAACGGCTCAGATGGATTTAAGCCCAAACGTGATAATGACAAACTATCACGTGCAGAGCGAAAAATTGGTCAATTAGAAATGGAGATAGAGCTCATAAAAAAAAAGAACGAGTTAGTGGAAAGACTAAAAAAGAAGTAATAAATATCTTATTAAAAGAATATTACAATAAGACTGGTGAACCGTTTCCCATAACAATGATATTAAAAATTGTAAACTTATGCAGTAGTTCTTGGTATAGGAAATCTCGACTGACCCCCAATTCATTAAAGCGAGGACGCAAGCCTGTATTAAAGGATGACGAGGTATTGGAATTTATTCGTAATACATTGAAAAACAGTAAATTTAGATGTTTGCAAGGACGGATCTGCAACTTCGTAGCGACCACGGCAGCCAATATGACACAAAAGATTTTATGAATGGCTCATTCACCGCTTGGGTTCACTTTCACCTATAAAATTTATAAATGCTTTCTATCAAACTCACCAACCATATATCCCAAGACCTCTTCTATAAACTCTAAAACGGCATAAAACAATAATGATCAACACTT
>CAYYHC010000231.1:0-2264 GCA_964471715.1 uncultured Lentimicrobiaceae bacterium | reverse complement strand
ATCCCGCTGCAATCCCCATCGCCATGAACAGGGCCGCAATCTCTCCCACATACCAGCCGTATCCCAAAACGCCGATGACTAACATTACAATAGTGAGAAAAAGCAAAGTCAGTATGAAACCATGTACAGATTTACGCGTGGAGTAAAATCCTAATAATAAGAAAATTACGGTGATTATCGGAAACAGAATGATCGAATTATTGTCGTTGCCGATGGTAATTTGCGTGTGCGGATAACGAATGGACAAGAAAATGAGCAGGCAGGAGATGAGGCCGTAAACAATCCACGTGGAGAGGGTAGAGGGGCGGGTTTCTTTTTCCGTGTCTTGCAACGCGCGTTCGCGCCAATAGCCATCTAATTCATACATAAATGATTTCTTCGGATTTTTTTTAACGCGCGCGGCATAAAACAATGTGAAAGCAATGGCGATGGTGGTTAATATTACCCAGCAAAAGCATCTGTATTCCAATCCTGAAAATGGTTGCAAATCGGACAAACCTTGCGCAATTCCGATGGTGAACGGATTGAAAATGGCGCCGGCAAATCCAACGTGTGCGGCTACATAGCACATGAGCACTCCCACCACCGAATCATAGCCCATGGAAATCGCCAACGGAACAAAAATAACAATAAATGCGAGCGTTTCTTCACTCATTCCAAAAATGGCACCAAACGAACTGAAGAGTATCATTATCAGTATGATAACAATGTTGTTGACACCTATTTTTTGAAAAAATTTCTTGTGTTGCAGTCGTTTGGTGAAATTCAAAAAAGAGTAAATGCCCATGTCGATGGCTTTGGTACTGTTGAGTACCCAGAAAGCACCACCAATCATCAAAATAAAAACGATAATGTTGGCACTCTTTTTGAAACCGGCATAGAATGCGGTGAAAACTTGCCACGTTTGTGGTTGATTGTCAACTTGTTGATAAGAATCGGCTACGACCACTTCTTTTTCTTCGCCATCAACGGTTACGGTTTCACGCTGAAACTCGCCGCCCGGAATAATCCAAGTGAGAATGGCGCAAACAATAACAATGGTAAAGACAATCGTAAAAGTGTGTGGTATTTTGAATGAAGATCCCATACTGATTATTTAATGGTTCTAAACATTCTGTCCCAACGGATTTTACCTTCGCCAAAATTCTTGAATTTGTCTAAGGAGAGCCATACGAGAACCGGTTTCCCGACAATGTGGTCTTCCGGAACGAAGCCCCAATAGCGAGAATCAGCCGAGTTATGACGATTGTCGCCCATCATAAAATAGTAATCCATTTTAAAGGTGTAAGAGGTTGCCTCTTTGCCGTTGATATAGACTTTCCCGTTTTTGCGCTCCAAGGTATTCAATTCATAATTGCGAATGACTTGTTCGTAAAGTACGATGGTAGAATCATTGATGGCAACAGTGACTCCCTTTTTCGGAATGACAATCGGACCGAAGTTGTCTTTGTTCCATGGATAGCGCGGGTCGTGCGGGAAAATGGCGGCGTTGTATTCCGACTTTTCAACTAACGGAGTGACCGTTTTGCCCATTTTTTCTATTTTATTCTTTTGTGTTTTATTAAGTTGATAAACAGCCAAGTTCGGCATTATTTCTTGACGGTCTTCTTCGTTGATGTCTATTTTTTGACGGTTTTTGTGAGAAATGGATCCTTCAACCTTGTATGAAAACTGCATATTTTTCGGATTTTGAGCCGCTTTATCATTGATATATAATTGACCATTAATGACTTGCAGTTTATCACCGGCAATAGCGACGCAGCGTTTTACGTAATTTTCTCTTTTATCGATGGGGCGGCTGACGACGGTGTATTCTTTTTTAACGACCTCTCTGCCTAAGCCGGGGTAATAGGGGCGATTTCCGTATTTTTCTTTTATTGAGGCGACTACATTTAGCGGGTATTTATTCTCAATCATTATTTTTTCGGCAGGAGTGGCATTGGGGTTTAGGATTGCTTCAAATTCTCTGACGATGGCGTAATAGCTTTCGCTTTGTCGTTCTAATGCCACGGTGTCACCATCGGGATAGTTGAAGACGATAGGGTCATTATTTTTAATTTTTTGCAGGGCGGGAAATCTCATGTAGGGAAGTTCCAACCAATCCACGAAGGAGCGGGCTTGTGTGCCGACCAAAGTGTGGTGCATAAAAGGCACTGCAAGGACGGTTTCCGGTATGCGGGCGCCATAATGATATTTGCTGACTGCCAAGTAGTCACCGACCATCAGCGAGCTTTCCATTGAGGAGGTAGGAATGGCGTAAAATT
>CAYYHC010000230.1:0-2290 GCA_964471715.1 uncultured Lentimicrobiaceae bacterium | reverse complement strand
TGGGCTTGGGTTTCACTCTTTCACTTACCCTCATCGGCATTATCCGCGAGTTTTTAGGCGGCTACGCCTTCTTTGGTCACAAACTCGTTGATGGTGACGGCATCCTCATCTTCGTCCTCGCCCCCGGCGCTTTCTTCGTTTTGGGATTTGTAATCGCTTTGGTGCGCTACATTCAACAACGTAAAAAAATATAAACATTAAAATAATACTACTATGGAATATATATTAATGATTATCGGATGTATTTTTGTCAATAATATCGTTTTAGCGCAGTTTTTGGGAATGTGCCCCTTCTTGGGCGTTTCTACCAAAATTAATACCGCTTTGGGAATGGGCATCGCCGTTGTTTTTGTGATGACCCTCGCCACTTTAGTCACCTCCCTGATACAAAACTATATTCTTCTTCCTATGGACTTAACTTTCTTAAAGACAATTACTTTCATTCTTGTCATCGCCGCATTGGTCCAAATGGTTGAAATTATTTTAAAGAAAACCAGTCCGTCATTATATCAAGCGTTAGGTATCTTCCTTCCTCTAATCACTACCAACTGCGCGGTTTTGGGAGTAGCTATCGCTGTAACCGAAAAAGCCGGTTTCACCATTTTAGACAGTGTGGTTTATACGATTGCTACCGCCATCGGCTTTACCCTTGCCATTGTCATCTTCGCCGGTCTTCGCGAACAAATGGAACTCGTCAAAATACCAAAAGGAATGCAAGGTGTGCCGATTGCCCTCATCACCGCCGGAATCCTCGCAATGGCATTTATGGGCTTTTCCAACTTAGTTCCAACGTTCTAATCAGTTATTCAACCATGAAAAATTTGTTTTTTTATTTATTGCTGTTTCTTGCTAATTATGTGACTTTTGCACAAAAAAATGTCATTCCATTGCCTGCCGACAGCGGCATCGCTACAGCCGGAAACTACTTCTACTACGCTTTGCCGAAAACCGCTTTCAAAATTGATGTAGTAGTCAATAAAACAACACAAATGAAAGGCTATTACGCCGAATATGCTGAAAAATTACTCGGTCTTACCAACATCATCAAACAAAATCGAATTTATTACCAATTACAAAGCGTTAATGTTCAACCCATTACACTATCAGACGAGAATTACCAATACGCCGTGGAATTAAGCAACTATCAGATGAAGAACAATTTCCTCGCGCAACTCTACACACAACGCGATACCGCTCGACAGGTTCCTTTTGTGGGTTCCTTCACTGTGCAAAATTCCCCAATTCCGGACTTCTTTCGCTACTATTCCGATTTATCTTATGTGGAAAAATCAAATAACTACGTAGAAACGCAAATTGTGGATGGCGTCGTTCGGCAAGTTCCGGCAAGTACCACCCAAAAAATAACCAAAACCAACGACCAAAAAGCCGATGAAGCCGCCGACTTTATCGCCAAAATCCGAGACGACCGCTATAGCTTGTTAATCGGCTCACAAGAAGTTCCATACTCCAAGGAAGCTATCGAAGAATTGGTGAATCAATTAAATGAATTGGAAAAAAATTACATTCAACTCTTCACCGGTTTTACATTAAATGATAAAATACACTACTCTTTCATCGTTTCGCCGTTGGACACCTCTAACTTAAATATGCACATTTTTTCCGTTTCCGAAAAAACCGGATTTTCCACTTGCACTGCTTCCAACAATGAGACCGAAAATTACTATTTAAACCTAAAACCGCAATTTTCCAATCAAAAATGGTCGGAATTTGCAGCCCAACGCAAAAGTCTAAAAAAATATAAGGACAATAACGGCTACCGCCTCCGCCAAGCCATCCCCACTTACATTTCCCTCTATCAAGGAAACCAAGAATTATATTCATTAGGAATTTTCGATGTCTATCAATTTGGAAAAATCGAAACACTTCCCGCAGGACAAACCATTGACATCTCTAAATACGTAATAATCTTTTAGTTATGAACAAAAAATATTTTTTATTATTAAGCATTGCCATCGTTGCTCTCCTTTTTGCATCCTGCAAAAATAATACTTCGAACAAAGAAGACTCTTTAATGGAGAAAATGGAAGAACTTACGCAGAATTACGTAAAAAATGAAATCAAAATCGACGGTTTAGATTCCGTTCAAGTAGTCAAAATCGACACTGTCGATAAATACGAGTATGTCAACGTGGTGCTTGACATACTGCTCAAAATGTACAATACCGATTTGGCTGAGTATCAATCTGCGTTGGAAACCAATGATTCCACAAGGATCAACGGCTTGGAAGTTGAAATAGGTGAAATTATTATAGTAAAAAAGAAAATCCAA
>CAYYHC010000229.1:1489-2440 GCA_964471715.1 uncultured Lentimicrobiaceae bacterium | reverse complement strand
TTTGCAACTCAATTAATAACAATAAATACTCGTTTTTTTACGGGTCAAAACAGAATGAAGTAGATTATTTGAATAGCAATAAATTGTAAATTATTAATAATGAAAATTATAGACGGAAAAGAAATTTCCATAGAGGTTAAAAAAGAAATTGCGGCTAAAGTGAAAGCCGATTTAGATAAAGGTATTCCGGCACCCCATTTGGCGGCAGTCATTGTGGGTGATGACGGGGCTTCCAAAACGTACATTGACAGTATGCGTCGCACTTGCAAAGAGGTCGGATTTGTCTCTTCCATTTACCAATTTCCCGCCACTATCAAAGAAGAGGAATTGATTGATGCGGTTGAATTTTTAAATAGAGATGACGAAATTAACGGTTATATCATTCAACTTCCCCTGCCAAAGCACATTTCCGCCGATGCCATTATTGCCCATGTCAATCCGTTGAAAGATGTTGATTGTTTTCACCCGATTAATTATGGAAAATTGTTGTTGGGTGAAGCTACTTTTTTACCTGCAACTCCCTATGGAACGATGGAATTGCTGAAAAGAGCGAATATTTCGGTGGATGGGAAGCATTGTGTTGTTTTGGGACGGAGCAATATTGTGGGAAAACCTTTGGCAATGCTGCTGTCCGAAAAATCGGCACAAGGGAATGCCACGGTTACGATATGTCACAGTAAGACTGAAAATATGAAAGAGATTTGCGCCACTGCAGATATCTTATTTGTTGCCATTGGAAAACCGGAAATGATTACTGCAGAGTATGTTAAGAAAGGTGCCACGGTTATTGATATTGGTATCCATCGTTTGCCGGATGCGGATTCCGAAAAAGGGTATCGAATTTGTGGGGATGTAAAATATGATGAGGTAGCTCCGAAGTGTAGTGCCATCACACCCGTTCCCGGTGGGGTGGGTCCGATGACGATGGTTTGTTTGTTAATGAATACATGG
>CAYYHC010000229.1:0-1468 GCA_964471715.1 uncultured Lentimicrobiaceae bacterium | reverse complement strand
AATGCTGCAAAAGCACAACGAAATCAATAAAATGGAAAATCTTAATACGCGGATTGATAAATGGTTGTGGGAAGTGCGAATTTTTAAAACTCGTTCTATGGCGACCGATGCCTGCAATGCCGGCAAGGTTAAAATGAACGGGACCAATGTCAAACCTTCTAAAATGGTGAAGACGGAAGAGGTCTATGTGGTTCGTATCGGACAGTTGGAGAAGACTTTGCAAGTGGTGGCGGCACCTAAAAGCAGGGTAGGCGCAGCGCTGGTACCGCAGTATTACATTGATCAAACGGCGGCGGAAGAGTACGAGCGCGTGAAAATGCTGCGCACCCGTTTTGAATTTCGCGAACACGGCGACGGACGTCCCACCAAGCGCGACCGAAGACAAATCGAGTATCTCAAAGAGTATTACGGTGAGGATGATGACTTTGATAATAATGAAAATAATTAATAATCAAATATTTACAATATGAAAGTTCAGTTTTTAGGTGCAACAGGCGAAGTAACGGGAAGTAAGTTCTTGTTAACGACTCTCAAAGGAGCCAAAATTCTATTGGATTGTGGGATGTATCAAGGAAAAGGACTTGAAACCGATAGTATGAACAGAGATTTGGGTTTCAATCCCAAAGACATTGACTACATTTTGCTATCTCACGCGCATATTGACCATTCGGGATTAATTCCTTATGTTGTCAAAATGGGCTTTAAAGGAACTATTTTCTGTACACCTGCCACTCGTGACCTCTGTTCCATTATGTTACCCGATTCCGGTAAGATTCAGGAATCCGATACTCAACAATTTAACAGGAAACGCGCTCAGCAAAAGTTGGAATCGGTGGAACCACTTTACACCATGCGAGATGCTTTGGTAAGTATGCGGCAATTTGTAAGTATTCCCTATGACTTGTCATTTGCCATAACGCCCGATTTTTCCATTCGTTTTGTCAATTCAGGTCACATGTTGGGTAGCGGTGCCATTCACATAACATATAAAGAAAACTATAAGAAGAAAACGCTCTGTTATACCGGCGACATTGGCAGATACAACAAGACTATTTTGCCCGATCCGTCTGCTTTCCCGCAAGCCGATTACCTTATTACGGAATCTACTTATGGCAATAGAAGACACACCACCATTGAAGAGGCGGAGCGTGATTTGGCATTAGTGGTAAAAGATGCCTGTGCCAAACGAAAAGGAAAACTCATTATTCCTTCTTTTGCGATTGGTAGAACACAAGAAATCGTCTATGCACTTCAAAAGTTGAAAAACGACAACAACTTGCCGGATGTGGATATTTTTGTAGATAGTCCGTTGGCCGTTTCCGCTACCGATATTTTCAGATTGCACAGCGATTGTTTCAATGAAACGATGCAGGATTACATCAAAACTGACGCCGACCCGTTCGGATTTCAAAATTTGCACTATATAAGAAGCATTGATGATTCCAAACGATTGAATAACTATAACCGT
>CAYYHC010000228.1:0-2443 GCA_964471715.1 uncultured Lentimicrobiaceae bacterium | reverse complement strand
GTATGGAAACGCGCTAATAATTCTAACTTGTCTAAACCTGAATTTGTCGGCTCAGGAATATGTTGCCATCGATACCCTGCCCTTCGCCGACTTCAATAATGATACCCTTTCTTTCAGTTTGGACACCTCCGGTTTAGTTTATTTTTTCAGTAAAATGGACACCGTAATTAATAGTAAAAGTGGCAATATCAATATTTTACATTTAGGTGCATCGCACGTGCAAGCAGGAACACTTTCACACAGAATTCGCAGAAATCTACTTCTCCAATTCCCTGACTTAATAGCGCGAAGAGGAATTATTTTCCCCTATTCGGTCGCCCCGAAATGTAACAATCCCCACGATTACCAAGCCGGCAGCAATGCTATTTTTTCTCTTATCAGAAACGTTTATCGTAATATTGAAAAACCGCTGGGGATGACGGGAATTGCCGTTTGCACCGCTGACACAACGGCAGAAATTTTTATTAAAATGAATGATGCGGATTTGACTTTTGTAACTGACAGAATCACCTTACTCGGTTTTCCCGACAGCACTTGGGTCACTCCCACCATCATTATCGACAGCATCGAGTATCTACCCACCACCATTGACCCGTCACTGCGAAGGTATATTTATGATGTACCGCCTGTTACGGATTCATTTCGCATTCGCATCAACTGTCCCGCCAATGGAAGTTTTATGTTAAACGGTATTTTTTTGGACAACACAAAACCGGGCATTTCTTTTCATTCCATCGGTGTGAACGGGGCCAGTTCCCTGGATTATTTAAAGTGCGAATATTTCGAGAAGGATTTACAACTCATTAATCCTGACCTTGTTATATTTGGAATAGGCATTAATGATGCAGCCGGTAAGGATTTTGACACCACGGCTTTTGAAAACAATTATTTGCAATTAATACAACGTATTCGTTCCGTCAATCCCGATTGTGCCTTTATCTTTATGACCAATAATGACAGTTATAAAAGATATTCCCGCAAAAAATATTCGGTGAATATGAACGGACCTATTATTCGGCGTTCTTTTTACAGATTGGCACAACAAACGGGAGGTGCCGTGTGGGATCAGTTTGACATCATGGGCGGGCTGCGTTCAATGGAAAAGTGGCGGACAGCCCAGTTGGCACAATATGATCGCGTACATTTTACCTACAAAGGTTATAATTTAATGGGAGATTTATTCTACAATGCTTTTGTAAATGGTTGGTTGAAAGTGCGGGAGCGCAATTAAAACAAAAAAGGACACAATTTCTTGTGTCCTTTCATTTTATTAAATCTTTCGCTAATTCTTCACACAACGAATGGAATAACCATTCGTGCGTTGAATATCGCGGGAGGAAATACCTTTATCATAATAAGAAAAAGATCTGTTGTGCGCATAAGTGGCGGTTGAAGATGTGGCCGTCCACCAGCAACAATCGGAAAGCTGATAGGTATAATCACCATCACTATTACGAAAACCTGCGGCAACTGCTGAAAAGTTATAAGCGTCTCCAACCGCATCGGTAGTAGCTTTCCAATGGGCCGTTCCCTTTTCTTTCAACAATGTTGCAGCTTTGTCGGCTCCACCCACAAAATCTTCCAATTGACTCCACTCCGCATCGGTAGGCACGTGCCATCCTTTGGGACAGATATTGCCATTTTTGATGACGTGCCAATTATACAAAGCACCGTATTCGTCTTTGTTGGCAGCGTTGTTGTCATACCAGCAATAGCCAGGAGTAGCGGCTTTTGCCCACTTTCCCTTGTCGGTAATTTCCGGTATTTCGGTCGCATCATCGTAGCGCATGACTTTCAGATTTTCCGTAAACCACGTTTGCGTGCCAATAACGACACTTTCATAAAGATTTCCATCGACATCTTTTGCTTTTTCGCCGGCTTGTTGCGCGGAAAGCGTAGAAGCAGACAATAAAATGACAATGATTGCCGATAATTGTAAAATAATGGAGGTAATTGTTTTCATAATATAATAATTTATGGGTTGTTACCAAATACGGGCACGCTTTTCGGGAGCGAGATACATTCCGTCACCTTCCTTTACATTGAAAGCTTTAATAAAAGCATCAATATGAGGCAAAGTCCCGTTTACACGCCATTCCCCTAAAGAGTGTGGATCAGATTTTGTTCTCTTCTCAATTTCCGCATCGCGAATATTGTTACCCCAAACAGTTGCATAAGCAATGAAAAAACGTTGGTCGGCAGTAAATCCATCTAATTCTTCAACAATATTTCCTTCGGCTTTTGCACGTTGAAGTGCAGCAAAAGAGACATTTACACCACCATTATCGGCAATATTTTCACCTAAGGTAAATTTTCCGTCTGCTTTTAAACCGGGTAAAACTTCAATTTGGTTGAAATAATCGACCAGAACTTGTGCTCTTTCTTTGAAATTCTTGCTATCTTCTTCTGTCCACCAGTCATTTACATTTCCAAATTTGTCATA
>CAYYHC010000227.1:0-2449 GCA_964471715.1 uncultured Lentimicrobiaceae bacterium | reverse complement strand
TACCCACGCTTATTATATTAAAGCAGAGATCATTAAATTGAATTTCTATCCCCGCTCCGGCCACTGCTATCCCGAATTAGTCGAAAAAGAAGGAGACAAAATCAAAACTCAAATGCGTGCCATTATTTGGTCCGCTCAATATACTGATATTAATGCGCGATTTTTGAAAATTACAGGCGAACCCATGAAAGACGGAATCTCAATCCTCTGCTTGGCTAGCGTCGAGTATAGCCCAAAATACGGTCTGTCTCTCTACATTCAGGATGTGGAACCTACTTACACTTTGGGAGAAATGGCGCGCAATAAAATGGAAGTCATTCAACGTCTGAAAAAAGAAAATATCTTTTCATTAAATAAACAAAAAATAATGCCACTCGTGCCTAAACGTTTGGCTGTCATTTCAATAGAAACAAGCAAAGGGTATAACGACTTTATCGTTACATTAAATAATAATAATAGAAATTATCAATTTGATTGTCAGTTGTTTCCTTCACTTTTGCAAGGCGAGAAGGCGGTCGGAACTATGTTGACGCAATTGGAGCTAATCGAAAAACAAATTGAGCAATTCGATTGCGTGGTTATTATTCGTGGCGGGGGCGGCGATGCAGGGCTGAACTGTTATGACCAATATGAATTGGCACAGCGTATCGCTACATTCCCAATCCCAGTTCTTTCCGGAATCGGTCACTCTACCAATGAAACGATTACCGAAATGGTCTCTTTTATGAGTAAAATTACACCCACCGAAGTTGCTTATTTTTTAATCCAACAATTCGAAGATTTTTATCAAAAAATAATTGATAGTCAATCATTTATTTATCAATATGCTTCGGAAATCTTCGCTAATGAAAAACAACGCATGTCACAGGTGGAAACGATATGTCAGAACGTGAGTTTTAAAATATTAAACCGCGAAAATCAAAAACTTTCCTCTTTGCAACATTCACTTAATTTATCGAGTAAGCAGATTATAGACAAGAATAAATATCAACTCGATAGTACTCAATCAATGATTCAACTATTTGCAAAACAATGTATTGCAAATAATTATAATGATTTGGATAAGATTAGTTCCAAACTTACTTTGCTCAATCCTGACAATATTTTGAAACGGGGATTCAGTATAACGTTTCATAATGGGAAACCGGTTTTGGATGCTGCACAGCTGAATCCTCAAGATGAGGTGGAAACCATTTTTTACAAAGGAAAAGCGAAGAGCAGAATAGAGAATACAAATTCTCCCGAGCAATAATTTACATATTTATAATATGGTGTCGTTTGTCTTGGCGCTGCAAGTGAAATGCGGTCGCATTTTTTTGCTGTTTCTACAATTAACGCAAAATAGACTTAACCATAATCCAATATTTTATTGTAATTTTGCGTCCTAAAAAAATTGCTCTTTATGAAAAAATTTATCAAAGCACTTAATATCGTTCCAAGTTATTTGGTTTTTGGTTTGGACGTGATTTGTGTACTTGTAGCTGCTGTTTTGGCGGTGATTATGCGAGATAATTTTGTTGTTTTTACCAAAACAAATTTTGATTATTCTGATTATTTGCTTCTGCCGATAATTATTGCGGTTGTGCAAATTATTTTTTTCTTTGTTTTTAAAAGTTACAGAATTGTTGTTCGATACACGAATACAAAAGATGTCGTGCGCATATTTTTGACCTGCTTTTTTGCTGCTTTATCGTTGGAATTTATTAATATTGTTTCTTTTGCGATAAACGAAAGTTTCTTGGTTCCTCATTCCATTTTGATTATGGAGTTTTTTATTGCGTTAGTATTGATGCTTTTTTATCGCATTGCCTTTAAAATATTGTATTTAGAAAGTGTCAATCCTACGAAAGCGAAGCGTAATATTGTGATCATCGGAGCAGGTGAGGCGGGCATCACTACCAAACGTGCGCTTGATAGAGATGCTCAAAGTAAATACAATGTCGTGGCTTTTTTTGATAGCGATAAAAATAAAATCGGAAAGAATGTTGAAAATGTGAAAGTCCTTGATTATCAAAAGTTAACATCATTTTTAGCCGAAAATAGTATTTCGTTTTTGATTATCGCCATTCAAAATTTCCCTGCTCAAAAGACCAATGAAGTAACTGAAATTGCGTTACAATACAATGTAAAAGTTTTAATCGTACCTCCCGTAAAAAAATGGATTAATGGTGAATTGAGTTTTAAACAGATTAAAAAAGTTAAAATCGAAGACTTGTTGGAGCGAAGTCAAATTGTGATAGATGAAGAATCTGTTAATTGCGATTTGAATGGAAAAATTATTATGATTACCGGTGCTGCCGGCTCTATTGGTAGCGAAATTGTTAGACAAGTGATGAAATTCAGCTATCAAAAATTGATATTGGTGGATAATGCTGAAACCCCCGTCTTTTATTTGCGAAACGAATGCTTTGCCACTAACGGTTTAAAAAATATAGAAATTGAGATTGCA
>CAYYHC010000226.1:0-2481 GCA_964471715.1 uncultured Lentimicrobiaceae bacterium | reverse complement strand
CTACTTTTAACGGTACCAATGGAAAGATTCATCATGTCGGCAATCTCTTGATACTTATAACCATCCAAAAACATTTCGAAAGGCTTACGTTGATCCTCTTTTTTCTCCAAAATTTTGGTATTAATTTCAGAAACATAATGACGCATATCAGCTGCATCAGAAGGATCGGAAACCAAATTATTCAAATAAAACAAATCTTCACTTTGATCAATCAGCACTTTGCTACGTTGCTTTCTGCGATAATTATTGATAAAAGTGTTTTTCATGATGGTAAAAACCCAAGCTTTCAAATTGGTGTTTTCACTATATTTATTGCTAAATTGGATAACTTTTACATAAGTATCCTGCAACAAATCATTGGCATCATCTTCGTTTAAAGTCAACGACAAAGCGAACTGCTTTAATCCGCTATCGTAATCCATAACTTGCTGAATAATAGTTTTTTCGCTTGTTTCCATAGTTATTTGTATTAAATTACAATTCTATAATAATTGCAATAACTATGCCAAAAAGTAATAACTGACACATAAAAATTCAAATAAATTTTCTTAAACTTATTGATTCAAAATAGCTAATTTAATATGCTTTCTGTCACATTTTTTATACTAAACAATTGTATTCAATAAAAAATGGTATTTTTGCAAGTTCAAAAGTAATAAAAGGAACATAAGGCATAGTTCGTTTTTGTTCCCCATTTTTTATGAAATCTATAAAAAAATTAGCACAGAAATAATTACACAAAGAGATGAAAAGGTTATATAGTTTTACATTTATTTTATTTATAATCAGCGCAATACATGCTCAAGCACCCGCCGGCTACTACAACGATGCCATCGGTCTAAGCGGACATGAATTACAAACTGCTCTTTCGGAAATCATTGATGACCATATTGTAGTAGGATATGACGAATTGTGGTATTATTTTACCAAAACCGACATGAAACCCGATAGTTCACTATGGGATATTTACACAGATCCCTATTGTTCGTTCCGATACACTGACCACGGCACCGTTTATTCCGGTGAATGCTACACTTACAATCGTGAACACAGCTTTTGCCAAAGTTGGTTTGGGTATGATTATGGTGCTCCTTACTCTGATATTCATCACATTTATCCGGTGGACTCTTGGATAAACTCCACTCGCAATAACTATCCATACGGCGAAGTACAAAATGCCTCCACCACTTTTCAAAATGGCTCAAAATTTGGGAGAAACAGCTACGTCAGCACAGTGGATTCAACACCCGTGACCAATTCTTTTGAACCTATTGACGAATTTAAAGGCGATATTGCCCGCTCATTTTTCTATATGGCTACTCGCTATATGTTTGAAGATGACAATTTTGCCATCGACCAACCGATGACATATCAATCACAACTCAGACCTTGGGCTTTAGAAATGCTGAAAAGTTGGCATATTTTAGACCCCGTCAGCCAAAAAGAACGCGACCGTAATAATGCCATTTATGAGATACAGCAAAATCGAAATCCGTACATCGACTATCCCGAATTGGTGAATTTGGTTTGGGGTAATGATTCATTAACAAACACATTTACTACAGATTATGTAGAAGTTACCCGTCCTCATATTTCTAATTTCGAAGTCAATAATACAAATTCCATCACCATTTCTTTTGATACCAACATGGTGTCCTCTTCTATCGTAAATATCAACAATTATAGTATTAATCGAGGTATTGTAATTGATACCATCGTCGAAGATTCTCCCACTCAAATAACTATGACACTTCAAAACCCGATAATTATCGGATTATCTTACTATTGCATTATCCGTAATTTACAGGCAGAAAACGGCTATTTTATTGCAGATACCGCCATTTCTTTTGACCATGGTTATTCAGACCAACACTCTGTATTGGTATCGTGGACATTCGACAATATTGCCGAAGAGGTTTTGGGAATCGATAAAATCATTTCCGCTTCTTTCGGAATGTTCAAAAACGAATCAGACTTGTACTTCAATGGAGAATACGGTTCTTCGTATTTTTACTATGACCAAGTAGAGAATTTTACCGGCACCGCGATTGGAGACCCCCGCGCCGACAGCGCATACGCAGGTCTGGCATTCAGTATCCAAAACCAAACTTCCAACGGAAAATCTTTCGTCCTTAAATTCCCCACCAATTACTACAAAGATTTACTACTTACTTACGCACTTCGCATCACCCAAACCGGATTCTATTTGTATTATTTTGAATGGAGTACCGACGGTGTCAATTACACCCCTCTTACCGGCAATGTTGTCGATATGACAGGTCAAATCACACCGGAAGCGTTCGAACTTCAAACGATTGATTTACAAAGTGTTAATGAATTAGAACAAACTGATTCCGTTTATATCAGAATTAGCTTGGGCGGTGCAAGCACGGCACAAGGAAATGCTCGTTTCGACAATTTCTCAATTCATGGCAGAAAATGTACCGAAAATTATCTCATCTACGACACCATTATGCAAGG
>CAYYHC010000225.1:0-2491 GCA_964471715.1 uncultured Lentimicrobiaceae bacterium | reverse complement strand
TGGATGCTTACGGAAACAGCGTAAAATATTATTATGACATAGTGCTAAATACAGGGATTGTTGGCGGCAGCAATGTCGGAAAACAGCTTTACATTCGAGAAATCAAATATACATGTCATGAAAACGATTCGGGAAAATATTGCGTTACTTTTAATCGCACAAATAGTCGTAATGATGTTATAATCAGTGGAAAATATGGTTTTAAAGAAGTAACGGCAGCCACCTTGTGTAATGTAAGTGTCAGTTATGATACTTCGCTGATACGCACCTACTATTTCGGTTTGGAAAATACGCCGGGAAGTAATTACAAAACCCGCCTTACCGATATTGTCACTTTGGATAATGTAATAAAAACCGATTATCAATGCGGCGATAACATATTGGGATTGATGGGAAATATTAATTGGAAAGGCATTTGCACACATTTCGATTATTATGATGCGCCGACTGCCGATTCGTTGTTTGATGCACCCATAGATATGAATAGTGTTCCTACCAACGTAGCCTCCACTTTCATTACATCCGGTTTTAATGACGGGGAAGGCAAAGCAACGGCATTAGGTGCCACAAAGGGGAAAAGTTGGAGTTTGGGCGGCAATGTCGGCGTAGGTCTCGGCGGAAACGTTGTATTGTCAAGTTTTTCGGTAGGCGGCAATTTCGATTACAGCCGTTCAGCCACCGAAGGTGCCTTAACCTTGATAGATTTGGATGGCGACGGTTTATCGGACAAATTGTATAAAAATGGCAATCATTTATACTATTGCAAACAAATTGCAATAGATGAAACTCATTTTTCTTTTGCCGCTCCACAACAGATAACCGGCATAACCGATTTTTTAAAAGAAAGCAGCAGCACAATTACGTGGGGGGTACAAGCCTCGGCAATTTGCTCGTACAGTGGCAGTTGGCCTACCACAAAATCAACCACTACGGTCTATTTTTCAGATGTTAATGCCGACGGCTTGCCCGACCTAATCACAGAAAACGGGGTGCTTTTTAATACGACTTCATCTTCGGGAAACGTTACTTATACACCTTTTTATACCATCGTTGAAACAAATTCACAGTCCGGTCAACCGGAAACTTCCGTTACAATTCCTTCTACAACTCCGTGCGGAAGCATTATTTTTGACGGTGAGGTCAATGACAGCATTGGCTGCGAAGTAGATTGGGTTTACGATACCTGTTATTCTTTTAAGGATGATGACAGTTTGCTTTATGTATTGATGGACAGCCTTTTAAATTCCGGCGAATACGATTGCCGTTACGACAGGCAACGTGCAAGATTGTATGTTTATCACAAAACTCTTCGCTGCGAACCGGAGGTGTTAGACCCTGATTTTGATGCCGTTAAAGTTTGGATAGCACCCAAAAACGGAATCATTTCCCTAAATTCCGTTTTTCAATTATTGGAAGATACCACTGAAAGTCGCCGTCAATCACGCTTCGCCAACGGCGTAAAATATACGATTCAACAAAATAGCGGCAATAGCGTCGCCAATTATCGTTTGTCTTCAACTTCCGTTACCGAGCGTTTTTCACAGACCGTGACTGCCGATGATTATCAAATCCATACCGTTGATACCACTTTTGCGGTTACGGAGGGCGACTTGCTCTTCTTTCGGCAGCAATCACGCGGCAATCGCTCTTTCGATTGTGCATCGTGGCAACAAAACATTCATTATCAAGGAATTGGAAATTCAGACAGATACGGCTTAAACGATAATGATTATCATTCCAATGCCGATTTTGTGGTGAGTGGAAAAGATTATTTTCAGGCACACACTTCCGGAACCGCCATTGTATCCGCATTAGTCGATATCGGTTTCATTAACGACACGGCGCAATTGCTCATTCAGTACGATTCTCTCGGCACAACACTTAATGATACCGTGGCTCTCTTTTCCGGTATGCAACAAACTGTTCAAATTGCACAAATATCTCAAATTCAGGGAGATGAAATTCGTTTTTTCATTACCGCACCCGATAATGTGGATTTCGGAAAAATTATCGTTACACCAAATGTCGAATTTCGCTATATTCATCAGAACGATTCCGTTGCCATTCCCGATACACTTCATGTATATCCTTCAGCAAATTTTATACTTAATGATTATTCAAGAACGCAAACAGATACTTTGTATCACACCTTTTTCGGTCCTTTATATCGCGGATGGGGACAATTTTCTTACCATAATTTGCAGGATTCAACTAATTTACCCATTGATGTAAGTCGTTTGAATGCCGACCATCTTTTGGCCGCCGACTCCGCTAATTTGTGCGTTGCTCCCGCTTTCAATGACAGCACTTCGCAAGGTGAACTATCCAATGAATTTGATAATCTCGGATTATTCAATCCGCTATCCGAGAATAACGGTTGGGTGGAAATGTTGCCCGATTGCCGCCATCAATCCTGGAACGGCTACGGAAATATTACCTTTATTGAACGCAACATGATGAGTAACACACGTTTACCTCAATATGTCGTCTG
>CAYYHC010000224.1:0-2516 GCA_964471715.1 uncultured Lentimicrobiaceae bacterium | reverse complement strand
CCGAACTCCCCGAACAAGACGCCTTTCGGAACAATGACTTTATAATCAACGCCTAAATTACACATTGACCGTCCCGAAAAGTCGAATTGTCGATATAGTTCTTCCGCCGGAAGAATTTTCGCCAAGAAATCCGTTTTAGCGACCGTAGCCCCAAAACTGAATATCCGACGTTTCATTTGAAAATTGGCACCATAAACTCTATTTTGCAACTTATTTTGTTGTTCTATTTCACCCAAAGTGCGGTGATATCCGGAAATGGACAACGAACCATCAAAAAGAGAATTGCTATCCTCATCGAGAAATAGGTCTCCATCAAAAAAGCGGTGTGAATAGAAAACCGTTCCCATATATTGGGCATTTCCTAACGTAACCGCGACCCCGCGCAAATGGGTACTTTCATTCATGGGGGCAGCGGGACGAATCAGCGTTGCAAACCTTCTAATCTGCGCTGCCCCGCCCCCTTTACTTCCCATGCTACGAGAACCGAAGACCAAACCTTGTCCAAAATTCAAATTGTAATCACCAATTACACAGTTTTTTAAAACTCCTAAATTTTTAAAGTTCATATAAAACGCATAATGGTCAAAACCTTGATTTTGGGTTCCTCGGAAAAATTCTTCGCCGGCATCCTTTTCACCCGAAAGCGCCATCGCAAAGTTTTGCCCGGATTGAAACGAATACTTGAATGTCAAACGCATCGGATTACCTAAATAACCATCCTCTTTACCTTTTTCATATCCGGCTTGCGGTTCCAAAATTTGTGAATAACGCAACAACAATGTCTGCCGCGACCTTCTCCAAAAAGAGGTAAAAAAACGACGACCATTTTTACTTGGTTTAACTTCAACATAATCAATGAATTTGTCAATTGTTTCCCGTTCAAATCCATCTACAGCGGCTAATTCGTAAATAGTCACCAATTCCCCGTAAACTTCAATATACAATTGCAATTGATAATACTGATAATCTGTTAATTGTAAAACATTGTAAGCCACTTCCGGTGATAATTCGTTCAAATTGATTTTTGAATTTTGATATTGTAACAACAACTCCAAATTGTCCGCATAATCAATTTCATCACTTTCCGATTCCAACACCAACTCTTCAATACCATCAAATACCTTATCCTCTATTCTTTCGTGTTGAAAAAGTGTATCTTCCTGCGAAAATAAAGCACTTTGCATTCCTAAAAACAAGATTATCCACAAAAACTTTTTCATCTTTTGTATATTAAAAAGCATATTTTAGAGTAATTTCAGGAACAAAACCGAGCGATAAATAATACCGGCAGCGAAGATCGAAAAGCGTTTTTCGCCACAACAATGCAGTTTCAATGGTGGCAGATGGGTCAGGATATTGCAAATAGCCGGTCAAACTCAACACTTTTATCTTGTACATTGCACCAATCCCCACCGAACATTTGCTTTTCAATTCCTTCTCCACTTGAGCAAATAAGATCACATTTTTCCCTACCCGATAATCAAAATTAAAGAGAAAGCGCATAGGCAAACACTGCTGCCCGACGATACCGTATTTTAATCGTGCGGGATTATAAACCGAAAATCCCAATGCCACTTTATGATTAATAGGTGCATATAATGAAAAGTCAAATGTAAGTGAATGAAGAGATTGATATTCATCCGCATGAATTAAATAATAATAAAATTGTAATCCCATGCCAATGTGTTTTCCAAAACATCTTGCATAGCCGATTGAAACCGATAACTCGCCATATTTTGCATAACCAAAATGGGACGTTTTCAAAACAAAAGCATTTTGTCTGTACTTTAAGATTCCGGAAACTGCCTCACTCATAAGTTCTTTCAAAAAATACTGATTTTGAAAAGAGACCGACACATAAGAATGATTCAAAAAAGCGGTTGAAGCGAAATTGCACGACTGATTCCATAATCCGAACATTTCGGTTATCGGAAACCCGACGGGATTCCCTTTTGAAGTTACAGAATCATTTTGTGAAAATACAATTTGCTGATTAACAAACAATAGACACAGAGTGATAAGGAGTGTTGAGCGAGCCATAGCAGTAGAAATTAGATGTGCAAAGATACATCAACATCAAAATGAAATCAAGAGCTTTCGTCACTTTTTTTGAGCAACTTATCACTTTTTTGGCACGCTGAAAAAATATTTTTGTAGTATCTTTAAATAACGTCAAGGCAATTTTGCCGACGCACTACCCTATCCTTCCACCCCGCTTCTTTCCGATTTTGGTTCTCATATTTCTTACCATTCCATTAATTTCCTGAGAAATATTGAAATGATAGAGCAAAACACATCCCACACACACTACAACACCGGAACGGATGACGGCTTCTGTAATTTTCCCGACCAATGAAGTAATTTCCGGCAAAAAGCCCACTATAAATGTGCAAATCCAATTGATAAAATACAAAATTGCGATTAAAAGCAGCACCTTTAATTGCGCCATTGAAAAGGGGGAAGTTCCCATTTTTCTCTTTATAGAGGATACGGTTCTATCCGGATTGGTAGTCGCT
>CAYYHC010000223.1:0-2542 GCA_964471715.1 uncultured Lentimicrobiaceae bacterium | reverse complement strand
CAAACTGACCAACCTATTCCGGAGCAAACTGACCAACCCATTCCGATGCAAACTGACCAACCTTAAAGAATTTGTAGAAATCGAAAATAATGGTATTTTTACTGATAAAAATACGATTATTATGGCTAATAAAATGATTTCTATGACAACATTGAAAATTATTATTCAAGGCTTATCGAAAGGGATATCAAGGAATACTCTTTCAAAGCAATATCACGTAAGTCGCAATACGATACGTGCTTATGAACAAAAAATCAGGTCACTGCAATTACAATTTGAAGAGGTGCTAAAACTTTCGGATGGAGAGCTTTACGCATTATTGCGTGACAATGTTCATGATCCGAATGAAGAAAATGAGCGATGGCAACAATTGCAAGAGATGTTACCCTATTTTAAGCAGGAACTGCAAAAATGCGGAGTAACACGTCAACTTTTATGGCAGGAATATAAAACGGACAATCAGCAGGCGTATGGCTACTCGCAATTTTGTGTTCAGTTATCCAAGTATTTGGATAATAATGACTTAACAATGGTTTTGCAGCATCAATATGGTGATTGTATGGAGGTTGATTTTGCGGGAGAGAAAATGCGATATTGTAATCCGGCGACCGGCGAGATAGTAGAAGTTCCGGTTTTGGTATGTGTACTTCCTGCAAGTTGTTATGCTTATGCAGAGGCACTTCCCAATGCCCAACAAGAAAATGTATATGCCGCTTTGAATCGCAGTTTGCAATATTTTGGAGGTGTTCCTAAAAATGTATTGAGCGATAATATGAAGCAATATGTGGAAAAATCTTCACGCTATGAGCCTAAATTTAATGAATTGGGTGAAGAGTGGTCATTGCATTATGGAACCAATTTGACGGCAGCACGCGTGAGAAAACCGAAGGACAAACCTACAGTAGAAAATACTGTATATCAGTTATATACACACGTGTTTGCCCCACTGCGCAATCATAAATTCAATAGCATAGGTGAGCTTAATCAATCATTGTGGTCTCAATTAGATAAATTTTTACGCACGCCATTTCAACGCCGAGCAGGAAGCCGACACGAAGATTTTATCAATAATGAACGACCTGTTTTACAGCCGATCAGACCCGATAGTTTTCAATATAAGCACGTAGTGGAAGTAACCGTACAAAAAAATTATCACGTCTATTTAGGTGAAGATGTTCATTATTATAGCGTTCCTTATCAATATGTCAAAAAACGTGTTAAGGTGATTTATGATACGGAAGAGGTATGTATCTACTTAAATATGAATCAGATAGCTGTTCATAAACGAGATTATCGTCGTAATGGATATTCCACATACAAAGAGCACATGCCAATAAAGCATCAAAAATATATGGAGCAAATGGGTCGGGATGCCGAGTATTTTCTTTCAGTTATGAATAAAATAGGTGCATCATCGCTGGAAGTAACGCAAAGAATATTGGCATCACGCAATTTTCCGGAACAAAGCTACAGAGCCTGTTGCGGATTGATTTCCTTATTGCAACATTATGGTAATGAGCGATTTGAGAATGCTTGTCACCGATCCTTATGCGGAAGTCGAATCACTTATTCTACCATTAAAAACATCTTAAAAAATAATCTCGACACCCAATTATCCATCGACAATCCACGCGATTATATTCCTCATCACAATAACGTCAGAGGTTCAAATTATTACTTATAACTTATTAATAATCAATTAAAAACAAAAAATGAATCAACAAATTACATTAGACAGGCTCAAAGAGCTTAAATTAGAAGGAATGGTTAAAAGTTATGAAGCCATTTTATCCACACCGGTACAACAACAACCTAATTATCAAATTATTGTAAATCGTTTAATCGAAGCCGAACAACAATATCGCAAACAAAAGCGTACCAATATGTATTTAAAACTAAGCAAATTAAGATATAATGCTGTTTTAGAGCAAGTTGAGTGTAGTACTTCGCGTAATCTCACCACAGATCAGTTGTCATTGGTCAGCGATTGTTCATTTATTGAAAGAGCCGAAAATATTCTGATTACCGGTGCTACGGGTTGCGGAAAAAGTTACCTCGCTTGTGCGCTCGGCAGGCAAGCCTGCTCGCTCGGTTACAAAGTTATTTATTTTGGAATGAACCGCTTTATTGAAAAAATAGCACTTTCAAAAATTGATGGAACTTATCTGAAACTAATCAATTATTTGGCAAAATGTGACCTCGTAATTTTAGATGATTTTGGGTTACATTCATTAGATACCATTACGCGATTAGCTCTTTTACAGATACTTGAAGACAGATGTGAACTTAAATCCACGATGATTGTATCTCAACTTCCTACTCAAAATTGGTATGAATATCTTGATGAACCCACACTCGCCGATGCCATTGTGGACAGACTGTTTTCCAATGCTCATCGCTTCGATTTAAAAGGTGAATCTTTAAGAAAAAAACTTATCAAAAATTAATGTATTTTTGCCACGATTTTTTCACGTTCTTTGAGGTACTTTTTTCAACTTTTTTTCACCGGTGTTCGGTTACTTTTTTCGCCGATGATGGGGTT
>CAYYHC010000222.1:0-2550 GCA_964471715.1 uncultured Lentimicrobiaceae bacterium | reverse complement strand
TCAAATCCCAGAAATGAATGGTCCGTTTTCCGTTTGGCATAAGAATAATCGTATAATCGCGTACAAGTGCGGTGATTCAGTGAATCCGTAACCACCAATTCAGCGGTTACAATAGTATCTTCGTGAAACAACAAATTGGCTTTTTGTTGCCGCACCAAATTAAGGTTTTGTTGTACCAAATACTCATTTTCATCCGATAAATTAAAATAACGTATCACATTATTGCACATTTCATTAATGGGTGCCGTAAACGATTGAGTCATTGTAGAAATAGCAAAGCGAGGATAGTTCAATGTATTGTAAATCATAACAATAGCAATAATTTGCAAAAACACAAAGAGCATGAGATGGAAGTATCGTTTAAAAAATTCAATCAGATTATTCATTAACTATCCTTTGTAAAATGCATATTTAGCGTGAGGATGATGCAAATTGTTGAATAAAACGTACATCATTTTCAAAATAGAGGCGAATATCGTTGGTTTTATATTTGAGCATGGTCATTCTTTCAATTCCGAGACCGAAAGCGTAGCCTGAATATTTTTTGCTATCTATGCCGCAATTTTCCAACACGTTAGGGTCAACCATACCGCAGCCTAATATTTCCACCCAGCCGGTATGTTTGCAAAGTGCGCAGCCTTCGCCGCCGCAGATATTGCACGAAACGTCCATTTCGGCAGAGGGTTCTGTGAAGGGAAAATAGGAAGGACGGAGTCTGATTTTTGTATTTTCGCCGAACATTTTTTTCGCGAAGTACATCAAAGTTTGTTTCATATCTGCAAAAGAGACATTTTCGTCTATATAAAGTCCTTCTACTTGGTGAAAGATGCAATGTGCGCGCGAAGTAATGGCTTCGTTACGGAAAACGCGCCCCGGGCAAATCACGCGAATCGGTGGTTTTTGACGTTCCATCGTTCTGACTTGCAATGTAGAGGTATGTGTGCGAAGGGCAATATCCGGTTTTTGGTCAATAAAAAAGGTATCCTGCATATCGCGGGCGGGGTGCTCTTCCGCGAAGTTGAGGGCAGTAAAAATATGCCAATCATCTTCAATATCAGGACCGGTAACCGTGCTGAACCCTATTTTTTCAAATATCTCGCACACTTCATCCATCACTATCGAAATAGGATGACGTGCGCCCAATTCAATCGTCGAAGCCGGACGTGTAACATCCATCCCGTCAGCAGAATAGGAAACAGATTCTTCCAATTTGCTCTTTTGCTCGTCAAAATAGTCTTGCGCTTTCTGTTTCAACAAGTTCACTTTCTGCCCGAAACTCTTTCTCTCTTCCGGTGGAACATTCTTAATCTCCCCCAACAAGGTTTGCAAATCGCTTTTTTTGCTTAAAAACTGCAATCTGTATCTATCCAAATCCTCATTGACATTGATTTTGAACTGTTCTATTTCTTCGCGAATTTCTTCTAATGTTTTCATTTAAAATATTACTCTTTTATTTCTCTTATTTGTTAGTTATCAGTTATTTAAGTACTTCAGTTGAAATGATTTTTATATCTTTCGTCGGACGGTCGTATTGATTTTTAGCTGCGGACGCAATTTTGTCAACCACTTCCATACCGCTAACCACTTCTCCAAAAACGGTATAGTCACCGTCCAAGAAAGGAGCACCGCCAATGGTTGTATAAAGTTGAGTTTGTTCTTCGTTGAAAGCCTTGCGAGTTTGTTCTGCAATTTGGTTGAGGTACGCCTGTGGAGTAACCTGACCATCAACAATATAGAATTGAGAACCGGAAGAGGCTTTGGTAGGATTGACCTGGTCTCCTTGACGAGCCGCTGCCACAGCGCCTCTTTTGTGATAATTGCCATCCACAATTTCCGCAGGAATGGTGTAGCCGGGACCTCCGTTACCCAACATTTTACCGGCAGGTGCATTTTTCGATTCCGGATCGCCCGTTTGAATCATAAATCCCTTAATAATGCGGTGAAACAAAATGCCGTTATAGTATTTGTCGTTCACTAATTTTAGAAAGTTTTCCTTGTGCTTGGGAGTATTGTCGTACAATGCGATAGTAATATCTCCTTCGGATGTTTTGAATAATACTTTGGTTAATTTTTCCATATCTCTCGGTTTTTGATTATCTTTTTCCGCTGCAACGACCTCATCTTTCGGCGATGTCGCATCCTGAACATTCGGTTCTACTTTTTTTGAAGAGGAACAACCCGCAAAAAATATGCAGGAACAAACAAGGACTATTAAACTGTTTCTTTTCATAAATTAGTGATTTTAAATGATATAATTTTATTTTGATGCTATTTTTTGAACTTGCAAATTTACATGAACTTTTGGGAATACGGGCATTGCCATAAAAATTAAATGTAAAAAATATTTCCATGATTTTCTTATGGGCGCCCCGGCAGTTTTGCCCACCGCACAAATTCCATTATCCACAACTCTCACTTCTGCCCTTTCACCTCTCACACAGAAAAACTGTCGTCACGCTTTTCGCTTTTCTTATGATAAAAACAAGGGGTTTTTATAATTTTTTTCATATTTACGATTTTGCTTGATAACAGCGAACATTCTTGATATTA
>CAYYHC010000221.1:0-2551 GCA_964471715.1 uncultured Lentimicrobiaceae bacterium | reverse complement strand
CCCGGTTTAATTAATACCGACATGACGCAAAAATTGTCCGATGAAGTACGCGAGACATTAACGAAAAACATTGCTTTACGGCGAATGGGATCACCCGAAGATGTAGCCCAGGTTGCGCTTTTCTTGGCATCGGATTTATCAAAATATGTTACGGGACAAGTAATCGGCTGCGACGGAGGAATGTAATTTACTTGAGTTTAAAAACCATAGACATTCCTGCGTTGCCGGACTGAAATGTTGTTGCCGGTGCAATATAGGGAGTCATTTGCATAGATAAATCTTCTGAAATATCGAAGTAGAAAAGATGGGCATCAACGGACGCATCTATGATGTTGAGTACATAAATGATGGCGGTGGCGGCGATGGCAAATTCCATGTTTCTTTGATAGTATTGCTTGAGTGCCAGTACATTATCATCGCTGTAAGATGTGAAATCGGGATTCAAAAGTTCTGTTTTCCCCTGCATTCTGTTGCGGTATTCCGTTTGATATGTTTTAGCTTTTGTTCCAAAATCATATATAAAATAGCTTGAAGCAGCTAATCCCGCATAGAAGATGGGCACTTTCCACCATTTTTTATTGTAAACCTGACCGGCACCGGGTAAAACTACCGAAAGCCAACTTGCCAACTTGGGATTGTGTTTCTTTCGAAGTATGGAATCGGTGGTATGGACGCGTTGAACATCTGTCGGTGTGGTCATGGTTATGTCGCCTCGGTTCCTTTTTTTAGTGGGAACCAACGAGTTTGTATCTTTACGAATTAAAGAACTATCAGCGGTTTGTGCCATTAAAGGACCTTCCCCTAAACATGCAAATAGGAAAATCCAAAATAGAAACCGAGCAATTTTCATAAAAAAAATACTTAATTGGTTACTTTTCAAGTAACGCAATGATTTGTGCCAACTCTTCGTCGGATTTGAAAGGAATTGAAATCTTTCCTTTTCCGGTGGTATCTTTCGAAATGGTCACTTTGCTGTTTAATTTAGCAGATAAGTTTGTTTTAAAAGAGATTACATCGTGAGAAAGTTTAACCGTGATTTTTTTGACCGGCTTCTTCTCCTCTGTATATTTTTTGGCTAATACTTCTGTTTGTCGAACCGATAAGCCGTTAGCCAAAATTTCGGAAAGCATTTTATCTTGCAATTCCATATTATCAATTCCGACAATTGAACGGGCATGTCCCATAGATATTTTATTGTCGCGCACGGCAATTTGCACGTTTTCGGATAATTTCAGTAATCTGAGATAATTGATGATGGTAGTTTTGCTTTTGCCGACTTTTGTGCTCAAATCTTCTTGACTCAAGTTGCATTCGTCTAATAATCTTTTGTAAGAAACGGCAATTTCGATGGCATTTAAGTCTTCACGTTGAATATTTTCCACGAGCGCCATTTGAATAGAGAGCAGATCATCAACAGTGCGAACGAAGGCGGGAATTTCGGTAAGTCCGGCTAATTTTGATGCTCTTAAGCGGCGTTCACCTGAGATAAGTTGGTATTTTCCATTTTCGATGGGACGCACGGTAATAGGTTGTATAAGTCCGAATGCTTTAATGGATTGTGCTAATTCTTCTAAAGCGGCTTCGTCAAAATCGGCACGGGGTTGTCCGGGATTGGCTTCAATTGAGTCTATACGAATATAACTGTTGTTGTCCGATTTAATGCGTGCAGATGAATTGGCGGACAATACAGAATACTGACTATCACCCAATAATGCGCCCAATCCTTTTCCTAATTTACCGGTGGTTTTATTTCGTTCCATTATTTATTTATAAAGTTGTATATCCGTTATTAGTCATAATTTCTTTGGCTAATTTCAGGTAGTTATGTGTTCCTTTGGATTGAATATCATACGCGATAATCGGTTTCCCGTAACTTGGTGCTTCGCTCAATCGTGTATTGCGTGCGATGATAGTGTCAAAAACAATATCTTTACAATGTAGTCTGACATCTTCTACCACCGCATTTGCCAATTTCAACCTTGAATCGTACATGGTCAGCAAAATACCTTCAATTAGCAAATCGTTATTCATTCCTGATTGAATCAATCTGATGGTATTCAATAATTTACCAAGTCCTTCAAGTGCAAAATATTCGCATTGAACAGGAATAATAACAGAATCGGATGCCACCAAAGAGTTGATTGTCAGTAACCCTAATGAAGGTGCGCAATCGATAATGATAAAATCATATTCTTCTTTTAAAGGGTAAATGGCATCACGCATTCTAAATTCTCTTCTATCGATAGAAATCATTTCTACTTCGGCAGTCCCCCTATAAACTTCTGCTATTTTACAAGCAAGTTAATGTCAGCGGGCAATAAAGAGAGATTGGGGGTTTCGGTTTGTAAAATAGTATCTTTCACACTTTGATTCCCAATCATACAATCGTATATGCTTGATTCTATTTCGTCGGGATCAATTCCGACTGCGGCAGTTGCATTGGCTTGCGGGTCAGCATCAATGAGTAATGATTTATGCTCCAATACGGCAAGTGATGCTGCTAAGTTAACAGCAGTTGTTGTCTTACCAACTCCACCTTTCTGATTTACGA
>CAYYHC010000220.1:0-2576 GCA_964471715.1 uncultured Lentimicrobiaceae bacterium | reverse complement strand
ACTACGCCGCTGACCGGGCGGTCAATGCGATGCACCAAACCGCAAAACACATTTCCGGGTTTGTTGTATTTGGTTTTAAGATACTGCTTTACCTCTTCTACAAGTGGATTGTCGCCGGTTTTATCACCCTGTACGATTTCTCCGGCTGATTTGTTGATGATAATCAGATGGTTATCTTCATACAAAATACGGTCTTCGACATTCATTTAGTATTGTTCTTTTTCATTGGGAAAGTCGCATCGTTTAACATCATTGATGTAATTGCCGACTGAGCGAATAATTTCTTCACTTAAATTGTGGTAACGTCTCAAAAAGCGAGGCGAGAATTGTTGTGTAATGCCGAGCATATCGTGCAGTACCAATACTTGACCGTTGACTTGGTTTCCTGCGCCGATTCCGATGGTGGGAATAGTAAGTTCAGCGGTAATTTGTCCTGCCACGTTTGCCGGAATTTTTTCTAAAACGATGGAAAAGCAGCCGTATTTTTGAAGTACAAGCGCATCGGAGAGAATTTTTTCCGCTTCGTGAGGGTTGGTAGCGCGTACGGCGTACGTACCGAACTTATTGATAGACTGTGGCATCAATCCCAAGTGTCCCATTACCGGAATGCCGGCACTGATAATACGTTCAATAGATTCGTGTACTTCAATGCCTCCTTCCAATTTCACGGCATCGGCACCCGATTCTTTCATTATTCTGATAGCAGAATGTAACGCTTCTTTAGAATTGCCCTGATAAGTTCCAAAAGGCATATCCACCACAACCAAAGCGCGTTCCACCGCTCTGACAACGGAGCATGCGTGATAAATCATGTCATCTAAAGTAATTGGCAAGGTGGTTTTGTAGCCGGCCATGACATTGGCAGCTGAATCCCCAACCAAAATGACATCAATTTTCGCCATGTCCAATAACTTGGCTAACGAATAGTCGTAGGCTGTCAGCATAGCTATTTTTTCCCCTTTATTTCGCATTAATTGCAAAATATTGGTAGTGACTTTATTTACATCACGATAAAGATATTCGGACATAATAATAATTTATGATAGTTTTTTTTCGATAAGATATTTGTTTCTATCACCGGAAGAACGAGAAATCAATTCGCCGATAAAACCGGCAAGGAATAGTTGACAACCGATAATCATTGCCAAAATAGCAATAAAAAAGAGCGGCTGGTCGGTTACGGGACGATAAGGAAGATGATTGGCTTGTTGGACTAATTTTTCAATGATAACCCAAATAGAGGCAATAACACCCAAGATAAAACAGAGACTGCCCCATAATCCGAAAAAGTGCATCGGCTTTTTCCCAAATCGTGAGGTAAAGGTCAGCGTCATTAAATCCAAATAGCCGTTAACAAAACGATTCCATCCAAATTTTGAAGTGCCGTATTTTCTTTTTTGGTGTTGTACAACTTTTTCTCCGATTTTTCCGAATCCTGCCCATTTGGCAATAACCGGGATGTAGCGATGCATTTCACCGTAAATCTCAATATTCTGAACCACTTTCAGTTTATATGCTTTCAATCCGCAATTAAAATCATGAAGATTTATCTTTGAAATTCGGCGTGTGGTCCAATTGAACAATTTTGATGGAATGTTCTTCGCAAATACATTGTCATATCTTATTTTCTTCCATCCTGAAACTACATCGTAGTTTTCTTCCATAATCATACGATATAAATCAGGAATTTCGTCGGGACTATCTTGTAAATCGGCATCCATCGTGATCACAGCATCGCCTTGAACGACCGCAAAAGCCGTATTCAAAGCAGCGGATTTACCATAATTACGACGGAACTTAATCCCTTTAATTTGTGGATTTATAGCGTGCAGGTCTTCAATAACCGACCAAGAAGTATCGGTGGATCCATCATCAACCATAATGATTTCATAAGATAGTGAATTCGCAACGGCTACACGGTCAACCCAAGCCGCCAATTCAGGAAGTGATTCTTCTTCATTATACAATGGAACAACAACGGATAAGTTCATAGTGTATTATTTTATTTCTGTTTTTTCTTCGTTTTCCGGTATCGCCTCTTCCTTATCCATTTCGCATACTCTTTTTTCTTTTCGATAGAGAAAAAGAGCAACGAAAATGTCAATCATAATCCCATATATGATAATGGATATGGAATAAATAAATGCAGCAACGACAACACTCTCATTTTGCGGAATAGTATTTTTACTCTTTTCAAATCGCACCTCGCACGGATCGATTTCTTTCATCTCATTTTGCGCATTGGCGATAATCATCGGTATCATAGAACAACAAGAGTCACTAATTTGGTTGTCGTTCAATAAATAGTTTTCGGTTGTAATGTACAGTAATTCTTGAGATTTGATATGAAAAGAATCCAAATGAAATGCAGTATTATCGGGAGTTCTCTTTTTTTGCGTAAGTTGTGTGGTAAAGGAGTCCGTAATTTTGTCAAGACAGGATTGCACTGCCGAATCGCAAGCCGGGTTCATCGTATTGCCTAAATCTTGTACAGTATTATTTATAATTCTTTCTACAGCTTGACAATAGTCTTTGATTTCATCGTTGGTAATTGTATCTTTTTGAATTTTTTGGTA
>CAYYHC010000219.1:0-2603 GCA_964471715.1 uncultured Lentimicrobiaceae bacterium | reverse complement strand
AATAGCAGGTAGAAGCAATCAGACTAATCAGCACCATTACGGTAAGGTTAAACAGTGATTTGCGCAAAAGCGGCATATCGAAAGTGCCCACCGCCAAACCAATGCCATTTATGGGTCCCATCAGTGGCGAAATGAGCATCGCTCCGATGATAACCGCAGTGGAATTAACATTCAACCCGACAGAAGCAATAATAATGGCAAAAAAGAGAATCCATGCATTAATACCTCTAAATTCAACCGATTTTTTGATGGAAGCCGTCGTCATTTCATAGTCCGTATCGTCAGAAATTGTCACCAATTCTTTGATATATGACAAAAAATGACCCAGCTTTTGCACGAAATCGTAATGTTGATTGCCGCTTTTTTTGCTCTTTTCAGAATATTGTTCCATAAAATAAATAATTGTAAAGTTAAGCCAACAGTTTTTTTACTATGTCGGAAACGAGCTTATTGTCAGCTTTTCCGGCAAAAGTTTTAGACGCAAGTCCCATCAACTTTCCCATTTCCTTAATGCCCGAAATGTTGTTGTCGGCGATCAGTTGTTTCAAAGTCTGCGTAATCTCCTCTTCCGTCATTTGTGCCGGCAAAAATTGTGCAATGATTTTCATTTGTGACAGCTCGTCGGCGGCTAAATCCTCACGGTTTTGGGTTTGATAAATGTCGGCAGCTTCTTTGCGCTGTTTGACCAACTTTTGAAGTAGTTTAATTTCCACATCTTCGGTAATTGGAGCAGCATTTTTTTCGGTTTTTAACAAAAGAATGGCAGCTTTTACTGCACGTAAAGCATCCAAAGCAGTTTTATCTTTGGACAACATCGCCGTTTTAATACCGGCATTAATTTTTTCCTCTAAGCTCATGATCTTGAATTTTTACACTAAAAATTTTGCAAATGTACACAAATTAATTCGATTGGAGAAGGAATTTTCAATTTTATTTGGATCGTTTTTCAATAATGATTTTTTGGGCGCCCCGGTTCGCCTCATCCATTTCGTAATTGACTGATTTTCGCTCATTTTCGGCTCACCGTCACGCTTTTCGCTGCTACTCCTCGCAGCGGCGGCTTCCTTGACCTTGCCTTAAAATCCCTCCCCAATACTTTCACCTTTTACCTTTCACTTCTCACCTGCAAAGCCGCCGCTGCTGCGGGGTATCCGCTACAATCGTTGGCGCAGCGGAAGCAAAAGTCTCCCCACTTTCGGAAATAATACATATACCAAAAGTCGTATTTCCTGTTCTCCCCAATGATTGTCCCTACAAACATTGTTTTTCATTATCATTTTCCTCGCATTTCCCATTCCGTTTCGTTGTCGCTCCATTCCATTCCGCTCCTACTTCAACTCCATTGGAAATGCTCGTTTTTTTAGCTCAACATTTGAAACCGGATGGCACTATTGAACTAGAACGAGGCGGAAGCCTATGCTGCAGTAGCGAAAGTCGGGGTCGTAGTAGCCGCGATTAGCCACACGGCAGAACTCCGCGCTGCCGTACCAACTGCCGCCACGATACATGCGGCTTGAGCCGCTATTCGGTCCCTTCGGATTGGTCTGACTACCACTACTATAGTCGCCATACCAATCACTGCACCATTCCCATACATTGCCACTCATGTCGTAAATTCCCAACTCATTCGGACGTTTACTCCCTACTGCGTGCGTTTTACTGCCGCTATTATCGTAGTACCACGCCACGTCACCCAACGTGTTACTGCCACTATATTGATAGTGCCTGCTTTGATTGCCGCCACGAGCCGCAAATTCCCATTCCGCCTCCGTCGGCAAGCGATAGGTCTTGCCCGTTTTAGCATTCAATTTGCGGATAAATTCCTGTACATCGTTCCAACTTACATTTTCTACCGGCAAATTATCGCCTTTAAAAGAGCCGGGGTTGCTGCCCATAATCTCTTTCCACTGTGCCTGCGTTACTTCGTATTTGCCAATGTAAAAACTGCTTATCGTTACTTGGTGGGTTGATTTTTCATCATTATAACAGTCTCCGCCCTGTTCGGAGGTGCAACCCATCGTAAAGGTGCCGCCTTCTACATAAACCATTTCTATATTAATATCACTTTCTACGTTACTTTTGTTTTGCTCAATGCTATTTTGTGAAATTGCATGATCGGAAGGAGTCTCGCCCGGCATCATTACCAAGGGTTCTTGTGCATAAAGCATGATACTCAACAATATCAATAAACTAAAAATTAAGTGTCTCTTCATATATTATTTTGATTATTAAATGTTTATCATCATGCTTTCTATTTTTTATTGCAGCCGAAGAGCATAATTTTTGCGTACAATTTTCTATGTTGCTGTCGTTGTATTTGTTTTTTCAAAATTTTCGGATGCAAAGATATAATTTTTTTTTAATTTAATGTTGGAATTTTTTGTAGATTTGTCTCGGCAACTTTGCTATAGCGTTGTTTATTCCTATGCCCGGCACTCATGTACCGGGTTATAAATCGTGCTGTCGCTAATTGTAAATTGTTCATTGTACATTGTTCGCGCGTACCTACGGCACAACGTTAAAATCCCGTATTTCCTTTTCTACGCAATGATTGTTCATACGGGATAAATTAAATTCATTGTTATTTTGGTAAAACGGTGCAT
>CAYYHC010000218.1:0-2614 GCA_964471715.1 uncultured Lentimicrobiaceae bacterium | reverse complement strand
CATAATCAACACCTGCATAAATTACATTTCTTTTTGTAACTACGTGTGGTTCATATTCTTCCATTTCTTCAATAGTACAATTATTTTTTGCCAAGTCTTCAACAGTAGCAAATCTTTGAACTTTTTGTTTGTTCAAATCCTGGTCATAAGGCATAGGGTGACGAACAGCAACTACTCTCAAGCCCATAGCTACTAAATATTCAATAATTCTACGAGAGGTTTGTGATTTACCACAACCCGTACGGGTAGCACCCACTGCGATAACCGGTTTAGTAGATTTAACCATAGTATCTTTGGGTCCCATTAATACGAAATTAGCGCCGGCAGCATTTACAATTGCGCTGATTCCCATTACATAAGCATAAGGTTTATCACTATAAGCGAATACACATTCATCAACTTTGAATTTTTGAATCAATTCTGTTAACTTAGATTCCGGATAAATTTGAATTCCCTTTGGATAAAGTTCTTCTCCGGCTAATTCTTTCGGATAAATACGATTGTCAATTCCGGGAATTTGTTCTGCCGTAAAAGCTACTACATTGTAGTTCTTGTTACCTCTGAAATAGGTGTTGAAGTTGTGGAAATCTCTTCCTGCTGCTCCAATGATAATTACGTTTCTTTTCATAAGTTTTTGATTTTAAGATATGTATATAAAATGTTTTTTTTACTTATCAAGGTGACAAATGTACAATTTTTTTTCATATAAAAACAAATTCCATTAAATATCTTTTTCGAATGATATTATATCATTATAAATAAAAAAAAGCTGCTCAACAAAATCAAGCAGCCTTTCATTATAAAATTATAAGATTTACATTTTTACAATTCTGAAGATCGCGGCGCGGTGTTCTTCACGGCTAGATTCCGGAATATTGCGTTTGTTTTCATCATCGTTATAAGTGTAAGAAGCCGTTTCAATTTGTTTTACAGGAACACCTTTATCAATGAATAAACGTTTGATGCTTTCCGCTCTGCGTTTAGCCAAATCTCTGTTGTGTTCTTCTGAACCCAAGTCACAAGTATAACCTTCCACAATAACTTTCAAAGAGTTGTCAGATTTCAAAATTTCAACAGCTTTGTCAATATTGTTGTTACTTTCCGTAATTTTGGGGATATCTTTATCCAAATCAAACAAGATTTTTACTTTAGAAAGAGCTTTTGCCAAATCTTTGATGTTGCCTTTTTCTTGGCGAGTCATCTTGTTACCATTTTCGTCTTCTTCATTCATATTGTCAGGGCAAATAGGAACGATATAAACGTATTCGGTCTTGCATTTATCATCCTCTTTGTCAGCTGTTTCAATAAATTTGTCAGCCGCTTCAATCATCTTTTCATAGTAGCGTTTTCTTAAAGTTTTATCTACTTGTCCGCAAGGTTTGATATGCACACCCACTTTCACGCCGACTTGCAAATTATTCCATTTTAAATTACCAATAGTGGTTTGATCATTTTGAATAGCATTTCTATCATATTGAACAAGATAATCTGAACCTAACAAACCATTGTATTTAATTTGGTCAACATTATCAGTTTTTTCAACAAAAGAATGTTGATTTTCGGCTTTAGGAAGGATATCCAAGAAACCGTAAGTACAATAAAGACCAACATAAAAATCTACTTTGTTGTTGATTGCAAAAATACCACCGAAGTCGGCTTGCAAATCGAAAGAACATCTGAGCTTTGTTGATCCGTTACCTTCAATTGAATATTCACCAAAACCATGATTTACAACATATTCATGATTATAATAAACATTATAGAACGCATCATAACCATTGGTAATCAATTTCCCCTCATCCGTAACTAATTTAGATGTATTATAGATTGGAAAATAGCCTTTAACACCTAAACCGGCATAAAGACCCATTTTTTGATTAAATCTGTGCTCGTATTGTGCAGTAAGAGGAACTTCAATTGCCCAAATGCTTTGTTTTTCAATTAAGTTTTGGGTATGATACAAAAGGTCATAATTAGTACTATGATTAGAAATTTGGTTATATTCATCCGGATTGCCCGCATCACGTACAACACCATCGATATTTAATTTTGCTTTAGCATACGTTCTTTGCAAACCAACGCCAATTCCCAATCCCCAATGTTCATTAAAGAAGTAGGTGTAACCAATATCTAAAATCGAACCTAAGGAATAATATTGATGCGCACTTGCATCACCAACATTCATTCTATTATAGATATTATTAGTCCAGGCCCCACCAAGGTGAATATTAATTCTGTGGTGACAGATTGAATCCACGACAGTTGAGTCTTGTTGCGTCAACATTTCATCTTCAATTTCTTGAGAATAGCCGGTAAATACTGCGAGGATAAGACCGATTAAAAATAATTGTTTTTTCATAATATATATCATTTTAATTTTCTTTATTATTTGGGTATTCCTATCAGCGATAGCGACTTTTTCAAGTCGCTATCGAATAGGAGTCATATTATTTTACAATAATGAATTTAATAGTCTTAATATCGTTCGTGCTCGTAGTGATACGTCCGAAGTAAACACCTTGGGTTTCAAATCCAGCAAGTTTAGTTACTTGATTATCAATTGAAATGTGTCTTACTAAAGCACCCTTAGCATCATAGATGTCAAGAACTGCGC
>CAYYHC010000217.1:0-2664 GCA_964471715.1 uncultured Lentimicrobiaceae bacterium | reverse complement strand
TCTCGCGTACTTCATCGGACAATTTTTGCGTCATGTCGGTATTAATTAAACCGGGGGCAATCGCATTACAACGTATATTGCGACTTCCAATCTCTTTGGCCACCGATTTTGTGAATCCGATAATTCCCGCTTTCGATGCCGCATAATTGGACTGCCCGGGATTTCCACCCAAGCCCACAACAGAACTCAAATTGATAATAGAACCGACACGCTGTTTCAACATCACAGGTTGAACTGCTTTCGTCAAATTAAAAACCGATTTTAAATTCACATTAATCACATCGTCCCAATCCGACTCGGCCATTCGCATCAACAAATTATCACGTGTAATTCCTGCATTATTCACCAATATATCAATTCGTCCATATAGTTCCAGGCACGTTTGCACCACTTTTTCCGAATCCGAAAAAGAGGAAGCATTGGCCGTCATAAAATGGTACTTTGCGCCGATACTGTTCAATGAATCAATCACTTCAGATGAAACAGGGGAAGTAGCCGTAAAAACGACACTTGCGCCCTGTTTGGCAAAAGTCTCAACAATCGCACGACCGATTCCGCGAGAACCGCCTGTCACTATGGCTACTTTTTGAGCTAATAATTCCATCATTACAATATTTTATTTTAATCCACGATTTTCCAACAACGGATTAATAGATGGATCTGCACCTCTGTATTTTTTGTATAAAACCATCGGGGGTTCCGTGTTTCCTTTTTCCAAAATATTAGTTCTAAAAGATTGAGCTGTTTTTGCATCAAAAATTCCGTTTTCTTTAAAAGGTTCAAAAGCATCGTTATCCAAAACTGCTGCCCAAGTATAGCTATAATAACCTGCACTATATCCGCCGGAGAAAACGTGTTGGAAATAGGTACTTTTGTATCTCGAGATAATTTCCGGAATCAATCCCAATTTTTCCATTGCCTGATTTTCGAACATCGGCAAAGAAATAGTGGTCGGTTCGGTTATTTTGTGGAAATCCAAATCCAAGAATGAAGCAGCCAACAATTCGGTATTAATAAAGCCCTGCCCGTAAGTGGAAGCGGCGGAAATCTTTTCAATCAAAGCATCGGGAATTGTGGCGCGTGTCTGATAATGTTTGGCATACATTTTCATTACCTCGGGTTCGCAAGCCCAATGTTCAAAGAATTGCGACGGCAATTCGACAAAATCGCGTGACACGCTTGTGCCGGACAAAGAACGATAAGTACATTTAGAGAAAATGCTATGCAAACCATGACCAAATTCGTGGAAGAAGGTACTTGTTTCATCAAAATTAAGCAATGAAGGACGGTCTTGAGTAGGTTTTGTAAAATTGAGTACCAATGAAACGACAGGAATTACATTTTCCCCATTTTGTACATATTGCTCTCTGAAATTGGTCATCCAAGCACCACTTCGTTTGCTTTCGCGCGGGAAGAAATCCAAATACAAAATAGCGATTACATTTCCTTTTTCAATCACTTCATAAGCAATTGCATCGGCGTGATAGGTAGGAATATTTTTATTTTCCTTAAAAGTAATACCATATAACTTTTCGCAAACGGTAAAAATTCCGTTTCTTACATTATCCAATGAAAAATAGGGTCGAATAATATCATCATTCAAGTCATACTTTTCTTTGCGCAGTTTTTCGCAATAATAGCGCCAATCATAAGGTTGCAACGGTTCAACAATTCCGTCATTAAACATCATGCGTTGATACTCATACGCTTCTTGTTTTGCTTTATTGAGAGCAGGTTCCCATACTTGCATCAACAAATTATCTACTGCTTCGGGGGTTTTAGCCATACAATCATCTAACGTATAAGCGGCGTGAGAAGAGAAGCCGAACATTTTGGCTCTTTCCAAACGTAAATTTGCAATTTTGTTGATAATTTCGCTGTTGTCCGTTTCGCCGGAAGTACAACGAGTAGAATAGGCAGTCCAAATTTCCTTACGTAATTCACGATTCTTGCAATTCATCAAAAATGGTTCCATACTGGGCGTATGAATGGTGAAAACATATTTTCCTTTTGTAGCGGGATCTGCGTTGCCGGTTTCCAAGGCAGCATCTATTTGACTTTGCGGCATGCCATCCAATTTGGCGACATTATCCACAATTAATTTATAAGTATTGGTGGCTTTCAGCACATTATTTCCAAATTGCAAAGTCAGCAAAGAAAGTTGTTCATTAATTTCTCTGAATCGGGCTTGTTTTTCAGTTGGAATATTGGCGCCGCCGCGAACAAAACCGTTATAAATTTCTTGCAAAAGGCGAGTTTGTTCGGCATTCAAATTGAAAGAATTTCGGTTGTCATATACTGATTTAATACGCGCGAACAATTTTGGATTCAAGCTGATATCATCACCATGTTGTGATAATTTCGGATAGATAATGGTTGCAATATTTTCCATTTCGGGACTATTGCAGCACTCCAAAAGGTTAAAGAAAACGGATGAAACGTTATATAAAAGTTCGCCGCTTTTTTCGTACGGTAGGATTGTATTTTCAAAAGTAGCAGGTTTTTTATTATTCACAATAGCTTTAATTTCAGCTACTTGCTGTTTCATTCCGGCTTCAAAAGCAGGAATATAATGTTCAGTTTTAATTTTGTCGAACGGAGGAACGCCATAAGGAGTATTCCAATCCTGCATAAACGGGTTTTTCCCTTTTTGAGCATAACCGA
>CAYYHC010000216.1:0-2718 GCA_964471715.1 uncultured Lentimicrobiaceae bacterium | reverse complement strand
CCGGGGCCGTGTAATTTCATAGCTTCATTCAATGCCAAGTAGCTATCGATGTGGGGGCATCCGTTGCAGAGTGCCGGCGGGCGGGGAACAACAATGTTGGGAACTGCCATACCGTACGTGTCGGGAAGATTCAACGCCTTAGCCATCAGGTTCGGGGTTAACTCGCCGTCGCGGGGAAGTGTGCCGTCCAAACGTCCTTTAATATTGCCGGTACGATTTAACAAGCCTCTCAATTGTTCTTCAATGAGTGGATAGCCTTCTTCTGCCACGAGCACGCTTTCACAAGAATCTACCAATTTGGCTACCAATTGAGTAGGTATCGGATATTGCGTAATTTTCAATACAGGATAGGGGCAAGTTTTGCCTACAAAGTTCTCCATCAAGTAATTATAAGCGATTCCGGAAACGATAATACCTAAAGATTTATCTTTTCCATCAATATATTGATTGAAACGGGAAGTTTCGGCTTCTTTTTCAAAATCGGGTTGTTTTGCCAACAATTCGCGATAGAAAACGCGTGCATTGGCAGGCAACAAGATAAATTGTTTTGGATTTGAACAGAGGGAGATTGGGTTTTGCGGTTGGGGTTCGCGACGCTCCACACCGGCGCGGGAGTGCGCGAGGCGGGTGGTAACTCTCAACAAAACAGGTGTTTTGTATTTTTCGGACAAATCAAAAGCAGCGCGAGCCATATCATAAGCTTCTTGTTGGTTGGAGGGTTCAAAGATGGGAATCATCGCAAATTTGGCGTAGTAGCGAGAATCTTGTTCATCTTGTGAAGAGTGCATCGATGGATCATCAGCCACTAAAACGACGATACCGCCGTTGGCACCGGTAATTGCGGAATTCATAAACGGGTCGGCTGCAACGTTCAAACCCACGTGTTTCATACATACAAGAGCGCGTTTACCGGCATAAGACATACCAATAGCAGATTCCATAGCCGTTTTTTCGTTTCCTGCCCAGATACTGTGGATATTTCCCTCGGCCGCCTGTTTGGAATTCTGAATATACTCGGTAATTTCCGTTGACGGGGTACCCGGATAAGCATAAACCCCTGATAAGCCTGCATCAAGTGCACCTTGTGCAATAGCTTCATCTCCTAATAAAAGCATTTTTGCCATAATGATAATTTTTCTATAATGATTTGATTTATAATTGTTTAATTCTATTCTATCTTCTTGATTTGCGGGAGCAAAGTTACATCTTTTTTTTTGATAATTAGGGGTTAAATATTGCATTTTTTACAGTTTCTTGACTTTGACCACCCCGGCGCGCCTCAGCTATTCCGTAATGAACTGATTATCGAATATTTCCGGCGCGCCGTCACGCTTTCGAATATGCTTTCTGCAGCTTGACCTTGTCGGCTATTTCATCCTTCTAATTGTCCATTAAAAAGCGGCTGCGAGGCAAAACTATTTGAAACTATAAAATAATGATTGCAAAAAATGACTAAAAACTTGTCCACCATAATAATTATTGCTACTTTTTTTCACTTTCTTTTGCACTTAAAATGCACCTATTTATTCAACAATTTCATCTTCTTGAAAAAATATTATTTCAATCATGGTTTTATATAAAAAAAGTTGTATTTTTGCAGCCCGAAATTTAAAGAATAAAGATAATGAAAAAAGAGATTCACCCAAAAGATTACAGAACGGTTGTTTTTAAAGATATGTCCAATGAAACCGCATTTTTGACCAAGTCAACCGTTAAAACAAAAGATACAATTGTATGGGAAGATGGTAAGGAATACCCTTTAATTAAATTGGAAATTTCCAATACTTCACATCCTTTCTTTACAGGAAAAATGAAATTGGTAGATACCGCAGGTCGTGTGGATAAATTCCGCAACAAATATGCAAAACATTCTACCAAAAAAGAGAATTAATCAAAATAATTAATTATTTTTGCGAGGCTTTTTTTTAAAAGAAAAGAGCCTCTTTTTTTTAATTTTTTCAACGGAACATGAACCTGATATTATTCGACAATATATACCGTTTTCATTTGCTGCCACTCACTTTCACGAGACCCGCAGCTGACATTCGTTGTGGTATTCTGACCATTCGCGAAAAATGGGAAAAACGACTTCATCTCTCTTCCTCATCTATGACGGAAGAGTACCTGCAAGTAAAATTTCCACTCCACACCGACGAGGACAATTTATTCATTTTGGGTTCATTGTTACCCAATAGCGAATTAGTAGATGCGATTCAAAATTTAAAAATCGGAGAGGCTCTCTATGCCGATAACGTTCTACTCGCATTCCGTGCCAATCAAGAACAGATTTCACAGATTAATTCTGCCGATTTACTTTCGGAGAATGCAAAATTAACTTCATTTTCTTCCATTTTCTTCCCAAAATCATACACAATTTTACAATATCCCTTCCATATTTTTCAATATAACGAACAAGAAATAACGAGTGATTTTGAATTGGTTACTCAGAATAGAAAATCTTGTACGTTGGAAAACGGGAACGTCCTGATAGGTAATGCCGATCAATTGTTCATCGAAGAAGGTGCAGAAATAGAAAATGCCACTTTTAACACTAAAAGTGGTAGTATTTACATCGGAAAAGATGCTGAGGTAATGGAAGGAACGATGATTCGCGGACCTTTTGCGCTGTGCGAACACTCTACCACCAAAATGGGTGCCAAAATTTACGGTGCTACCACCGTCGGTCCGCACTGCAAAGTCGGTGGTGAACTGAGCAAC
>CAYYHC010000215.1:0-2780 GCA_964471715.1 uncultured Lentimicrobiaceae bacterium | reverse complement strand
AACAATAGAGAGGGAGACCTCACTGGTAGCGAAAACCGCAGCCGACTTAGGTTTTGTCCCTCGTTCAATGTGGGTGGTAATATTTTCCAGAACCACAATTGTATCATCGACGACCATACCGATGGCGATACTTAATGAAGATAGTGAAATGATATTCAAGCTACTTCCGGTGACCGCCAAATAGATAAACGAAGCGACCAAAGAGACAGGGATGGACAATGCCACAATAATAGTGGCGCGCCAACGTCCCAAGAAAAATAGAACCACAAATACAACAAGAATTAATGTCAAAATAATTGCTTCTTTCAAACTATTAATGGTATTGGTAATACTATCTGATGTATTCGCAATTACACCTATTTTTACATCGCTCGGCAAATTCTTTTGAATTTCAGGAATAAGATCCATCACCTTTTTAGAGATTTCGACCGAGTTGGCACCGGATTGTTTTTGTACAATAATCATAGCTCCGCGGACACCATTATTGTAAACCTCCTGCATTCTTTCCTGCACAGTATCTTTAACGACAGCCACATCGCTTAAATAGACATTTTTATTATCATAACTTCCTACTACAATATTTTTCATTTGGTAAGCATCGGCAAATTCGCCTTGAACACGCATTGAGTAGGTTTCGGAACCGATGTCCATTGCTCCCAATGGGAAGTTTCTATTTTCTGCTCCGATTACACCCGCGATACTTTCAATGGTAAGATTATAAGCTTCCAATTTATAGGGGTCGCAATAGATGGCGACTTCACGTTGGGGTGCCCCGGAAATGGAAACGGTACCTACCCCACCGATACGGCTGATGGGAGATGCAACTTTATCATCCAATATTTTATATAAAGCATTGGTACTTTCCGCCGATTGAACCGAAAGCATCAAAATCGGAATGTCATCCATACTAAATTTGAATAAAAAGGGCGTGTTGCACTCATCCGGCAGCATTGATGTGACCATATCCAATTTGTCGCGCACATCATTGGTGGCTTCATCGATGTCAATTCCCCATTCAAATTCCAGACTGACAATAGAATAGTTCTCCTTGGAATTGGAAGTAATGTTCTTTAAATCGCTAACGCTGTTGAGAACGTTTTCCAATGGTTTGGTGACATTGTTTTCAATATCGGCAGCACTTGCTCCGGGATAAGTAGTAAAAACCATAATCGTATTTTCCCCCATGTTCGGGAAAAGGTCAACGGGTAATTTACTTAACGAAAAAACTCCTATGATGGCTACAGCAACATAGATTAGCGCAGTCATAATCGGTTTTTTTACAGAAGATTGATAAAGACTCATATCGTTTTTATTTAGTTTTTAATGATAACGAAAAAATAAACTTTGTACTAAACAAGTTTTTTTACAAATGTTTTATTCCGCGTCTTAATATAAAGAATTTTTATTATAAATAATTGATATATAATGATATTAATTTTGGTATATTATATCCATTTTACGAGATTCAGTTCCATATCGTGTGCCAAAAGTGGATTGGCGGGAATAATACGAACGGCACATCCCCATATTCCGGCATATTTGGCACCGATAGCAAGTACAAATTTAGAAATTCCATTTTGAGTTTCAACACAGTGCAATTGGTATTTGCTAAATAGTTCTTGTCTGTCATTCTTTTTATGAGTAAATAAGATTTCAACTTTGACATCTTCAGGATTAATACTTCCCAAGTTGACTTCTACCTCAATGATTTTGTTTTCGCCCAAGTAGAATGTACTGTCCGGATCATCCGGTAAAGAGTTGCTAATCAATTCGATATTATCCCATGCCGTTATCATTTTGTTTTTCCATTGTACCAATTGATATAAATTAGCGAATTGATTTTGAGTTAATAAGTCGGTTCGTTCCGAAAGTTTATTGTAGTATTTTTCGTAATAGTCATCTAATTGACGTTTCATAGTGAAATGAGGGGAAATTCGGGCAAAGTTATTTTTCATTTTTTCAACCCACATCATTGGAATATTGTCGGTACGATTGTAGAAGGCGGGGATAATTTCTTCTTCAAAGATAGAAAACAGGTTTGCAGCATCCAATTCATCTTGCATTTGGTTGTTGGCGTAAGTAATTTTTTCATCTACTGCCCAACCTGCATTGGGAACATAACCTTCTGCCCACCAGCCGTCTAACACACTAAAGTTGAGAACACCATTCATTACCGCTTTTTCGCCGCTTGTTCCGGAGGCTTCCATCGGTCGTGTAGGTGTATTCAACCAGATATCGCAACCGGAAATAAGTTTTTTGGCTAAAATCATATCGTAATTCTCCAAAAAGATTATCTTTCCGACGAAATTCGGTTTCCTCGATACTTCAATGATTTTTTTGATTAAATCTTGACCGGCTTTATCGTGCGGATGTGCTTTTCCTGCAAAGATGAATTGCATAGGATGTTCGGGATTATTAACCAAATTGTGTAATTTTTCCTCATTCATAAAGAGCAGATAGGCACGTTTATAGGTAGCAAAGCGGCGAGCAAATCCAATGGTGAGGACATCATCTTTGATGGCTTTAATCGTTTTAAGAATCAATGCCGGAGAATCATTACGTTCACGCATCTGAACATTTACCAATTCGCGAACGTTTGCCAACATTTCGGCGCGAAGTTCATTCTTAATGTTCCAAATTGACACATCGTCCGTATCGTAAATTTTTTCCCACATTTGTGCATTGGAGATATCCTGTTTATAATCTTTCCCCAGAATTTGACTATGGAGTTGTTGCCATTTTTTGTGTGCCCACGTCGGATAATGGACGCCATTGGTGAC
>CAYYHC010000214.1:2691-2943 GCA_964471715.1 uncultured Lentimicrobiaceae bacterium | reverse complement strand
GGTGTAAAAAGAGTCAGTGTGGAAATGACTTTAAAATTCTTGATTCTTGCAAAGTTAACCCCTGCTTTGAAAGTGGCACCCAATTCGGTTTTAAATGTTTTGTCGGGCTTTACACCATATTTTGCGCGGAGCAATGAATCTGTAGCGGTCGTAATACGTCCGGCGACGGGTGACAAATAAATGGTAAATATTTCGTTGGGTTTCCAATCGATACCGACTGCGATGTCTGTATAAGAAGGAGCCAAGAATTTT
>CAYYHC010000214.1:0-2681 GCA_964471715.1 uncultured Lentimicrobiaceae bacterium | reverse complement strand
CTGACAAATCGCTGTAAGAAGGTGATAACCAGTTGTATGCAAAAGTTTCTTGTTCTACTTTGTTATTATCAAGGGTGTATTCATATCCTTTCCAATAATGTGATTTGAAGTTTGCCATTATCGTTAGGAACCAAGATTTATGGAACTCCCAGCCGAATTTGGAACTAAAAATGATTTTATCGTTTGATTTGCGCCATTTAAAATTTGTGCTGGGCGCCCACATCCAACCGTAATCGGAATCGAAAGTTGTTTCCCAGGCAATTTTTTCTTTTTTATAGGTAAGTTTAACGTTGGCAGAAAGTACGCCATTGCCATTATTATTACCACCGGCAGCCCAATTCCATTGCATTGTTTCGGAAAAATTCAGGCTCACTAAACCGCCAAAAGTCCAATATTTTGGTTTGGCGGGTTTCGTAGTGTCGGCAGTTTGTGCCGACAAGGGAGCCAGGACTGTAATAAGCACCATAACTCCTAACCATTTTTTCATCATGTCCATTATCTATTAAATTTATTAAAAGCACGCCACCAACGTTCAGGCATTTTATCGTTGCATGCTGTCAAATAGTCATTGTGAGAACATGGCAGAAAGTAATTTTGTTGTGTTTTTTTTTCAATATTAATGACTGGTACGACTACCCACCAGCGACCGGTCTTTTTGCTACAATGGAAGACCAATTCGTCAACTCCTTCTGATACGGTAACGCTATGTTTAATATAATTATTTTTATCTTTAAATGATAAATCATCGTGTCTATTTAGGTATCCTTCAATAAAATACCAAATAATATGTCCAATCAATTGAGCCGTTTGACCATTAAAATCCAATAATGGGTCGTACTCATAAATGCCAAAAGAGGATAATTTGTCGCTAATACCTGCATACATTGCCACTTGACAAATTTCTTCTCCGTAAAATCCATTGGCCGAGCTGTTCGGATTACCCGGAGCGTCGGGATGGCGGATGGCGGAAATATCCAACGAAATCATTTCCGCATTTCTTACAATAGGTTCTGCCTCGTCCAAATCTTGACGCAGAGCACCAACGCGGTAAACTTCAAAGAACAATTTATCCATCATTTCGATGGTTTCAGGGCTGTTCATATAAGTTTGATAACCAATGTTGGAGTAATTCAACAAAAAATTGGGTTGGCGAAGAATCATCTTGTTCAGATAGGCATCGGAACGTAACGGAGTATTTTCGCTTCCTAAGTCAAAACGAGCATCTATTGCTACGATATTGATTAATTTTTCCAATTTTTCGTAAGCCAAATAGTTGGCGAATGCAAGGTCATTGCTGCCTCCGAGAATAATCGGAATAATGTTGTCTGTAATGAGAGAGGATAGTATATCGGAAAGGATTTCGTAAGTATCTTCAATCTCATTCCCGATGATAAGGTTTCCTAAATCAATGATTTTTACATTTTTTTTCCAACAATAAAGCTTGTAAAATTGACGGCGTATTTCATCGGGTGCAATAATGGTATTGGGATTATTGAAAGCATTTCGTGCTTCGGGCACGCCCAAAATTGCAATTTGCACATTGTCGAGATTCGGTTCTCCTTGAGAATAAAAATCAACAATATTAAAAAGAAGATGTGGATCTTCCGGATTTTTTGTTAATCCCAAAGATTCCACATCTATCGGTGATAAGTATGCACTTATGTTCATAATCATTATTTAGATTGGCATCCGCAGCAGCATTCGCAGCCATCGTCGCCTCTGTTGATAGCGGCTTGAGCAGCAGCTACGCGGGCTACCGGTACGCGGAACGGAGAGCAAGATACGTAAGTCATGCCTGTTTTGTAGAAAAATTCTACAGAAGCAGGGTCACCACCATGTTCGCCGCATACACCAACTTTAAGATTCGGTTTTACAAAGCGTCCGCGTTGAACACCGGCTTGTACCAATTGACCAACACCTTCTTGGTCTAATGTGTTGAATGGGTCGGCAGGAATGATACCGTTTTTGGTATATTCGCTCACGATTTTGTTCACGTCATCGCGTGAGAAACCGAAAGTCATTTGGGTTAAGTCGTTGGTGCCGAATGAGAAGAAGTCGGCAACTTTAGCAATATCGTCAGCTACTAAAGTGGCACGCGGAATTTCAATCATTGTACCATATTTATAGTCAACTTTAACACCGAATTTGGCTTCAACTTGTGCCAATACGCGGTCGGCAATGGCTTTTTGATGTTGAAGTTCTTTTACATTGATGGTAAGCGGAACCATAATTTCCAAATGTGGATCGGCACCTTCTTTTACTAATTCGGCAGTAGCTTCGAACAAAGCACGGAATTGAGTTTCAGTAATTTCAGGATAAACGATTCCCAAACGAACACCACGTAATCCCATCATCGGGTTAATTTCGTGTAATGCTTCAATACGTCTTTTCAATTCGGCAAGTTCCATTCCTCTTTCTTTTGCCAATTCGATTTGTTTGTCTTCTTCTTGAGGAACAAATTCGTGCAATGGTGGGTCCATCAATCTGAAAGTAAGAGGTTTGCCATCCATTACTTTAAGTGTACCTTTGGCAGCTTTGCGGATGAAAGGTTCCAATTCGTTCAAAGCAGCAACACGTTCGGCAGTAGTGTTTGCCAAAATCATATTGCGTAATTTTACCAATGGTTCTTTACCATCTTCGCCATAGAACATGTGTTCGATACGGAAAAGACCAATACCTTC
>CAYYHC010000213.1:0-3002 GCA_964471715.1 uncultured Lentimicrobiaceae bacterium | reverse complement strand
GTCATGCCAAACAGGTCCGTGGGTAGAGCAAATGGTTTGAATGGGCAATCCGCTCAATTTGGTAAGCGCATTCTGTGTTGGAACGCCATATTTTCCTACAATACAGGCATAATAACGTCTCATTTCATCCCAAAAAGTGTCAAGATTAAGTTCCGAATCTTTGAAACTTCCGTTTAGTGCACCAAAAGTGCCGAAAGCATCTGCAGAGAAAAGTATCTGATTTTGAGGTTCGTACGCCACCATCACTTCGGGCCAATGAACCATCGGAGCCATATAAAATGAGAGTTCGTATTTACCGATTGACAATTTTGATCCCTCGGTAATCTCAATCAAATTGCTGTCGATTCCAAAATAACCTTTCAAAAAATCGAAAGTTTTTTTATTTCCTACAATTTGTATATCGGGATAGCGATTCTTTAGAAGTTGAATAGAGCCGGCGTGGTCGGGTTCCATGTGATTGACGACGAGGTAATCTACGGCGCGACCGTGCAAAATAGCATCCAATTGGTTGAGAAAAATGCCCGAAAAGGAGATGTCAACGGTGTCAATCAGAGTAACATTTTTATCTACAATAAGATACGAATTGTAACTTACCCCTTGAGGAAGGGGTAAGTAGTTTTCAAAAAGTTCTTTTTGTCGATCATTTACGCCAACATAATAAATATTGTCGGCAATAGTTTTATTAAGGTACATAGGCAATTATTCCATTTCAAAATCTTCTTTTCCAACGCCACACAATGGACATGTCCAATCATCGGGAATCTCTTCGAACGGAGTGCCGGGAGCTATTCCACTATCAGGATCCCCTACTTCAGGATCGTAAACGTAACCACAAACGGAACATACATATTTTGCCATAATTGTTTTATAAGGACTTCTTGTTAATAATATTATTGTAAAGGATGATGTACGAAGTCCATTTATACACCACCAATTTCACATCAATAATTACATTTAAAACCGACATTTGTTTACTATTATCATTGTTTTTTTTTGTTGTATTTTAAAAAAAATGAAAAAATAAAGTATCAATATATTAAGAATGAAATAATTGTATTGTTTTTTGAAAAAGTAATTTCATTACGAATTTTTCCTATCTTTGCAGCCGAAAAGTAACCCAAAATTATTAATCAAAATTATTATTATGAAAAAAATTAGTTTATTGTTTGTAGCTTTATTAGCTGTAGTATTTATTGGATGTTCTTCACAAAGCAGTCCTGAAAAAACCGTAAAAGCCATGTACGACTTAGTACAAAAAAAGGATTTTGAAGCTACTTTGGATTTAGTAAAAACTGAAAAAGAACTTACAGATCAAGACAAAAAAGATTACGTTGAATTTATGAAAATGATTACCGAAGAACAAGAATTAACGAAATATGAAATTGTCAATACAGAAGTAAATGGCGATAAAGCTACTGTTACCACTAAATTAGAGTGGACCAAAAAAGATGGCACCAAAGACACACAAGAATCAAAAGAAAAATTAGTGAAATTTGAAGGAAAATGGTATCTTGAAATGTAATAAGCCATTATGTTATAAAAAAGGCTGCCGAAAGGCAGCCTTTTTTATTTATATGGAAAATGCGAAAGATCTATGTTTCCAAGTATCGAAAAATTGTCTTGCCAACAAATAACTTCTTCGGAAGGTTGATATGGGTTCCCGAAAATTTCAGCTTTTATGGTAGAATTTTCTTATAATTAGATATTTTTGTAAATTATTGATAATCAATCAAATAAAATTTATTATTTTTTAGATTACATTTTAAAAGAAGAAGAAGAAAGAACGAAGTATCAATATATTAAGAATGGAATAATTGTATTGTTTTTTTAAAAAAATTATATTCATTACGAAAATTTCATATCTTTGCAGCCAAAAAGTAACCCAAAATTTATTAATCAAAATTATTAAGATGAAAAAAATTAGTTTATTGTTTGTAGCTTTATTAGCTGTAGTATTTATTGGATGTTCTTCACAAAGCAGTCCTGAAAAAACCGTAAAAGCCATGTACGAATTAATTCAAAAAAAGGATTTTGAAGGCACCTTGAAATTAGTGAAAACCGAAAAAGAACTTACAGAACAAGAAAAATCCGATTATGTTGAATTTTTTAAATTGATTACGCAAGAACAGGAATTAACGAAATTTGAAGTTATCAGTACAGAAGAAAATGGCGACAAAGCTACCGTTACCACTAAATTAGAGTGGACGAAAAAAGATGGCACCAAGGACACACAAGAAACAAAAGATCAATTGGTGAAATTTGAAGGAAAATGGTATCTTGAAATGTAATTTGTCATTATGCTATGAAAAAGGCTGCCGAAAGGCAGCCTTTTTTTGTGATATAGAAAATGCGAATTATCTTTGTTTGCGAGTGCTGAGGGCTTGCATCAAATTCTTTGCTTTTCCATTGTTGACCATTTTCATCATTTTACGAGTATCGAAAAACTGTTTAATCAAACGATTAACTTCCTGAATATCAGTGCCGCTACCATTAGCGATACGTTTTTTGCGACTTCCGTTAATAATTTCAGGGTTACTTCTTTCGTCAGGGGTCATTGCCAAGATGATGGCTTCAACGCTTTTGAAAGAGTTATCATCGATATCCATATCGCGAACGGCTTTGCCCATTCCCGGAATCATTCCCATCAACTCTTTCACATTGCCCATTTTTTTAATTTGTGCAATTTGGTTCAAGAAATCGTTGAAATCAAATTGGTTTTTAGCCAATTTCTTTTGTAGTTTGGCAGCTTCGTCGGCATCAAACTGCGCTTGGGCTGTTTCCACGAAAGAGCGAATATCGCCCATTCCTAAAATTCTTTCCGCCATTCTGTCGGGGTGGAAAACGTCAAGTGCTTCCATCTTCTCGCCGGTACCGATAAACTTAATAGGTTTATTTACAATGGCTTTTACCGTTAATGCCGCACCGCCGCGTGTATCACCATCCATTTTGGTGAGGATCACACCGTCGAAATCCAACTTGTCGTTGAAAGCTTTGGCAGTATT
>CAYYHC010000212.1:0-3011 GCA_964471715.1 uncultured Lentimicrobiaceae bacterium | reverse complement strand
TTGTACCTCACAGTTGTACCGCGTTTACGGCGTCACCACTTTCGATAATACAAACTACGACGGAATGCAGGGCACCTCGATGGCTTGCCCGATGGTAGCCGGCTTATGCGGTTTGTTAGTGTCTGCTTATGCCGATATTACCCCCGATCAAGTGTTGGAATGTTTACAATCTACTGCCACTCCGCTGGCTTCCGGCTCCAATCAAATTGACGGCAACGGATATATCAACGCTGAAGCCGCCGTTGCTTGCGCACTAAGCTATGCTTCTGCTATTCAGGTGGAACCGGGCGAATTGGATTTTAATACAACTGTCGGAACAACCTCCGCATCCCAAAGTGTGGTCGTTACTACTTCAGGATTAAGTAACAATATTGCCGTTACCACAGCGGCACCTTTTCAAGTGTCCACCAATAACATTACTTGGAGTACAACAACAACCCTGACTGCCAATGGCGGCACGTTATATGTTCATTATCAACCCACTGCAGTGGGAACACATAATGGAACACTTACTTTGACAAGTGCCGGCGAAACTCCCGTAGTGGTTACTTTGACGGGTACGGCTACCGCCCAAGGCGATTGCGATGCGCCTACCAATTTTACTGTAGTGGCTACCAATGATGTTACAGCCGATTTGTCTTGGAGTTCTCCATTCACTGCATCCATCGTGGAAGATGTGGAGTCTCACACCGCATTCACTATCAACTCCCCCGGAAGCATCGGTTGGAGCTATATTGATGGTGATGGTGCCAATACGTACACTTATTCCTCACTTGCATTTACCAACGAAGGAAGTCCGATGGCCTATATCGTAATGGATGCTACACAAGTAACAGGAAGTATTTCTATGACAGCACATTCCGGAAATAAGTTTTTCGGTGTGCCTATTGCCGATGGAACAACCAACAACGATTGGATTATCAGTCCCGAATTGAATTTTGCAAACAACTTTACGTTCTCGTTTTATGGACGTTCCGCACATACAAGTTATTCATCTGAGCAATTTTATGTTGCTTATTCCACAACCGGAATGGCACAAAGCGATTTTACCAACTTGAGTAATTTGACGACCTCCACAACCAATTGGACGCAATACAGCTATACGGTTCCTGCTGCAGCGAAATATGTTGCCATCCATTGCGTATCCAATGACCAATTTTTCTTCTGTGTTGATGACATTACGATTGAAGGCGACGCGAATATCACTTATCGCGTTTACAGAGATGGGCAATTGATTACGACCACTACCAATACGCAATATACTGATAATAACTTGATGGGTGGAAACTATAACTATTGTGTAGAAGCGGTTTATGACAATAATTGTGTGTCATCACAAGTTTGTCAAAGCATTTTTATGGTAGGGAGCGAGCCGTTTCTTACGGTGGATGATAACCAAGTTGACCTCAATGCCGCACAAGGCTCTTCCGATACTATTCACTTGACTACCAACACCGATTGGACCATTACTACCGATTGCGGAGATATGTTCACCATTACACCGATGTCCGGTCACGGCTCTGCAAACATTATTATTGTTGCCAATAATGACAATACTTCTTTGGATGATAGTATTTCATGCACCATTACGATTAATGGCGAAGGAGTAGGCAGTGAAACAATAGTTGTGGTACAAAATCCGATAATTCCATTTATTAATGCTACTCCAAATGTTGTTTTATTGGCGCAACCGGCTGTTTCAACCAACTCTTTTGACATTCAGGCAAATGTGGAATGGGATTTACAATGCAATGAAAGTTGGGTTTTATTATCCGAAAATCATGCGGTTGGCAATGCAACCATTACGGTTACGGCGTTGAATAGCAATCCGGGAAGTACCCCAAGAACGGCAACCATTACAGCGACGTCCGCTTATACAAATACCGTCATTACCGTTCAACAGGCGGGCATCGATCCGTTTTTGAACACCTCTACCGATGAAATAGTGATGGGCACTCCCGCAGGACGTACCGCCACTTTTGCCGTACTTTCCAACGTAAATTGGACCATTAGCAATAATGCTTCTTGGTTGACGGTTACACCACAAACCGGAAGCGACAATAGGACTATCATGTTGACTACCAATAGCGAAAATACTATCGGAACCTCAAGATACGCCATGTTGACCATTACCGATGGAACTATTATCCGTACGGTAGAAGTTGAACAAGAATATAATGTGGGCATTACAGAAACCGAAAATAGCGACAATTTCTCTATTTATCCCAACCCTGCCACTACCACTATCTGCATTCATTCCACACAACCATCTGCACAATACGAAATCGTAAATCTTTTGGGTAAAGTGTTGAAAAAAGGATGGTTAGGAGACGAAAAGAATGTCATTTCCGTGCAAGATTTATCCGCAGGATTGTATTTCATCCGCATCCAAAGCCAAAATAGACAAACTACCTACAAGTTGATTAAAAAGTAGCGTCTTGGTGCTTTTTCCATTCGCTTAATAATTATAAAGTTTCCGTTGAAAGATATAATATTGTATTATTTTATCTTTCAACGGAAAAAATTATGTCTCATCAAATTTGCATTTAACGATTGTTGTTCTTATTGTAAATTATTTAATATCAATTATTTATAGATTATTTGGGCACCCCGGCAGTTTTGCCCCCGCACCATTCGACGCACAACTGCCGTCACGCTTTTCGCTCATACTCCGCGCAGCCTGACCTTGTCGGCACTCTCACCCCTAATAATTTTAAATTGTTCACTGTCAATTGTTCACTGGAAAGCTGCTGCGGGGTATCCGCTACAATCGTTGGCGCGGTAGGAGGAAAAGCGGCGGCGGTGAACACGAGATTCCTCATTCCGCTACGCTCCATTCGGAATGACACGGTTGCAAGTCGTAGTGGGGAGGGAAAGCGGCGGCGGTGAACACGAGATTCCTCATTCCGCTACGCTCCATTCGGAATGACACGGTTGCAAGTCGTAGTGGGGAGGGAAAGCGGCGGCGGTGAACACGAGATTCCTCATTCCGCTACGCTCCATTCGGAATG
>CAYYHC010000211.1:0-3035 GCA_964471715.1 uncultured Lentimicrobiaceae bacterium | reverse complement strand
TTTCTTTTGCGACACCTAATTTTGTGTCGCAAAATCAGTATAATATTATCTATCAATCAATTACAAATGTTTTAAAATTTGAGTGATAAAGTTGGGAAAATCGGAACCAATATCTTACACTTGTATATTTATTATCTATGCAACAATTATTGGTGGTATCGCATATTCAATTGTGGAGGCAAGAAAAAAGAAAAAAATCTAATAATTATATTGCCTTATAATCAAGTAGTATTTTGGGAGAAAAAGAAAATTAAAAAGCTTTTATCCCCCAAAATACCCGATTGAGTATTGATTATTAAATAAAATGTTCTATTTCACGGTTCAATAGGGATACCAATCACTATAAAAAGAATGATAGATGCCCAAATTGGCAACCTTCATTTCTTGAACATGCAATTAAGGATGGTATTTTTACATGTAAAGATTACGAATCTTTTTAATCGGGCTTATCTTTTACATCCGAAAATTTGATTTATTGTCGTTGATAAATAAACACACTCGGTATTAGAATCATTTTTTTGTGTAAATTTGCACGCGATATTTTTTAGAACAAGAAGTTGTATGATTTATGAATTTTATTAAAAAAGCACTCATTTTCTGGCAAAAAATTAGAAAGAATTGGAGGATTAAATATCGTTTGATTATCCGCAATGATTCTACTCATCACGATAGCTTTTCTTTTTTATTAAGTCCCAAAAATATTTTTGTCGTGGTTACTACTTCCGCCATCCTGTTGATTGTACTTACTGCGATGTTGATAGCATTTACTCCGCTGCGGGTTTACGTGCCGGGTTATACCAGTCCCGATGAATACAGAAAGTATAAGGCGGCTGCCAAAAGGGTAGAAACAGTCGAAAAAATGTTGGTTCAAAATCAGCAATATATTGATAATTTCTATCGAATTTTGAATGATCAGGTGATGCCAAACGAGTTGGAACAAGATGTTTCCGAAGCCGATAATGTGTCGCCCGTTCCTACCGAGATTACTGCCGAACATACGGAAGCGGAAATGTTGCTTCGTCAAGATGCTCAACAACTTACCTCAAAATTACCTGCACAAACATCAACACAAACCGTTTCCATTAATCGTAAGGCGGATGTGGAAAATCTGTTGTTGCAGTTTCCGACAATGGGGACCATCATCTCATACTATAATGCTTCACAACATGAGTATGGTATTAATATTAGAAACAAACCTAACACATTGATTAACAGTGTGGCAGATGGAATTGTCATCTTCTCCGGCTACGATGCCACGGATGGGAATGTCATCATTATTCAACATCACAATAATCTTATTTCCGTTTATAAACATAACAATATATTATTGAAAACGAAAGGTGCCCAAGTGGCTGCCGGTGAGCCAATTGCGCAAATGGGAAAAAGCGGTGTCACCGACAAAGGCGTACATCTTCATTTTGAATTATGGCATAACGGATTTCCCCTTAATCCATTGGAATACTTAACTTTAAAATAAAATTATGGAAAACGATCCTGAAAAAATTTGTAATTTATTGGTTGATAAAGGCGAATTAAAACAGCAAATATACAACAATACCTTGGAAACAATGCAACTTTTCAAAGAGAGTGCACGCAAATTTGAGGATTATTACAAGGATAATTTTGCCAACGACCATGAACGTGTTTCGGTACACTTTACCGATAAAAATCAATTTGAATTCAAACTGCGTTTCGCCGGAGATATTCTCATCTTTTTAATGCATACCAACATTTTTGAATTTCCCCGTGACCACGAAGTGATGAAAACCCCCTATATCAAAGAAAACAAAAATCGCTCCTACTGTGGCATGATTCAGATTTTCAACTTTTTGTCCGATTCTTTCAAGTATAATAGAATCAATGACAGTGGTTATATGATAGGACGTATTTTTATTAATAGCGATAAACACTATTATGTGGAAGGTAAAAGAGAATTGGCGCAAGTTCTGAATAATTTCAATTCCAAAGAGTTGGATAAGGAAGCAATTACCGAAATTTTGTATTCTGCCATTCGATATACGATTAATTTTGACCTTTTAGTTCCGGAATATTCCAATTTAATGGAAGTATCGGTGAACGATATTACCCAAATTGAAGATCAAATTTTGATTTTGAAAACTGCTAAACGTCTGGGTTTCAAGTTTGAACCGGACATTTCGATGAAAAAATAATTTTTTTTATCGAAAGTGTTGGATTATTCAAAAATAGTTGTATTTTTGCAGCCTCAAAAAAGCAGATGCCGTGTTCGTCTAGTCGGCCCAGGACGCAAGGTTTTCATCCTTGAAATCGGGGGTTCGAATCCCCCACACGGTACGAGAGCCACCTTACAATAAGGTGGTTTTTTTATTGCCTTGTCGTTGGCTTATTCACACCTTTTGCTTTATGCGGATACCATAAACGTTTTTAGAAAAAATGCAATAAGTAGCGGTTATCAAAATTTATCGTCAGAATAGTACCGACCTAACCAAAAAAATATTACCTTTGTCGCCTGAAATTTTAAAACATAAAAAATGAAACGTCTATTGGTATTTGCCCTTCTTACCGTAATAGGGCTTTCAACGTTTGCACAAAAAAGCAACATCCGCACCGCTGTCATTCAAACGAATGGGGTTTCTGAACAATGTAAAACAAGAATGATGAACAACGTTCCCCAATGGAAAGGCGTTAAACAATGTTCGTATGATATAAAAACGGCAAAATTGACCGTATCTTACGATGCCAATCAAACCACTGTCGAAGCTATATGTCAAGGCATAAGCAAATTAGGTTATGATGCCAACAATGTAAAAGCCGATCCTGCCGCGCGCGCCAAGCTGCCCGCATGTTGTCGTCAAGATAAAAAAACTTCCGGCTGCGGAGGCTGCTCACATGGTCCTGGCGGCTGCGGACACTAACATTAGAATGAAGGTTATTGCGCGAGTTCGAAGCGACTTTCCCACCAAATTCGGCATCCCACGTCAAAGTGGGTTGGTGCCTTCTTTGTGTTCCACCATCATTTTTGAACCGACGTATCGTAATGAAGATGCATTGCGCGG
>CAYYHC010000210.1:0-3046 GCA_964471715.1 uncultured Lentimicrobiaceae bacterium | reverse complement strand
TCTCATCTACGACACCATTATGCAAGGAAATACTTATGACGAATACGGCTTTCACATTCCGAGTTATCAAACTCAAAATGTCGGCAATTTTCAATTCCAACGCCAAATACCGATTCTCAATGATTGCGATAGCATGCTGACACTTATGTTGACCATTACTCAAAGAATAGGAATGGCCGAAAATCTGCCAAGTTCCATCAATATCTATCCCAATCCTGCCAACGAATCCATTACCATTGAAGGTGAAAGATTATCTAATATTCAATTAATCAATTACATAGGACAAATGGTTTACCAACAAGAAGTGACAGGAAACAACACATTTACAATTGCATGTTCATCTTATCCTTCGGGAATATACTTTGTACGTGTTCAAACTGCAAACAATGAACAAATCGTCAAAAAACTCATTGTAAAGCACTAATCAGCAATTAATTGGTAAAAATCCGATTCCGATAAAATCGGGATATTCAGTGCAGCGGCTTTTTTTCTTTTTTCCGGTCCCATATTATCACCGGCTAACACGAAACTTGTATTTTTGGATATCGAAGAAACATTTTTTCCGCCGTGTAATTCTATTTTTCGTTTCATTTCATCGCGAGGAATTGTAAAAACTCCGCTCACAACAACCGATTTTCCATCTAATTTGCCGGATAATAGTGCATTATCACTTTCAGAAATTGCAAATTGCAAATTTGAATTTCGCAAGCGCACCAATATTTCCAAGTTTTCGGATTGATTGAAGTAGTTGATGATGCTTTCCGCCACACGTTCCCCCACATCATTGACTTCCAATAATTCCGCTTCAGTGGCAGAAGATAAGGCATCCATATTTTGGAAATGACGCGCCAATTTTTTGGCCGTTGTTTCACCCACATAACGAATACCGATCGCAAAAAGTACTCTTTCAAACGGTACTTTTTTGGATTGTTCTATGCCTGCCAAAATATTCTCGACGGTTTTCTCTCTGAAGCTGATAATTCTTTCGTTTTTATCGCCATCAGCGGCTATTTTTTTTTCTAAACCATACAAATTTTGGTAATTCAACTGATAAAAATCTGCAATATTTCTAACCAAACCATTATCAAACAAAACTTCAATTTTCCCTTCGCCCAAAGAGTCGATATTCATCGCTTTTCGGGAGATAAAATGTTCCAACTTCCCTTTTATTTGCGGATTGCAGTGTATATCATTCGGGCAGAAAGTACCGGCTTCGTCTTCGTTTTTTTGCAGCAGAGCGCCACATTCGGGACATCGTGTAATGAAATCGATAGGTTGAGATTGGGGGTCTCTTTTATCCATATCGACTCCCACAATTTTAGGAATAATTTCCCCACCCTTTTCAACAAACAAGTAATCATCATGATGAATATCCAATGCGTGAATGACATCCACATTATGCAAAGTGGCTCTTTTCACAATCGTTCCTGCCAACGGCACGGGCTCCAAATTTGCGACAGGCGTCACAATTCCGGTTCTACCAACTTGATAATCAACACTTAACAATTTTGTAGATACTTTTTCGGCTTTAAATTTGTAGGCAATTGCCCAACGCGGATTCTTGGCAGTACGTCCTAATTTTTGTTGTTGCGCGAAAGAATTTACTTTAATGACAATTCCATCAATATCGTAAGAAAGTTTTTTGCGTTCGACATCCCAAAAGTGCATAAAATCAATCACTTGATTAATATTCATCACTTTTTGCATTACGTCAGGCACGCGAAAGCCCCACTCTTTCAATTTGACAATGCTTTCATAATGAGTATGATAGGGCAAATTTTCACCTAATACGTAATAGAGCCGACAGTCTAACCCGCGCCGCGCCACCTCCGCACTTTCCTGCAATTTCAACGTGCCGGAAGCCGCATTCCGAGGATTGGCAAAAGCCGGTTCTCCAATATCTTCACGCTCACGATTCAAAGCTTCAAAACGAACATGCGGCAAAATAATCTCACCTCGAATTTCAAAAAAAGAGGGATAATCACCACTTAATCGAAGCGGCACCGACTTGATAGTCTTTACATTAGCTGTTACATCATCGCCTTGAACACCATCACCGCGCGTAATCGCCTGCACTAAAACACCATCCTCATAGCGTACGCTAATGGCCACACCATCATACTTCAGCTCGCAAACATATTCAACAGGTTCATTCACAAGTGTGTGAATACGATTGTCAAATTCTCTCAGATCCTCTTCGGAATAGGTATTCCCCAATGAAAGCATCGGATAAATATGTTTAACAGAGGCAAAATGTTTGGTGATGGTACCTCCGACACGCTGCGTGGGCGTATCGGGCTGAACAAATTCGGGATGCGCCTTCTCCAAATCCATCAACTCCCTTAATAATTGATCAAACTCAAAATCGCTAATGACCGGATTGTCCAACATATAGTAATTATAGTTGTGGCGATTCAACTCATCGGTCAGTTTTTTTATTCGTTGTTCCGGAGAAAGTATAAGCATATTAATGATTTAAGGATTCAAAAATAGAATTATTACTCATATATTCAGGAACGATATCTTTCATTTTTTTTACTATTACGAACTCATTCTCGTTTTTCAAAGCGATTAAATCATCAATCTCTTTTGAAACTTCCAAATAACTGTATGAACGCACTTTAGCAATCATAATTTTAGGATTGGGTGTTTCAATCGTATTCTCTTTATTCGCCAAAAGTTCTTCATACAACTTTTCGCCGGGACGCAAACCCGAAAATTGAATTTGAATATCTTTGCCCAAAGTAAGTCCTGACAATTTAATCATTTTAACAGCTAAGTCATAGATTTTCAATGATTTACCCATATCAAAAATAAAAATTTCTCCCCCGTTGCCCATCGCACCGGCATTGATAACCAATTGGCAGGCTTCGGGAATGGTCATAAAAAAGCGGGTGATGTCCGGGTCGGTAACGGTAAGCGGACCACCATTTTCGATCTGCTTTCTAAAAATCGGAATAACAGAACCATTCGTTCCCAATACATTTCCAAAACGAGTGGTAATAAATTTGGTGGTCTGCTGATAAGCATTCAGCGATTGAACATA
>CAYYHC010000209.1:0-3056 GCA_964471715.1 uncultured Lentimicrobiaceae bacterium | reverse complement strand
ACGAAAGTAAAGTTAAAACAATCGTTCTCACGGGTGGTGGCTCCGGTATGAACGGCCTTCGGGTATTGTCAGAGTATGTACTTCAAAAAAGTACCCGTATAGGTCTCCCATCAACGAATTTTAACTCACTCGATTCATCGCTCAAAGATGCAATGTATTCCACTGCACTCGGTTTGCTAAAATATGGCTGCGTTCAAAATTCAGATGGAATTGTAGGCGATGCCGATGCTGATTATGATACGCGATTGTCAGACGATGATGAAGAGGAAAATATTGACAAAGAAAATGGAAAAAGTTTTATTAAGAGCTTGACGGATGGACTTACCAAGTTCTTTCAATTAATAGCAAACGAAAAAGGAGTAGAATAAATAATATAGTATTATGAATGATATAAACGAAGAAATTATGTTTGATACCAATTTTGGTGAGAAAAAAACCAATTCAATTATTAAAGTGATTGGTATCGGCGGTGCAGGTAATAATGCAGTTCAACAAATGTATACGGAAGGTATTATAGGTGTTGATTTTATGGTATGTAATACTGACCGTCAGGCGTTGGAACAAAATGCGGTGCCTGCGAAGTTAGTTTTGGGTGATACCGGTTTGGGTGCCGGCGCTGACCCAATCCGCGCCCGAGAACTTGCCCTCAAAAGTAAAGATGATATTCGTGAATTAATCGGCGAAGAAACCAAAATGCTCTTCATTACCGCCGGCATGGGAAAAGGTACCGGTACCGGTGCTGCTCCCGTTGTAGCCCAAATCGCCCGCGAAATGAACTTGTTGACCATTGCCGTTGTCACCTATCCCTACGATTTCGAACAACCTAGATGCAAATCAAAAGCAGATAAGGGAATTGAAGAATTGAAAAAGTATGTGGACTCGTTAATCATTATCCAAAATCAAAAAATTATTGATGAATACGAAAATGAAACTTTCCGCGTAGCATTGGGTTATGCTAATGATGTGGTTAAAAATGCAGTGAAATGTATTGCTGAATTGATCACCGTTGAAGGCTCCCAAAATGTCGATTTCAACGACGTTCAAACCATTATGAGAAATAGCGGCGAAGCCATGCTGGGATTGGCAGAAGCCAGCGGCGAAAACAGAATTGAGGAAGTCGTTAGCCACGCAATGACCAGCCCACTTATTGACGATACCAACATCGGCGAAGCCAACAACTTCTTGTTCTTCGTTCGCTACGGTAAAGACGCTGAATTGAAAGTTTCCGAACTTAAAAAATTAAACAAAGAATTTGAAGCCTACAAAAATGCGGATACCAACGTTATTTGGGGACACGCTTTAGATGAATCATTGGGCGATATGATTAAATTGTCTGTCATCATTACCAATTATTCTAAAAATAGAATCGGAATACCCGAAATCAATTCAAAGGACACTCTTTCCGAAATCCCGGTTAACACGATTAATGTGGCGGAATTAATTAATGGACATACACAAGAAGAACTGCAACCCGTTGTTGAAACTCCCATAACAGATAGCGTTATCTCAACTCCAGCGCCGGTCGCTGAACCTGTTTTTGCACAATCACAACCTCAAACTCAAGTCGCTGAACCTGTTACAGCTTCTTATCAAAAAGAAACATTGGCAGCTCCTGCACAACCGCTCAATTCAAATCCACAACCCATTTCTACCAATAATTTCGTTTTTGCTACCAATCAAAATGATATTTATTCTAATGATCAAGCTTTCAAACAACACGTTACCATTCCGGCTTATCAAAGAAACGAACAAATACAAGAGGATTCTTTTGAAAATATGAACGCTGAAAGAATCTTGAATACAAAACGAAATAGCAATATTGTACAACCTGAATATTCAATAGATTCTTTGATATTTGGAAAAGCAAATGCTGTCGATTAATAAAAGTTTTCACTTGTTCCTACATTAAATAACCAGTCTATGACAGAGAGGTGGGGAACAAATGAAAATTTATCCTCGAATACCTGATGATACTGCGGCAAAGTCAATAGAGAATCCTTTTTTGGATGTATCTCATTCCGCAAATCTTTCATGGCAACCATTGATGAAAAAGACTCTGTAAACGCAGGGTCTTTTTTAATGCGTAACAGTTTGAGTAAAATTACGGTAATTTCTGTGTTGTAATCAAACAGAAAATCATACTGCTTTTGATAAAAAGGCTGCAGATAATCCTGATAAAATAAAAAAAACGGACTGTTATTATAAGCCGAAACAATGGTTTTCCAATGCTGTCGTTGCCATTCATAGCGATAATCAATCCGTACATCTTTAATCGCCATCTTTGATGAATGGTGGATGACAGGAATAATTAAAGATTGTACTCCATTGCCGGTGAGAATGTTAGCCCTATTTCTATAAGATTGTTTTTGATAGTTTTCAGCACCTTCTATAAAAAATACTTCGCTCTTACGAATAAAAGCGAAGTATTCAATAGGAGGTAAATAAGCTGTGGATAAGATTATCTGCTCCTCATTCATAATATTGTTATTTTGCAATAATCAGTTTAGTGCGATAAAGGTTGTTGTTGTCGTTAATTTCGATGAAATAGATGCCGGGTGTCAAATCACTGATATTCATTGTAAATTCAGAGGATAAGTTGATTTCGTGAGATAAAACATTTTCACCTAAAGCATTGAAAATGTTGCAATTTCCTTTACTGTTGCTAAAATCTCCGTTAATGGTGATGAAACCGGTCGATGGATTGGGATAAACGGAAAGGGCATTGACCACTTCCGTATAATCGCTAATGCCGACAGTATTGAGATATTCTCCTTGTAAAGAGGTCGCACCGGTATTGAGCGGGTCCAACCATGGTTTCAATTTTTTTGCGTTGTTGGTGTTATTGTTGTTGGTCCAAGAATTGGAAAATTTTCCGTAAAAGTCTTCGCCGCTCGGTCCTACGTGTGAGTCGTCATAAGCGGTGCAACTGCTGGAACCTGCATATAATTGACCTACAATAAGTTTGTTTTGGTTGAACAAAGGTGAACCGGAAGAACCTTGTTCGGTGGTTCCTGTGCTGTAAGACCATGTCGTAATCCAATATTTTGACCTATTGC
>CAYYHC010000208.1:0-3084 GCA_964471715.1 uncultured Lentimicrobiaceae bacterium | reverse complement strand
AAATTTATTATTTTGGATCAATATGGTTTTACACAGGTTGATGCCGAAATTTTCATTACATTAGTCAATTCTCCACATACCGATTTTGTCTTTTTTATTTCATCTTCTTATTTGAGCCGATTTAGAGAACATCAGGTAACAAAAAAATTTCTTGGAGAAACGAATTTGAAATTTAACGAGAACGAGCCAAAGGAATGTCATCAAGTGATAGTAAGTTATTTTGAAAGCCTTATTCCTAAAGACAAAGAATATTATTTGAATCATTTTACGATAAAAAAAGGCACAAATTATTATGGGTTAATATTCGGAACAGCACACACTCTTGGGATGGAGAAATTTCAGAAAGTGTGTTGGCAAGAAGATTCTAAAGCAGGTGAATCAAATTGTAATATCCAGAATGATTTTGGCAATGATACTCTTTTTGGAAATTTAGAACCAAATAAAATTCAACGAGTTAAGGATGCCTTAAAGGATGATATTCCTTCCGGAAAAATAAAAAACAACATAGCAGGTTTGAAAGAAGCTTTGAGATTACGCTGCGAACCGAAAGTTTTTACAGAAGTGGTAAAAGAATTGGAGAAAAAAGGCAGGATTGAAAGAGTTGGTGAATATAAATCATATAAATCAGCCAATATACATCAGATTAAAGAGAACGGAAAGGATTATTACACAATAAATATATTGAGATGAAAACGACGAAAATAGAATGGACTGATAAAACATGGAATCCGATTACAGGGTGTACTAAGATTTCAGCCGGTTGCGCAAACTGCTATGCTGAAGTTATGTCCCGAAGATTGCAAACCATGAAACAAGAAAAGTATAAAAATGGTTTTGAATTGACAATTCATGAAAAATCCATCTCAGAGCCTTTTCTATGGAAAAAGCCTCATACAATCTTTGTATGTTCAATGAGCGATTTGTTTCATAAACAAGTTCCCGATAGTTTTATTGATAAAATAATGCAAACTATAGAACAAACGCCGTGGCATCGCTATCAATTATTAACGAAACGTCCTGAAAGGATGGCGGATTATTTCAAAAATCATCCTATTCCTAAAAATGTTTGGTTAGGGACAACTGTTGAAATTCATACCTCTAAATATCGAATCGATATTTTACGAACGCTAAAAGCCCCGATACGTTTTCTCTCATGTGAACCTTTATTAGATGATTTGGGAGATTTGAATCTTGAAAATATTGATTGGGTCATTGTCGGAGGAGAAAGCGGTACAAGTGCTCGACCTATGAATCCTGAATGGGTATATTCAATTCAAAAACAAGCTAATGAACAAGGTTCTGCATTTTTTTTCAAGCAATGGGGTACTTGGGGCAGTGATGGGATAAAGCGAAATAAACATGAAAATGGAAAACTCATTAATGGTAAAATAATACAAGAAATGCCGATCTAAATTACCGATTCAGCAACAAATCTCCGCCAATATTCAACAAAGTTTTGCTTTTAAAATCCAAAAGCAAACGGCAGTTGGAAGAAGTGGAAGTAATGGTGGAGAAGGAAATTGAGAGGTGACAAGCGTGGCAAGTTTCACAAGGTGTATCATCGCGCCAACGATTGTAGCGGATACCCCGCAGCAGCCGCGGCTTGGCAGGTGAGAAGTGAAAGGTAAAAGGCGAAAGTTTTTGGGCAGGGATTTTAAGACAAGGTCAGGAAAGCCGCCGCTGCGAGGAGTTTGAGCGGAAAGCGTGACGGCAGTTTTTGGGTAGGGTAGTGCGGCGGAAAAACTGCCGGGGCGCCCAAATAAGAATGAGAATAATAGCTAAAGTATTAATTATTAAGCAAATATAAATACAATAATGTCGGATTTTGTAAATACATAAATAAGAGGCGGCAAAATAAAATCTTTGTTTGTGCGTTTGTAATTATATGAAAAGAATAAACGGTTATTTATTGGCTGATGTAGTGGCGGTTATTACACTAATGCTTTTTATTGTGTTTCTTACAAATAAAACATCACCGAAATATTTTGCTTATCCGGGAATGTTTGCATTCTTGTTTATAATTTTACAGGCAAAATTTGGAAGTGCGCAAATTATCAACCGTACAGGCGGCAACATTACCACCAAAGACGAAAACGGCGGCGAAGTGGCAACGGTTCCCACAGGTGAAACAAAAACAAAAATTGTCGGTGCAAAGGTTGCCGGCGTTGTTTACCAATTGCCGGACGGAGTTCACGCCACCGCCACCAAAAGCAACAAAATAAGAATTAATTCGATAACCGGAGCATTTATTTACAAAGTGCGAGGCGGCAAAATACTTGACAAGCAATAAGTAAAAAAAACTATTCAAAAGACGATGCAATTTGAATAGTTTTTTTTGTATGTGATTGGTAATAAAAGGCTTAATACAAATGTCCTATAATTTATATTATGTTAAATAGGATATTCTTCTACGCTATTCTATTCCATTTTCTAAAAAAACTGCGCCATTTTAAGCCTATAACACCAAAGATGGCTTCTTTAAAAATTCCTTTATTCATTTTGGAAGTGCCTAACGTACGGTCACGGAAAATAATGGAAACTTCCTGGATTTTAAAATTCAATTTCCAAACGGTAAATTTCATTTCAATTTGAAAACCATAACCTACGTGATGTATTTGAGAAAAATCGATGGCTTTAAGCGTGGCTGCTTTGTAACATTTAAAGCCTGCTGTGGTATCCCGTACAGGTATGCCCAAAACTATGCGTACATACGCTGAACCATAATAAGACATTAATAATCTGGACATTGGCCAGTTAAGAACGTTTACCCCTTTGCAATAGCGCGAACCGATTGCCAAATCGGCGCCGCCTTTACTGCAAGCGTCATAAAGGTGCTCTAAGTCGTGCGGATCGTGAGAAAAATCGGCATCCATTTCAAATATATAGTCGTAAGTGTGCTCCAAAGCCCACTTAAAACCGTGAATATAAGCTGTTCCAAGACCTAATTTCCCTTTGCGTTGTTCCATAAACAGACGTTCAGGGAACTCGGCCATCAGTTTACTGACAATTTGTGCAGTTCCATCAGGTGAATTATCTTCCACTACTAAAATATGAGCATCATTAATCGAGAAAACTGTCCGGATA
>CAYYHC010000207.1:0-3156 GCA_964471715.1 uncultured Lentimicrobiaceae bacterium | reverse complement strand
AGAGGCTCTTTGGGATAGTGACATCAAAGTATATGCAGGTATCCAAGCATTGAACGAAGTGGTGGAGTTGGATTGCGTAGATATGGTGGTGTCCGCCATCGTTGGCGTAGCGGGGTTAGCTCCCATCTATAAAGCCATTGAAGCAGAAAAACAAATAGCATTAGCCAATAAAGAGACTTTGGTTGTTGCCGGCGAATTAATGACGCAAACGGCTTATCAAAATGGAGTTAATATTTATCCTATTGATTCAGAACACTCTGCAATTTTCCAATCGTTAGCCGGTGAATTTCATAATCCTATCGAACGCATCATCATTACGGCTTCCGGTGGACCTTTTAGAGGGAAAAAACGCAATTATTTGGAAAATGTAACGAAGGCGCAAGCACTTCAGCATCCTAATTGGAGTATGGGCAATAAAATTACGATTGACAGTGCCACGCTAATGAATAAAGGATTGGAAGTTATTGAAGCGAAGTGGCTGTTTAATACACCGTTAGAAAAAATTGAAGTGGTTATTCACCCGCAGTCCATTGTTCATTCTCTTGTAGAATTTCAAGATGGTTCCGTCAAGGCACAGTTAGGATTGCCGGACATGAAACTGCCTATACAATACGCACTCACCTACCCCAATCGTTGCAGCAACAATTTTCCGCGTCTCAATTTTACGGAACATTCCACTTTAACATTTGAAGTGCCTGATTTTGAAACATTTCCTTGTTTAAATTTGGCATATCATGCTTCACAAGCCGGGGGATGCATGCCTTGCATACTCAATGCCGCCAATGAAATTGCGGTAGCTATGTTTTTACAAGATAAAATCAAATTTTTTGATATTCCTCGCATCATTGAAACGGCGTTAGCAGCGGCAAATTACTGCAAACCTACATCAATAGAAGAGTATTTACACATCGATAACGAAACAAAACAGACTATTTTACAATCAATTAATAAATAAAAATGGGAATTACCACACAAATCATCGGACTAATTTTAAGTTTATCTATATTAGTATTTGTTCACGAATTAGGTCATTACTTTTTTGCCCGTATTTTTAAAACGCGAGTAGAAAAATTTTATCTGTTTTTTAACCCCGGCTTTTCAATTCTAAGGATGAAAAAGATTGAAGGGAAATGGAAATTCAGTTTTTTCTCTTCCAAGTCTCCGGAAGAATTTACACAACATGCCGAAACTACCGAATGGGGAATCGGCTGGTTGCCTTTGGGAGGTTATTGCAGCATTGCCGGAATGATTGATGAAACGACCAAACCGGGTGATTTACCCGCAGAACCTCAACCGTGGGAGTATAGAGCAAAACCGGCTTGGCAACGCCTGCTCATCATTACCGGTGGCGTGCTTGTCAATTTTATTACCGCACTTATCCTCTATGTTGCCATTCTATTTACTTGGGGTGATGAGTATATTCCTTTGGAAAATGCAAAATACGGATTATACTTTTCAGAAGTAGCTCAAAATGAAGGATTTAAAAATGGCGACAAAATTGTTTCTGTGGATGGACAGCCTTGCGAACGCATAGGAGATTTTGCCACTACATTATTGGTAGATAATGCCAAGCGTGTTGAAGTGATTCGCGACAACCAGCGAGATACACTATACATTTCACCCGATTTTGCACAGAAAGTATTGGCATCCGGAGAACAGACATTCTGTCAATTCAATTTTCCGTTTGTCATTGATTCGGTCATGGAAGGTTCTGTAGCGGCCAACGCACATTTGCAACACAAAGATAGTCTTGTTGCTTTAAACGATACAGCATTGTTTTCTTTCTTTGATTTTCAATCATCATTAGAAAAGCATAAAAATCAAAATATTAGATTAGCATTTTATCGTAACAATATACCCGATACCGTACAAGTTCAATTAACGGAAGAGGGGAAATTAGGTATTTATCCGATATCCTACGTTGACTATTTAGGAACAAAAGAAGTGGAATACGGTTTTTGGAGTTCCATTCCCAACGGCATTGAAAAAGGATTCCAAAAGTTAGGCGACTACGTCAAATCTTTCAAACTTGTATTTACCAAAGAAGGAGCCTCACAATTAGGCGGTTTCGGCACCATCGGCAGCATTTTTCCAAAAATTTGGAATTGGGAAATTTTTTGGAATATGACCGCCTTTTTATCTTTAATTTTGGCATTTATGAACTTTCTTCCCATTCCTGCGTTAGATGGTGGATACATTTTGTTTATTCTGGTTGAAATAATTACTCGACGAAAACCAAGCGATAAATTCATTGGATATGCCAATACGATTGGTTTTATTCTGCTGTTTATTCTGCTCATTTATGCTAACGGAATGGACATTATACGCGCCTTTAAATAAAATTTTAAAAACCCAATAAATTATGAAACCAAAGTTATTATTTAGAGCATTACTACTAATGCTCTCATTTGTCGTATCATTTAGTCAAGTAAAGGCCCAAGCGTGGGAAGAAGTGGAAATATCGGATCTTACCACTTCTGATGTTTTTTTAATTGTAGATACCACTTCTCGCACGGCACTCACTTCTGCCAACGGCACCGCCTCAGCACCCACCGCTGTCAGCGTCACCATGAACGAAAGTCGCACCGCCATCATCGGAGATATTGCCGACGAATTAAAATGGAACATCAGCGGAAATTCTTCCGGTTATGTCTTTTATCCGTATGGTTTTACTGACAAATGGCTCTATTGTACCAATACCAATAATGGCGTGAGAGTGGGTACCAATACCAATAAAGAGTTTACTTTTTCCGGCAATTGGTTGTTTAATCTTGTCACATCAAGATATGTGGGCGTTTATACTGTCAATCCCGATTGGCGTTGTTATACGACTACAACCGGTAACATTGCAAATACCGTTACCAAATTTTATAAATATGTAGATAACAGCAGCGTTGAAAGACCTACTTTTTTACCCGCAGGAGGAACTTATCTGACACCTCAAGAAATCGTCATATCTACTTCTACACCAAATACTACCATTCTTTACACGACAGATGGAAGTACCCCGAATTCACTTTCTGCCGTTTACACCAATCCCATCAGCATCAATAGCACTACGATCATAAAAGCCATTGCCTGCACCACAACCGACACCAGCGTTGTAGGAAGTGCGACTTATACTTTTCCAATCCAAGTCAACAACATTGCGGAGCT
>CAYYHC010000206.1:2194-3164 GCA_964471715.1 uncultured Lentimicrobiaceae bacterium | reverse complement strand
CCCTATCCTTACAAAGAGTTATCGGGTTGCGGCGTGGGCTTTAAATTGGTACAGGGTTACTGCAAACATTTTAACCTGCCTGACCAATTGTGGCTTTCAAAATTGGATTTGGTTGCCATCAGTATCGCTTCCGACATTGTGGCAATTACCGGCGAAAACAGAATTTTGGCTCATTACGGTCTTATCATCATTAATAGGTTTCCGCGAATGGGTATCAAATCCATCATCGAACAATCGGGAATTAAGATTCATTATCCGCCAACAGAAAATACCATTTTTAATCGCGTCATTTCCATTTCAGATCTTGTCTTTAATGTCGGACCAAGAATTAATGCCGCCGGACGAATCAATACCGGTCGCGAATCGGTAAAATTGCTTATTTGCGACGATGAAGATAAATCGGTGGATATTGGCAAAAATATCAATACTCATAACGACAAACGTCGCGAATTGGACAAAATCGCTACAAGTGAGGCTGTTAATGAAATTTTGTCGAACGATGATTTTCGCGAAAAAAAGAGTATTGTGCTCTATAATCCGAATTGGAATAAGGGAATCATCGGAATCGTCGCCTCGCGTTTGGTAGAAGAATTTTATCGTCCCACCATCATCTTAACCAAGTCCACAGATGGCTTGATTACAGGTTCGGCGCGTTCCATCAAAGAATTCAATATTTACAACGGCATCAACCATTGTGCCGATTTGTTGGAGCATTTCGGCGGACACAACTACGCTGCCGGCTTGTCGTTGAAAGAAGAGAATTTAAAGGCTTTTTCCGAAAAGTTTGAAAATTTTGTGGAGAATGAAATCCAAGATGAACACGCTTTTGTTCCCGAAATTGATGTCGATATGGAACTCGATTTGACAGATATTACGACCAAATTTGTTGAAAACTTAAAGAAATTTGCTCCGTTCGGACCTGGCAATATGGCACCCGTTTTCTTGTCTCGTCACCTTGTGGAAGAGGGAA
>CAYYHC010000206.1:0-2184 GCA_964471715.1 uncultured Lentimicrobiaceae bacterium | reverse complement strand
TGCCCGTATCGTAGGCGAAAAACATATCAAATTGCGTGTACTTTATCGAAACAAAAACTGCCACTCTATCGATGCCATCGCTTTTAATCAAAAAGAAAATTTCGATAAAGTTATTTCCGGCAACGACTTCGATATGCTTTACCACGTTGAAGAAAACAATTGGAATAACAATACTACCATTCAACTCAATGTAAAAGATATTCACAGTAGCGATTAATACAATTTTAATACAAATATTGATTATATGAAAAAAATGTTTTTTTGGGCACTTACAATGGTGCTTTGTTTGAACACATTTGCCATCAATCCGCCGGATGAAGGAATGTGGTTACCTATGTTTATTAAAAATTATAACTATGCCGACATGCAGCGTCTGGGATTGAAACTGACGCCGGAACAACTGTACGACATTAACAACTCCTCTTTGAAAGACGCTGTTGTTCAATTGGGTGACGGTTTTTGTACGGGTGAAGTTGTTTCAAAAGACGGCCTAATGCTGACCAACCACCACTGCGGTTATTCGTTTATTGTGGATCATTCTACGGAGGAACACGATTATTTGAAAAACGGTTTTTACGCAATGAATAAGTCGGAAGAACTTCCCAATGAAGGATTCCATGTCAATTTCTTGGTACGAATGGATGATGTTACTGCAAAAGTAATGGAAAACGTTACCGATGGTATGAATGCCGATGACCGTAAAGAAGCCATTTCATCCGTGATTGAAACAATGAAAGCTGAAAATTCGGAAGATGGAAAATATACGGTGGTGATTAAATCTTTTTACGAAGGTAACGAGTATTATATGTTCACATATATCACATATAAAGATGTTCGATTGGTATTTGCACCGCCAAGTTCAGTGGGTAAATTCGGTGGGGAAACCGACAACTGGATGTGGCCTCGTCATACCGGCGATTTTTCGATGTTTAGAATTTATACCGCTCCCGACGGTTCGCCGGCAGAGTATTCCGAAGAGAACATTCCGCTTCAACCCAAACATTTCTTGCCTATTAATTTAAAAGGAGTTGAACAAGGCGATTTTTCGATGGTGTGGGGCTACCCCGGCACAACAGAACGTTTTATGACCTCTTATGAAGTGAATGTTACGACACAGGCTTACAATCCTGCGTTGGTGGGCGTTTTGGACGGCATTCTTCCTGTTATTCGCGAAGGCATGCGCGCCAGCGACAAAGTACGTTTGGGCTATGCCGACGATTTTGCCGGAATGTCAAATACTTGGAAAAATAAAAAAGGTGAAACCGAAAGTTTGATTAAATTGAACGTTGCCGCTAAGAAAGCAAAACAAGAAGAAGTTCTGCAACAATGGATCAACCAAGATCCTCAACGTCAGGAAAAATATGGAACCGTACTTGAAGATATTAAAAGTGTTTGTGATTCATTGGATGCTAATGCACTCAAAAGTTTGTTGTATGCCAACTTAATTTTGTCCAATTCCAAAACCATGCTTTTCCCACTTGAGTATTCAATGGATAAAACGACAAGTGATACCGCTTTAATGTCGGCAATGAAAGAATATAATGAATATATGGCAGGCACTGACCAAGAAACCGAAAAAGCAATTATTTTGGCAAGTTTAAAAGTTTGGAATGATGTTCCCGAAATGTATCGTCCCGATATTTTCAATCTCATCAATAAAAAATTCAAAGGCGATTTAGAAAAATTTGTGGATGTGGCTTATGCAAAATGTCCATATAGTACCGCCGAAAATATGAAAAAGTTTCTTCCTAAAGTTTCTACCAAAGTGTTTAAAACGGATTTATTAACCCAATATGTTATCGCTTTGATTGGCGCAATTCAAGGTAATTATTCTAATTATATGATGTATGAGCAAGGATTGAGTGAATTACGTACCTTGTATTTGGAAGCTCTCAAAGAAATGAAGGGAAGCACACCAATGTATCCCGATGCAAACTCCACAATGAGAATGACTTACGGACAAATTTTGGATTATTATCCTATTGACGGTGTTCATTACAAATATTATACGACGACCGATGGTATTATTGAAAAAGAGATTCCGGGAGATGCCGAATTTGACGTACCTACCAAATTAAAAGAGTTGATTTTGAACAAAGATTTCGGAAAATATGGCAAAGATGGCGTCCTTTCCGTATGTTTTTTGTCGAATAATGACATCACCGGAGGCAACTCGGGAAGTCC
>CAYYHC010000205.1:1154-3182 GCA_964471715.1 uncultured Lentimicrobiaceae bacterium | reverse complement strand
CCTGATGATGTAACGGAAGAAAGTATCAAACAAGGTATTTCAAAACCACGAAATCAAATTCTATTTGATAATGCAAAATTTTTGTTACCCTATACGGGTATCGGAAGTGGAATTATCAGAGCGTTACGAAGTTATAACTACATCTCTTTTGAGAATAATAACTCAAAAGCAGAATTTAAAGTAACCATACTTCGCCCTAATAATAATTTTGAGACCGACAATATAAATGTCCCTGAAAATGTCCCTGAAGATGTCCCTGAAAATGTCCCTCAATATGTCCCTCAAAACAGATTGATAATCATCTTAAATCTTCTCCAAAACGAGCCAACATGTTCTATGCAGAAATTGTCAGATATTTGTCAAGTAAACATTAAAACTATAAAGAGAGATATTCTGCAACTCAAGCAAAAAGGTGTTCTCACCCGCATTGGTCCCGACAAAGGCGGCTATTGGAAAATTATCGAGAAAGGAGACGATCATGAATAACCGACTCTGCAACAACTCATTTTGAAGAATACAAATTCGTGTAATTAAACCATTTCTCTGCTCAATTTTTTTTGTATTTTTGCAAAGTTTTCGAGTAGTATGATGATAACGGATTAGTATCGTAAAAAATGAGCAATATTATATTTTCTTGGACGACATTGAAAGGGGCTTGTAAACTAAAAGAACGACTACTGCCGATTGTTTCTGCTTGATTTTTATTGAACGAAAATGCTAAAGAGGAACTTAAAATGAGAAAAATTTGTGTTATTACCGGAACTCGTGCCGAATACGGTTTGCTTAGTCGCCTGATGAGATTGATTCAGGACGATGAAGAAACACAACTGCAAATCATTGCGACTAACATGCACTTGATGCCGGAATTTGGCAGCACTTACCTCGAAATCGAAAAAGACGGCTTTGTGATTGATAAAAAAGTTCCGATGCCGGCATTGTCGGATAATGCATGCGGAATAGTAAAATCGATGAGCACGGAAATGAGCGGATTGGCTGACGCATTCAACGAATTAAACCCCGACATAATCATCATTTTAGGAGATCGTTACGAAATGTTGGTAGCGGCAACTGCAGCGCTAATTTTTAAAATTCCGATTGCACATCTCTACGGCGGCGAAATTACCGAAGGAGCTTTTGATGATGCCATCCGTCACTCCATTACCAAAATGAGCCATTTACATTTCACCTCAACGGAAGCATACCGAAAACGTGTGATCCAATTGGGCGAACATCCTGACCGTGTTTTTTACATAGGTTCTTTGGGCGTCGAAAATGCACGAAAAGTATCATTATTGAACCAATCCGAGGTGGAAAAATCATTGAACTTTAAAATAAACAAAAATACCCTGCTTGTTACGTATCATCCTGTGACATTAGCTAATGAAAGCATTGAAAATCAAATAGATGCTTTATTGATGGCACTGCATGAACATTCGGAGTTGAGAATCCTGTTCACAATGCCCAATTCTGACATCGGCGGAAAAATAATTATCCGGAGAATTAATGAATTTGTCGAAAAACATGCTGACCGCGCGACCGCATTTACTTCATTAGGAATAAAACGATATTTATCTGTTCTTCAATATGTTGGTGCTGTCATTGGCAATTCGTCAAGCGGTCTATGTGAAGTTCCGTCTTTTGGAATTCCAACATTAAACATCGGTGACCGGCAAAAAGGCAGAATTTCGTGCGACAGCGTGGTGAATTGTGGCTCAACCAAAGAGGCTGTTCAAAACGGATTGCGAAAAGTATTATCACCGGAAATGGCTGAGATTGCGAAAAAAGTCCGCAATCCTTACGAAAAGGAAAATACCGCTGAGAATATTTTTAAAGTCGTCAAAAGCTATCCGTTGGATAATTTAATACAAAAACAATTTTATAATTTGTAAGAATGAGTGATTTGTATATTATTCCCGCAAGGGGTGGAAGTAAAGGTATTCCTCACAAAAATATTAAAGAGTTAAATGGGAAATCTCTAATAACATATACTATTGATGTAGCCCGTCAGTGTACTTCTGATGATAATAT
>CAYYHC010000205.1:0-1144 GCA_964471715.1 uncultured Lentimicrobiaceae bacterium | reverse complement strand
ATATTTGTGTCTCAACTGATGACGATGATATTATCAAAATTGTAGAGCAATATGGATTAAAAGTACCATTTAAAAGACCGGACTTTTTGGCAACAGATACTTGTGGAACTTATGAGGTACTATTGCATGCATTAGATTATTATAAGAAGAATGGCATTCTTTATGATAGAATGATTCTTTTGCAGCCAACCTCACCTTTTAGAACGGTGCAGCACGTTAAAGAAGCACTTTCACTTTATTCTGAAGAGATTGATATGGTAGTAAGTGTCACGGAATGTAATTCGAATCCTTACTATAATTGCTTTGAAGAAGATAATAATGGTTTTTTGCGTATTATTAAAGGAAATGGTCAATTTACAAGAAGACAGGATTGTCCGAAAGTTTATGAATACAATGGTGCCATTTATGTCATAAATATTTCCTCATTAATGCAATTTTCTCTATCAGAATTTAAAAAAATCAAAAAATATGTTATGGATCATATCCATTCTACAGATTTAGATAATATGTTAGATTGGAAATGGGCTGAATTCCTTATCAAAGAAAACATCCTATGAAAAACATTTCAAAATACATCATTAATGAAAACGCAACAATTAAAGATGCGTTGATACAACTTAATAATCTTGGAGATACCTCGTTGGCTCTTTTTGTAGTGGATAATTCAAACAAAATTGTAGGCTCTCTTACCGACGGCGACATCAGAAGGAAATTAATATCGGGTATTGCTCTGTCGGAACATGTTACGATGGTGATGCACCGCGATTTTAAGTATATCGTTGAAGGGCAGGAAGATGTTGTGCAGTTTCAAAAATGGCGACAATTGGGAATTACGCTGCTTCCTTACTTAAACCAAGACCAAAGAATTATCGATATTTTTGACCTCAACCGAAAATTATCGCTTTTGCCGATGGATGCCGTTCTAATGGCAGGCGGAAAAGGGGAAAGACTGCGTCCGCTTACCGAAAAAACACCGAAACCCTTACTCACACTTGGCGATAAAGCCATTATTGATCATAACGTTGAACGATTGATAACGTATGGCGTGCAAGATATTTTTGTGACTGTCAATTACTTACACGAACAGATTGAACAACATTTTGAAAAAGAGTGCAACGGAATCAAAGTGCAGTGTATTAAAGAA
>CAYYHC010000204.1:0-3199 GCA_964471715.1 uncultured Lentimicrobiaceae bacterium | reverse complement strand
TTCTTCAAATTTTTAATCATTATTATTTACTCGACGACATAAAGATCGTCTGAAAAACTGCGGCAAAAAAACACAAAATTTTGTTGCACTCAAAAAATAAGGGATAATAGGGCATTTGAAGGGATTAAAATAAAAAATATGGGGCGAATTTTTTAAATATGGGGCGAATTTTTCAAAATCAGATAATAATCCATTCCTTTTTTGTAACTTTGCAGCCCTAAATCGGGATATAAATGAATAAAAAAATACCGCATTATTTAGTAGAAAAGAAGACAAATTTCAAAATTTTGCTTTTTGTCACTTTTTATTCATTGCTGTTTATTAATGTTTTTCCGAATCTACTTCCCACCTTTCAAGCATCACAATGGTATCAAACCGGTACTTCAGCTGAAAGATTTATCTTTTCTACCATCACTATTTTGGGAGCAGTCGGCATTCTCATTATCAGCAGAATCATTATGAATTATGTAAATAGAAAAGAACCCATCACCATTTTACAATATTCGCTTTGGCTGATTGCCGAAATTATTCTGATTGCCATTGCTTATACCGTTTTCAATAACTTTATTTTGCATGACGATAGTAATTATACCACAATTTTCCGTCACGCAATTCTTATTGTCCCACTTATTCTTTTTATCCCCTACTTAGTTTCTTATCTGTATTTAGCATTAAGAGATAAGGAAGTGACCATTGATTTACTAAAAAATAGACATTCTGATGATACAGAACAAGTTAGTGGTGAATCATCTGATTTGATTATTCATTTTAAAGATGAAAAAGGTACTATTAAATTGTCGATTAAGCAAAGCTACATATTATATATAGAATCGGCAGATAATTACGTGAAGATTTATTATTACAATAAAAATTTGATTGTCAATTATTTACTACGAAATTCGCTTAAGAACGTTGAAGAGATGTTGCAATCGCATGGATTTACGCGATGCCATAGGTCGTATATCGTTAACATTCAAAAAGTGAAGGTCGTTCGTAAAGAAAAGGATGGGATTTACATAGATTTAGACCAGGACGGAATAGGCGACATTCCGATTTCGAAGAGCTACTATGAACAGATTATGAATCTGTTGGAGGTCAATTAATCCAATAATATTTATAAATTATCGGGGAATAGTGAGTCCACAAATTCCTGACGATTAAAGACTTGCAATTGTTCAATTTTTTCACCCACCCCAATATATTTAACGGGGATACTAAATTGGTCGGAGATACCAATCACGACACCGCCTTTGGCAGTACCATCCAACTTTGTAATTGCCAGCGCATTAACTTCCGTGGCAGCAGTAAATTGTTTGGCTTGTTCAATTGCATTTTGACCGGTAGAGCCATCCAAGACCAACAAAATTTCATCGGGAGTACCGGGGATTAATTTGCCGGTTACGTTTTTAATTTTGGTCAGTTCACGCATCAAGTTAACCTTGTTATGCAATCTGCCGGCGGTATCAATCAGCACCACGTCGCATTTTTTGGCGAGTGCGGATTTGACGGTATCAAAGGCAACGGAGGCAGGATCGGCACCCATCGGTTGCACCACAATCGGCACATCCGCGCGTTCCGCCCACACTTCCAACTGGTCCACAGCCGCCGCACGAAAAGTATCCGCCGCACCCAACATGACCGAATATCCCTTCTTTTTAAACTGGTACGCCAACTTCCCGATGGTGGTGGTTTTACCCACGCCATTAACCCCAACAACCATTATAACATAAGGTCGATCTATTTTAGGCAACTGAAAATCATCAAGATTTTCAGTATTGTTTTCCAACAACAATCCCGCAATCTCCTCACGTAAAATTGCATTCAACTGACCGGTTCCCAAGTATTTATCTCTTGAAACACGATTCTCGATACGTTCAATTATCTTTAACGTTGTTTCAACACCTACATCGGAAGTCACTAAAACTTCTTCCAAATTATCTAAAACCTCATCATCAACTTTCGACTTTCCGATAACGGTTTTAGCCAATTTGGCAAAGAAATTCTCTTTCGATTTTTCAAGTCCCTTATTTAACTCTTCTTTCTTTTCTTTGGAAAAAATGGAGAAAAAACTCATTATAATTATTCTTTAAAAAATTGCTGCAAAGGTACATGATTTTTTTGAGTAATAAAATATTAATGTGAAATTTCGCAAATAAGTTTGCATATCACTTTTTTTTATTATTTTTGCGCTCAAAATTTAATCGAATATGAAAAAATATATCCTTACATCTTTAGTACTTATTTTGTTCTTTTTAAACAATGGTTGTACCAAATTCGAACCCGCCATTGTCAGTTTATCCGTAACCCCGATTGTCTATCCCGGCACTTGCTTGATGGACTGCAAAGCCGACATCAGCAATAATGGGGGCTGTAAGTATTTTAATGAACAAGGCTTCTGCTTCAGCTTAAATCCGAACCCGACCTACAAGGGCGAAGATGTTATTACCGTTATTTCAATGGAAGATGTTGAATCCACAAATTATACGCTCAACTATCCGGCTCCGTTACTTGACACCATTTATTATGTACGCGCTTACGTATGTACCAATGCGGGAACCGGCTATAGCGACGTAGTCACCGTATCGACCTATACGAATCCTCAATAATTTGATTATTAATAATTTTTATAAACAATTTTTGTAATGAAAAAAATCATCCTTGCTATCAATCCGGGAGCAACCTCTACTAAAATTGCAGTTTATGATGGAACAACCAACTGCTTCACCAAAAACATCAAACATTCTTTGGAAGAGCTGTCGAAATTTGCAAACATAGCAGACCAATATGATTATCGCAAACAAGTCATTTTAGATGAATTAAAATCTCAAAATATTGATTTGCAATCTATTACTATTATTATGGGACGAGGTGGACTCATCAAGCCCATCCAATCGGGTGTTTATCGTGTGAATGATTTAATGAAAGAACATTTACAAAGTGGTTATAATGGCGTGCACGCCTGCAACTTGGGCGGACTCATTGCAGATAGTTTGGCACAAATGATTGGTTTAAAAGAAGCATATATCGCTGACCCTGTTGTAGTTGATGAAATGGATGAAGTTGCGCGCATTGCGGGGAACAAGAATTTTGAACGTGTGTCCATTTTCCACGCTTTAAATCAAAAAGCGATTGCAAGAACATACGCCGAATCTATCGGAAAAGCTTACATGACAAAAAATATGCAGTTGCGCTCGGTTTT
>CAYYHC010000203.1:0-3234 GCA_964471715.1 uncultured Lentimicrobiaceae bacterium | reverse complement strand
AAAACAAAAAACGAATAATATAATTACCACGCAATTTAGCATGATGGGAGCATCCACTTTTCTCCCCGACAATTTATGGGAACAAACGACGTCATCCATCACCCGCGCCCATCAACAATTGACACTCAAAAGTGGCAGTGGAAATGACTTCTTGGGATGGTTGGATATACCGAATGAAATTACGGAGAGTGAAATATCGCAAATTAAACAAGCGGCAAACCTGCTTGCTCAACAAACAAAAGTCATCGTGGTTGTGGGCATTGGAGGTTCCTATTTGGGAGCACGTGCCGTAATTGAAGCGCTGCAACGTCACTTTAACGATTTACAAGACGAGCCGATCGCCCCCACCATTTTGTACGCGGGGAATAATATGAGTGAAGACTATCTATATGATTTATTGAATGTTTTGGACAATAAAGATTACGGCGTGGTGGTCATTTCCAAATCCGGCACTACTACCGAACCTGCTATTGCTTTTCGCATTTTAAAAGAACATTGCGAAAAAAAATATGGCAAAAGATCGGCCTGTCAGCGCATTATCGCCATTACAGATAGAACAAAAGGCGCACTAAAGAAGATGGCGACCCAAGAAAACTATACTACATTTGTCATTCCCGATAATGTAGGAGGAAGATATTCCGTATTAACTCCTGTAGGTTTGCTTCCCATCGCTTTGGCAGGTTTCAATATTGAAAAGTTGATAGAAGGTGCCAACGAAATGAGAGATAACTTATTGAAAAACAATGATATAAAAAGCAATATCGCGATGCAGTACGCTGTCATTCGGAATTATTTTTACGCACAAGGTAAAAAAATCGAATTGATGGTCGCATACGAACCACGTTTACAATACTTTATTGAGTGGTACAAGCAATTATTCGGTGAAAGTGAAGGAAAAGAACTCAAAGGAATTTTCCCCGGCGGGTGTATTTTTTCGACAGATTTACACTCATTGGGACAATACATTCAGGAAGGTGAGCGACAGCTTTTCGAAACGGTCATTTCCGTAAAGCAGTCGCATCATTCCGTTCCCATCCCGATGGATGAGCAGAATATTGACGGATTGAACTATCTTCAAGGTAAAACCATCACTGAAATCAACCGCACGGCCGAAATCGGAACGCGGATGGCACACATTGACGGGAACGTGCCGAATTTACAAATTTTGATTCCGCAAATTGATGAACACTCTTTGGGCGAATTAATCTACTTTTTTGAATTTTCTTGTGCTTTAGGAGGTTACTTGTTAAATATCAATCCGTTCAATCAACCGGGAGTAGAAGCCTACAAACATAATATGTTCAAATTGCTTGGAAAAGAGTGAACTTAAAGACGAATTTATCGTTTGATTTTTTGTGTGCTTAAGAAAATTTTGTATAAAAAAATTAAAATTTGATACTATTAAAAATAAAAAATAAAAGCGTCATTTATATCAAAAAAACTTGTAATTTTGTGGCTTGATAAAAAAGAAAAACTATTAACATAAACCATTAAATATGAAAACAGTACACAATTTCAACGCAGGACCATGCGTTCTTCCGAAAGAAGCTATTGATGCAGCTATTGAAGCATTAAAAGATTTTGCAGGCACAGGTATGTCAGTAATTGAAGTTTCACACCGTTCAAAAGAGTGGCAAGCCGTAATGGATGAAACAGAAGCTTTATGGAAAGAAATTTTGAATATTCCTGATGGATACAAAGTTCTTTTCTTAGGTGGTGGTGCTTCTACTCAATTCTTAATGGTCCCGATGAACTTCTTGGAAAAGAAAGCTGCTTATTTGGAAACCGGTGTTTGGGCAAAAAAAGCATTAAAAGAAGCCAAAGGTATTGGTGAAGCAGTTTGCGTTGCCTCCTCTGCTGAAACCACTTATAACTACATTCCAAAGGGTTATACTATTCCTACGGATGCCGATTATTTCCATATTACTACCAACAATACCATTTATGGAACTGAAATTCGTGAAGATTTCAACTCTCCTATTCCATTGATCGCCGATATGTCATCTGATATTATGAGCCGTCCGGTTGATGTTTCAAAATATACAATGATTTATGGTGGTGCTCAAAAGAATGTAGGACCTGCCGGAGTCACTTTCGTTATTGTGAAAGAAGATGCTTTGGGTAAAGTTTCTCGTTATATTCCTACGATGTTGAATTATAAAACTCACGTTGAGGGTGGTTCTATGTTCAATACTCCTCCTGTATTTTCTATTTTGGTAATGAACTACACTTTGAAATGGTTAAAGAAATTGGGCGGTTTGAAAGTGATGGAACAAATGAACATTGAAAAATCAAATTTATTATACAACGAAATTGACCGTAACAGCATGTTTGTAGGCACGGTTGCCAACAAAGAAGACCGTTCCAGAATGAATCATTGCTGGGTAATGGCAGAACCTTACAAAGACAAAGAAGAAGCATTTATGGCATTTGCAAAAGAACGTGGCATGGTTGGCATTAAAGGTCACCGCTCCGTTGGCGGATTCCGTGCTTCCTTGTACAATGCTTGCCCGAAAGCCAGCGTTGAAGCATTAATCGCTTGTATGCAAGAATTTGAAAAATTAAATAAATAATTCATTTAAAAGGGTGAGATTTTGATGTTTTTATTCAAAATCTCATCTTTATTATTAATCAATTTGTAAATCATTAATTATGAAAATATTAGTAGCAACAGAAAAACCATTTGCAAAAGTAGCCGTTGAAGGCATTCGTAAAGTGGTTGAAGATGCCGGTTATGAATTGGCATTATTGGAAAAATACACCGATGTTCAACAATTTTACTCAGCTGTCGCTGAGGTGGATGCTTTAATCGTACGTTCGGATAAAGTTACTGCTGAAGTAGTTGATGCTGCGAAAAATTTAAAAATTGTGGTTCGTGCCGGCGCCGGTTTCGATAACTTAAACCTTGCCGCTTGCACCGCCAACAATATCGTTGCCATGAATACACCCGGACAAAACTCAAATGCAGTGGCTGAATTAGCATTGGGAATGATGGTTTATATGGCACGTAATACTTTCAAACCCGGCACAGGAAGCGAATTAAAGGGTAAAAAATTGGGTATCCACGCTTACGGTAACGTTGGTCGCTTGGCCGCTCATATCGCCAAAGGTTTTGGTATGGAAGTTTACGCTTTCGACCCATTTGTTCCTGCCGATAAAATGAAAGCCGAAGGTATTATCCCTGTCAGCACCGTTGAAGAACTTTATTCAACCTGCCACTTCGTGTCTTTGCAT
>CAYYHC010000202.1:0-3256 GCA_964471715.1 uncultured Lentimicrobiaceae bacterium | reverse complement strand
GGGGTGGCAAAAGGTTTCGCTATGACCGGTTGGCGTATCGGTTTTATTGCCGCACCTGTTGCCATTGCCAAAGCATGCAATAAATTGCAGGGTCAAGTTACGTCTGCTACCTGCTCCATTGCGCAACGCGCTACCATCAAAGCGATGGAAATGGACCCGAAAACTTCGGAAGATATTATCAATATGCGTAATATTTTCAAAAAACGTCGCGATATGGTTTATCAATTGTTGCAAGAAGTTCCCGGATTTAAAGTTCGTCTTCCCAAAGGTGCTTTCTACTTCTTCCCTGAAGTGAGTGAGTTGTACGGTCGCAATGTTCCCGCCGATTCCACTTTTGCCGATACCTACAAAAGAAGAACCATCAACAACTCTACCGATTTATGCATGTACCTTTTGTATGATGCAAATGTTGCTTTGGTTCAAGGAATTGCCTTCGGTGATGATAAATGTATTCGCCTTTCTTATGCCACTTCGGAAGAAAAATTGAAAGAAGCCGTGCGCAGAATTAAAGAGGCGGTTGAAAAAATGACCAAATAACAGCTTTTATGTCGGAAATCTTTCACCATCCGGTTTCCATTCAAGGAACTGCCTATTTTGCCTCCGATTTTCACTTCGGAGCACCCACGCCTTCAATTAGCAAAGAGCGCGAGCGGTTGGTAGTGGCTTGGTTGGACGAAATAAAAAAAGATGCCGATTATCTGTTTCTCTTAGGCGATATTTTCGATTTTTGGTTCGAATACAAAGACGTGGTTCCGCGCGGCTATTTCCGTTTTTTTGCTAAACTGCAAGAACTGAATGAACAAGGAATTATTATTTACTATTTTACCGGAAATCACGATATGTGGGTGAAAAACTATCTTGCTAATGAATTGGGCGTAAAAGTTTTTTATGCCCAACAGTCATTTTTGATTAACGGTAAAAAATGTATGGTCGGTCACGGCGACGGGTTGGACACGAAAGACAAAGGCTATCTTTTGATTAAAAAGATTTTTGTTTTTCGTCCCAATCAGCTGTTATATGGTGCGTTGCATCCGCGATGGGCATTTGCCATCGCCCGCTTTTTCTCTAAAAGCAGCCGCACTGCCAACCAAAAGAAAACCGATAATTTCAAAAGCAGCAGAAAAGAGTCCATCATCCCATTCGTCCAACAAACAGCCAAAAACGAAAATATCGATTACTTCATTTACGGACATCGTCACGTTCCGCAGGAACTTTTGGTTGGAAATAATTCAACTTATTACAACACAGGAGATTGGCTTATTCATAATTCCTATCTGCAATGGACACCCGATGCCATCTCATTAAAATATTATTCAAATAAATAATTATGATGGAAATTTCTGACCTCAATAATACGCATCGCGCCGGTTTTGTAAACATTATCGGAAATCCCAATGTGGGTAAAAGTACGTTAATGAACCAATTGGTCGGTGAACGGCTTTCGATCATTACTTCCAAAGCGCAAACCACACGGCATCGTATTAAAGGAATTGTAGATGGCGACGATTACCAAATTATCTATTCCGACTTGCCGGGGATATTGACGCCCGCCTATAAAATGCAGGAAATGATGATGCGTTTCGTGACCGAATCATTGAGAGATGCCGATTTGATTCTATATATGATTGAATGTGGCGAAACAAATTATAATGAAGAAATTATTGAAAAATTAAAACTTATTCCAACTTCTATTATTCTTATTATCAATAAAATAGATAAAAGCACACCCGAACAAATCAGCGCGACCGCCGAACATTGGAAAGCTTTACTGCCCGATGCCGATGTGGTGGAAATTTCTGCCTTGAAAACGTCAAATATTGACACATTAAGACAAAAAATAGTAGAAAAACTGCCATTTTCACCGCCTTATTTTCCAAAAGACCAATTAACGGACCGTCCCATTCGCTTTTTTGTATCAGAAATGATACGAGAAAAAATGTTGTTGCTCTATAAAAAAGAGATTCCCTATAGCGTGGAAGTGGTCGTGGAACAATACAAAGAGGAAGAAAATTTGATTAGGATTAGTGCAACTTTGTATGTAGAACGGGAAACGCAGAAAGCGATAGTTATTGGCAATAAAGGTCAGGCAATTAAACAATTAGGCATTGATTCGAGAATGGCTATTGAGGACTTCTTGGGGAAACAGATTTATTTGGATTTATCGGTAAAAGTGTTGAAAGATTGGCGCAATAGTGATATAATAATGAAAAAATTCGGTTACGCATAATTAAAAATTGAGTCTATTTAAAAAAGTCAGAGAATATGCTACATCTATTTTGCAGCTACCAGATTATCAATAGTAATATTTTAGCAATATAACTTTCTCAAGGGGACACAAGCATTAATCATTAGATTGATGGAAGAATTAGTGCGGAAGTTGTGGAAATATTATTTCAAGGTCTTTATGCAAGCATCGGATATTTTTAGGTTACAGCATATCCAACGGACTTTTGATTTTCGATTGCGAAGTATCGGCAATATGCGTATAAATTTCGCTAGTTTTTACCGATTGATTTCCCAATAATTCTTGGATAAAACTGATGTCGGTGCCGTTTCCCAACAAATGAGTGGCAAAACTATGCCGGAGTGTATGCGGCGTAACGTGTTTGGTAATTCCGGCACGTTGAGCGGCGAATTTCATCACATTTTGCACGCTTTTGACAGAATATTGCTCTTTTTTTTGCCGTTCAAAAAGAAATTTCATTGGTTTGTAATCCTGAAAATAGGTTCGTAAGTCGGTCAGTGGCACTTTTGACAGCATTACTTTTAGATCTTTTTTGCCTTTAGCCATGCGAAGATGAATCACCATATCGGGAGAATCGACATCAGAGATTTCGATATTCAGCAGTTCGTTCAAGCGCAGACCGCCCGAATAGAGCACTTCTAAAATACATTTTTACCGGACTTTAACTCTTCGAAATCTCTGCCAAGCGTAAAAAGCACTCCACCGCACTTTTATAGTTGCGAATAGAAGTCTCGCTATAGCGTTGCTAACGCATGCGTTGCGCAAAGGTAGAGGATGATGCAAATATTCGAATTGTTCGTAAATTAAAAAAGTTTTCAACAAGAAACTTTTTAAATAATTTAATATCAATGATTTATGATTTTTGTAAGTTTTATAACGAATGTTATATAATTTGTATTTACAAAAGTTGTATATTTGCGGTTCGTAAATGAGATGTTGTGCGTCATTTAAAAAGACATATAGCGACCCGAAAAAATTGCGAGTAAAAAAATCGTAATTTTGCAGCGTATG
>CAYYHC010000201.1:0-3273 GCA_964471715.1 uncultured Lentimicrobiaceae bacterium | reverse complement strand
GTCGTGCCAACTTCGCAAATCAGAAAATCGAACTTTTTAAACCCGCCATCGATGTCCGATATGCCGATGAGGAAGTTGTTTCCCATGATGCAACTTCCATGGTTTCGACACCGGTGCATAATTCCGCCGAAATTTTGATTTATGTCAATATGGAAACGGTAGAAGTGGTCGGCATTGATGAAGTCCAATTTTTTGATGAAGGGATTATTGATGTTTGTAATAAATTGGCTAACAATGGAATACGTGTAATTGTAGCCGGTTTGGACATGGACTATTTGGGAAATCCGTTCGGTTGCATGCCCCGTTTGATGGCCATTGCCGAATACGTTACCAAAACGCATGCCATTTGCGTAAAATGTGGTGACTTGGCACAATTTTCACATCGTTTAGTCGTGAATGACAAACAAGTGATGTTAGGCGAAAAAGATAGCTACGAACCTCTTTGCCGTCGCTGCTTCAATTCAAGTCGAAGAAAAGATGAGGAACAAAAACGCAATAAGTAGTCTCATTTTATTGTGATTTTTACTGCAATTGCTGATATTTCAGACTTTATTTTATCATTACAACTATTTTTTTTCAATTGTTGTAATTTATTATGTATGTTTTCAATATTATCGATAAAAATTGTATTTTTGCATCTTCAAAAAAACATATATTATTCAATGAAAAAAGTATTATTTCTTATCTTATTTTTGTGGAGTTCGTTTGCTTTTTCGCAGAATTTTGTGGTTGAACAGGCGAATCCGAAAGCGTACAATACAACGTTTTCGCAATCGAATCCCGGTGTATATCAATTACAATTTGATGTAAATCGCTGGGAATTAACCGAAACTACTAAAGCCGACATTACTTATCAGGATATTCAATTTCCTGTTTCGACGGTTACACAGGACAAAGGTTGGGCTGAATTGCCATTCATTAGTGCTTCTATTCAACTTCCTGCCAATAAAAATGTAGATTTGCAAATTACCAACACCGAATACCGCGATATACCGCTGACCGCCCCGCTCATTCCCTCGCGCGGAACCATTTATCGTAATCAGGATCCGAAATCCATTCCTTATGAAATTGCAGCAGAATCTGTTGTTAATCAATTTTATCCCGCAGATTTGGCTACAATGGAAGAGCCGTTCATCATTCGAGATGTTCGTGGCACAAGTGTACGCATTTTCCCTTTTCAATACAATGCCGTTACCCATACTTTGCGTGTCTATACGCACGTTGAAGTTGCCCTTGTAGAAAATGACCAACCCGCCACCAACCCACTGCAACATATTAATCAACACCCTGTAAAAGAAGCTGTTGGAATGTACGAAAGTATTTTCCTGAATTATGAACCTTCTCGTCAGGATTTGGCAATGGGTGAGTATGGCGATATTTTAGTCATTACAACGGCTGCTTACGAATCTGCCATTGAACCATACATTCAATGGAAAAAAGAAAAAGGCTATAATGTTACAAAAGAAGTAGTCACAGCCGGTACGAATGTGAAAAACAACATTCAAACAGCATACAATAATAACGATAACTTAATGTTCGTGCAGTTGGTCGGCGATTGGGCAGATATTAAATCGGATGCCGCAGTCGATAATTCGCCTACCGATCCTAAAATGGGCTGTGTGTCCGGCAATGACGATTATCCCGACATTTCTATAGGAAGATTTTCTTGCTCGTCAGCAGCACAATTGACCATACAAGTAGATAAAGCCATCAATTACGAAAAGAATCCCAACATGGATGCCGGCTGGCGCGAATCATTTATCGGTGTTGCCTCTGATGAAGGCAGCGGCAGCGGTGATGACGGCGAAATTGACTATACTCACGTACAACGTATTTATAGTGAACGACTTGATAATTTTACTTATCAAACTCATCTTCAAAATTATGCTCCTAATGAATCTGTAACCACTTTGGCAAACCAACTCAATCAAGGAGCTTCTACTCTTGCTTACTGCGGACATGGTGCCGAAACTTATTTTGTAACCACCGAATTTGGCAACAGCGACGTCAACAGTTTATCAAATGGTAGCAAATTACCGTTTATTGTGGCGGTTGCTTGCGTCAATGGCGCATTTCACAGTAGCAGCGATTGCTTTGCCGAAGCATGGTTAAAGAAAGCCAATGGCGGTGCCGTTGTAACCTGGATGTCCACTATCAATCAACCTTGGACGCCACCCCAAAGAGGTCAGGATTATTTTTATGATATTCTTATCGGCGGGTTCAACTACGACACTTATTCCGGTCAAAACGGAATTAACACGACAGAGCAACGTACTCATTGGGGAGCTATTACGGTAAACTCAGCCAACCTGATGCTTTCGGAAAGTTCTAACACCGATGATATCGAAACAGTGCAAACATGGACCACTTTCGGAGATGCTTCTTTGCAACTTCGTACCAAACAACCTGTTCAATTATCGTTATCGAATACGAATGTAATGCAAGGAATTCCTTTTGCCACCACAGTTACGACCAACGGAACACCGGTTGCCAACGCTTTGGTTTGCATTTCACAAAACGACACCTATATAAGTGCATTGAGCGATGCCAACGGACAAATCACTATTAATCATAATTTTACGCCGGGTAGTGTTTTATTGGTTGCCACGGCTTTCAATACCACCACCATTTATCAAAACGTCAACTGTGTGTCCGGAAATGTACCTTATCTTGCAGTAGCACAATATACTCCCGATTTCGTAACGTATAACACAACGCCATTTTTGAGTTTAACCATGCAAAATAACGGTGGAGTCGCCACTACAGGATATGCTACGGTAGTAATTTCCTGCGATGACCCGCAACTTTCTATTTTGGATAACACTGATTACTGTGCACCTATGAATGCTAACGGAGGAACCGCTTCCATTATGAACGGATTCCAAGTTTCTGTTGCGAACGATGTTGAAACCGGTCACATTTTTACATTGACCGTTACCACGACTTATGGCAACGATACATGGGTCAACACCATTCAACTTACTGCAATTGGAAGTGATTGTGATGCCCCCACCAATTTATTGGCAACGAACAATAACGGGGATGTTACTTTAACTTGGGATGACAATTCAACCATTGAAACCATCAGTTATACGGATGATGCAGAATCACATAACGCATTTACCATTAACTCTGCGGGCAGCATCGGCTGGAGCTACATTGATGGTGATGGTGGCACAACCGGAACTTTTTCCGGTATAGATTATACAAATGAAGGAAGCCAAATGGCATACATTGTTTTAGATATGGCGCAAGCAACCGGCACTTCTTTAA
>CAYYHC010000200.1:0-3279 GCA_964471715.1 uncultured Lentimicrobiaceae bacterium | reverse complement strand
TCGGAATTTTGACCGATTTGTCGCATAGGGCAACAGCCTCGTCCGACAATCCCGTAAGTTCGGTTCCAAAAAGGAAGGCAGCTTTTTCGTCAATGGGAAGATGATCCATAAATAAGCTGTCTTCTGCGGGTAGCGTGGCAATTATGGTGTAACCCTGCGCCTTTAAATTGCCAATACATTGAGCTACATTTCCCGGTTCATTCTTGTAATTATGCAATGAAAGCCATTTGTTCGCTCCCATTGAAATCGCCTTATGAATCATAAACTCATTCTCTTTCTCTATGATATGGACATCCTGAACGCCATAACATTCGCAAGTACGCATAACGGCACTGATATTTTGCGTTTGAAATAAATCTTCCAAAACAACTGTAAAAAATCGAGTCCGATTATCTAAAACACTCAGCATTCGCTCATTACGCTCCGGTGTAATAAAGGTTGTCAGATAAGGAATCAGTAGTTCTTTTTCTTGAGGTGTAATAAGTTCCATATATATTTGTTTAATAAAAAAAGCCCCATTCGGGGCTTTTTATAATTAAGTACTACGAATTAAACAATAGCTGCCAATTCGGAACCTGCTTTAAACTTAACAACATTTTTTGCAGGAATTTCCATTTCTTTCTTGGTTTGTGGATTACGACCTTTTCTGGCAGCACGTTTGCTTACAGAAAATGTTCCGAATCCTACTAAAGAAATTTTGTTACCTTCTTTTAAAGCATCTGTTGTAACACTAATAAAAGATTCTAAAGCATTCTTAGCTTCAACTTTTGTAAATCCCGCTTTCTCAGCGATTGCACTAATTAATTCAGCTTTATTCATTCTAATAAAATTTTGTGGGTTAATATATTAACTTTATCTCGGCAAATTTAAAATAAATTTTTATATATCAGTCACTTAGAAAAAAAATAATAATAAATGAATAAATTTGTTGATAAACCTAACAAAAAATAGCGAAATACTACATTAAAATGCCTTTAAAATGTAATTTTCAATTCTAAAGCCACACAAAAAATCAGCCACTTTCATTCTTGTTTTACCCTGAATCTGCATATTTTTGACCGAAATAGCGCCGTCTTTGGTAAAAATAATCAACAAATGAGGCGGTCTTACACAAATCGTTCCGGGCAAATTGTCTGATACTTCAGCAAATAACTCTGCCTCAAATATTTTCAGTTGCTCAATATCACCATTGACATTTTGAATTCGCGTACAGGCACAAGGAAATGGCGACAATCCCCGAATTTGATTATAGATCTGTTTCGTGGGCTTTGACCAATCGATGTAAGTATCTTCTTTAAAAATCTTGGGTGCCGGTTTGAGTTTGTCCGATGCGACCGTATTTTGTCGAGTGGTTTTCAGTGTTCCGTTTTCGATTTGTTGAAGTGTGCGCACTGCCAAGTCCGCCCCGCAAACCATCAACCGATCGTGCAACTCGCCGGTGGTTTCCGTTTCGCCGATTGGAATTTCTATTTTATCGATCATATCTCCCGTATCAATGGCTTTATCAAGGAAGAAAGTGGTGACGCCCGTTGTTTTTTCGCCATTCATTACCGCCCAATGGATAGGGGCAGCACCGCGATAATTAGGAAGCAAGGAGGCATGGACATTAAAAGTTCCGTAACGTGGCATGGTAAAAACTTGTTCGGGAAGCATCCGAAAAGCGACGACCACAAATACATCTGCTTCATAAGCATGCAGTTGTTCAAGAAAATCGGGGGATTTTAATTTTTCGGGTTGAAGAACGGGAATATTGTTTTCAAGGGCATATTCTTTAACTGCGGAAGGGCGCAATTTCAGTCCCCTACCCGCCGGCTTGTCGGGTGCAGTTACAACGGCAACGACCTCATAAGAAGCTTTACGAATAGCATCTAAAGCAGCCACCGCGAACTCCGGCGTTCCCATGAACAAAACTCTCATAAACCGAAAATTAATGTTTATACATACTTTTTTGTACGTGAAGCATTTGCAAGCAAGTGGCAGCGGCTTCCGTTCCTTTGTTTCCATGTTTTCCGCCGGCACGCTCCTCCGCCTGCTCCATGGAATTGCATGTCAAAACCCCAAAAATGACCGGCGTTACATAGTCAATACCCGCTTTCATAATGCCGTCGGCAACCGCCTGCGAGATGAACTCAAAATGACGAGTTTCACCTTGAATCACACAGCCCAAACAAATCACGGCATCAATATCTTCATTGGCTTCCAACAACATCACTGCTGCAGAAGGCAATTCAAAACTACCGGGGACATGATAAACCTGCAAATTGATTTTGGGAATTCCCGCATTGGTAAGTGTTTCTATTGCAGCCAATTCCAACTTATTTGTAATAGAATCATTCCACATACTGACAATAATGCCAATTTTAAAATTGGCATTATTGGTATTAGGAACAGAAATATCGGACAAATTTTCTTTCTTACTCATCTATAAAAATTATTTTTGAGAATTAATTTTTGCTCTTTCCAAGAACTTATCAACGCCCATTTCCGTAAATCTTTCATAATATTGGTCTTCAATTTGTTGATACATTTTGCATGCTTCCGACCAGTTTTTATCACGTTCGCATAACATTCCCATTTTGAACAAAGCGGTAGGAGCTACAGCTGCCGTTTCACCGTCAATTGCTTTTTGGTAATATTTTTTAGCATTATCAACATCATTTTGGTCATCATATAAATCACCAATCAACATTTGGGCAAAATACCAAATATTATCATCATTCTTTTTATAATCCAATAAATAATCCAATGCTTCATCTTTACTTCCAATATTAATGTAACATAAAGCAGCATAATACTTTGCAGTATTAGCAGTTTTGGTTCTTCCATAATCGGAAATAATCGTTAAGAAGCCGTCAATTTCGTCATCACCTTCCAACGCTTTTTTGAAAGACAAGGTATCATTGGTAGATAAAGCATTAATATACAAATCGATAGGAGCCAAGATAGCTTCAGATGCTTTTTCATTTCGGGGAATGATATAGAATCTATGAACAGCGATTGCAATAACGATTACCGCCAATATAGCAATAAGAATACCGTATAATAATTTCTGATTGTTTTTGAAAAAATTGATGAATTTATTCGCGCTTTTCGGTTCGGCACTTTCGCTCTTTGTACCTAATTTTTCAGTATTTGCCATTGTTTTTTATTTTAAAAATTTAGGCTGCAAATTTACATGATTTTTTTATAAAAAAGCAACCTGAACAAAAAAGAATATTTTTAAAAAAAAGTTGCCTTGCTAGGATTCGAACCCAGACAAACAGAACCAGAATCTGCTGT
>CAYYHC010000199.1:0-3306 GCA_964471715.1 uncultured Lentimicrobiaceae bacterium | reverse complement strand
CAGGCTATGAAATTGAAGAGAAATTGATTGTCGCCGCCATGCAAAATCCGAATATCGAAATTTTGGACAATCATCTAACCGTCGAAATTATCACGCAACACCACCTTGGAATTGAGGTCAGTCGTCGAACACCTGACATCACTTGTTATGGCGCTTATGTTTACAATCCAAATACCAAACGAGTTCAAACTATTCTTTCCAAAGTTACGATGATGGCTACCGGCGGCATCGGTCAGGTTTACGGAAACACGACCAATCCTACAGTCGCTACGGGCGATGGTATTGCAATGGTCTATCGTGCCAAAGGAGCCGTCCGCGGAATGGAGTTTGTACAGTTTCACCCTACTTCTCTCTACAATCCCGGCGAGCGTCCCTCTTTCTTGATTACGGAAGCCATGCGCGGCGCAGGTGCCATTTTGAAAGATAAAGACAAAAATGAATTCATGCAAAAATATGACGCCCGCGGTTCACTCGCCCCTCGCGATATCGTCGCGCGCGCCATCGATAACGAAATGAAAATCAGCGGTTGCGACCACGTCTATTTGGATACGACACTGATTCCCGCTCACGAGATTTTTAGTCATTTTCCCAATATTTATGCTAAATGTTTGAGCATAGGCATCGACATTACCAAAGAGATGATTCCTGTCGTGCCCGCCGCCCACTACTCTTGCGGCGGTATCAAAACCGACGAATGGGGCAGAACTTCCATCATCAACCTCTTCGCATCAGGTGAATGCGCTTCTACCGGATTACACGGTGCCAATCGTCTGGCATCCAATTCTTTACTCGAATCATTGGTCTTCTCACACCGCTCCTGTCTGAAAGCAGTGGAAGATATTGACCGATTGTCATTCTGCGACGACGTGCCGGAATGGAATACCGAAGGAACGGTTCTCAACGAAGAAATGGTGTTGATTACGCAATCCAAAAAAGAAGTTCAAACCATTATGTCAAGTTATGTCGGCATCGTTCGTTCTAACCTTCGACTTCAAAGAGCTTTCGACAGATTGGAAATTCTTTATCGCGAAACCGAAGAACTCTACAAAAAATCGATTCTCATCCCTGAGATTTGCGAATTGCGTAATATTATTAATGTCGGTTACTTAATCATTAGAAATGCAATGGACAGAAAAGAAAGTCGCGGATTGCACTATTCACTCGATTATCCTGAACACGTTGATTTGAACGAAACATGCGAAGATAAATTGTAATGCTGAGTAGAAACAAGATTTCGGATATTAAAAAATTGGTGCAGAAAAAATTTCGCGAAGAAACGCATCTGTTCATAGTGGAAGGAACTAAGTCCGTTATGGATTTGTTACACTCGCAAATTGCTGTTAAAGAAGTGTTTGCAACAGAACAATGGATTGAAACTCATTCCGAAAATATCCCGAAATCCATATCGGTTGTGCCGGTAACAGAAAACGATTTGGATAGAATTACGTGCCTGAAAACAGCGCAAGAAGTATTGGCAGTGGCTCAAATGCCGGATTATTCCATTCGACAGATTGATTTTCAAAAACCGATTTTGGCTTTGGACGGCATTCGTGACCCCGGCAACTTGGGCACAATTATTAGAACCGCCGATTGGTTTGGCATTAAACAAATAGTCTGTTCCAACGATTGCGTCGATTTTATGAATCCCAAAGTCATCCAAGCCACAATGGGATCTTTTTCAAGAATGAGCATCTTTTACACCGATTTATCACAATTTTTGAATCAAAAAAATATTCAGGGTACTGTTTACGGGACTTTTATGCAGGGCACCGACATTTCGCAAGTCAATTTCCAAAACAATGATGTAATTGTGATGGGAAATGAAGCCAATGGAATTTCTGATGAAGTGTCGCATTGCATACAACAAAAAATTCATATTCCGGCTTTTTCGTTATCGTCTCCCAAAGCAGAATCCTTAAATGCGTCAATCGCCACTGCGATTGTGCTGTATCAATTTTGTAATCATATTTTATTGAATAACAATGAGTAATAAAAAACGTTTCATTATTTCCGGCGGTGGAACCGGCGGTCATATCTTTCCTGCAATTGCGATTGCCAACAAATTAAAAAAAGAAATTCCTGATGCGGAAATACTCTTTATCGGTGCGTCCGATAAAATGGAAATGCAACGCGTGCCCGATGCCGGCTATAAGATTGTGGGATTGCATATTTATGGCATTTCACGCTCTTTTTCATTAAAAGGTATCTTGAAAAATATTAAATTGCCCTTCGTCTTACTCAAAAGTATGAAAAAAGCAAAACAGGTCATTCGCGATTTTAAACCTGATGTGGTTATCGGAGTGGGCGGCTTCGCCAGCGGCCCGGCATTGCGCTCCGCCAATTCCCTCGGAATCCCTACTCTGATTCAAGAACAAAATTCGTACCCCGGCATTACTAACAAATTGCTCGCCAACAAAGTACGCAAAATTTGCGTCGCCTACGACGGACTCGAAAAATACTTCCCCGCTGAGAAAATTGTAAAAACCGGAAATCCTGTTCGTGAAGAAATTTTGCACGTTGTGAAGAAAAATGACGAGGCTTATCAATTCTTTAATTTTTCAAAAGATAAAAAAACATTGCTTGTCGTCGGCGGAAGTTTGGGAAGCATCACCATTAACCGTACCATGCGCAAAGGAATCGAGACCATTAAAAAAATGGGAATTCAACTCTTGTGGCAAACAGGTGAGAATTATTACAAACAGAATAAAATGGAACTATCTCTTTTACAAAGTGATACAATAAAGATTGTTCCGTTTATCAAAAATATGAACGATGCATACAGCATTGCAGATTTTATCATTTCACGCGCCGGCGCATTGGCCATCGCCGAGCTGAGCATCATTGGAACCCCCACCATTTTAGTTCCATTCCCTTATGCTGCCGAAGACCACCAAACGAAAAACGCAATGGCTTTAGTTAATCAAAATGCCGCCCTTTTAGTCACCGACGCCGAAGCCCCCGACACGCTGATTCCTACTTTTGCGGAATTGTCGCAAGATGAAAATAAATGCAAAACTCTAAGTCAAAATATGGCGCAATTTGCTCAACCTGAGGCAATTGATACTATCGTTAAAAATATTTTGGCACTCTAAATCTTCAATTATGGCGCAAACAATCTATTTTTTGGGAATCGGAGGAATCGGAATGAGCGCGTTGGCACGTTTTTTCATGCAACGCGGCGAAACCGTATTCGGTTATGACCATACTCAAACTTTACTCACCGACGAACTTCAAGCGGAAGGCGCACAAATTCATTTTGAAGATGATGTGAAATTTATCCCCGCAAAAGTTGATTTTGTTATTTAT
>CAYYHC010000198.1:0-3346 GCA_964471715.1 uncultured Lentimicrobiaceae bacterium | reverse complement strand
TGGCCTGATGTGCCCGTCTTTCTGAAAACACCGGTTTTTCCGCTCATGCAATTTATCGAAATAATCGGTATTTTTACCAAACCATTTGTATTGATGATTCGTCTTTTTGCCAACATTACTGCAGGTCACATTATCGTTCTCGGTTTCATCGGATTAATATTCATTTTCGGCGAAATGGCTCCAGGATTAGGCTACGGCGTTTCTATCATTTCACTCATATTCTATCTCTTTATGGGATTGTTGGAACTTATCGTCGCTTTTGTTCAGGCTTTCGTTTTTACATTGCTCACCGCTCTCTTTGTAGGCATGGCAATGGAAGAAGAACATGAAGAAAAACATGAAAGTGCATCTGTAGAAACTTCTTCAATTGAAATATCTAAATAACACATAAACCTTTTATTCACTAAATTTTATTAATTATGTCAAGTTTATCTTTATTATTGCAAGCAGCAGCCGATTATAGTTCAATCGGTAAATTAGGCGCCGGTATTGGTGCCGGTATTGCAGCTATTGGTGCAGGTATCGGTATTGGTAACATCGGTAAAGGTGCTTTGGAATCCATCGCACGTCAGCCCGAAGTTAGTGGTGACATCAGAACAAACATGATTCTGACCGCCGCTTTCATTGAAGGTGTTGCTTTGTTTGCAATCGTTGTTTGCTTACTTATCGCAGTAGGCTAAAATTTGAAAGCGTGTTCTTCCACGGTTGGTGGAAGAACACCTTTTTCTTGTTTAATTAATTAGTGCTTTTATTTTTTCGTATAGATTCACATGAAAATATCTTATAATTGGCTCAAGCAATACTTGTCTTTTAATTTAACTCCCGAAGTTACAGCAGATTATCTTACCTCTTGCGGCTTGGAAGTTGAAGGAATAGAAGGATATGAAAGTATTAAGGGCGGACTTCGTGGCTTGGTGGTGGGCGAAGTACTGACTTGTGAGAGTCACCCCGATTCAGACCATTTACATATTACAACCGTTAATGTTGGCACTGACCAACCTTTGAATATTGTATGCGGCGCCGCTAACGTGGCAAAAGGTCAAAAGGTGATTGTCGCTACTATCGGTACAACCCTCTATAATGGCGATGAGTCATTTGTTATTAAAAAATCAAAAATCAGAGGAGTGCAGTCCGATGGCATGATTTGTGCTGAAGATGAAATCGGTGTTGGAACATCGCATGACGGGATTATGGTTTTAGACAGTGCCGCCGTTCCCGGTACCCCCGCTGCAAAATTTTTTAAAGTCGAAAGCGATACCATTTTCGAAATCGGCTTAACTCCAAATAGAAGCGATGCTATATGCCATTTCGGTGTGGCACGTGATTTACAAGCCATTTTGAAAGTCAGTAATGTACAATGTTCCGCGCTGACATTGCCCCTCGACCACGAAATTTGGGGAAATGTAAAGAAAAATCCGATTGACATCACTATTGAAAATAAAACCGCCTGCCCTCGCTATACGGGAGTGACTATCGAAAATGTTACGGTAAAAGAATCCCCGGCTTGGCTGCAAAATAGACTTCAATCCATTGGCGTTCGTCCGGTGAATAATATCGTTGATATTACACAATATGTAATGTTCGAAATAGGTCAACCGTTACATGCTTTTGATGCCGACAAAATTTCAGGTAATAAGGTCATTATCAAGAATTTACCTGACGGTACTCCGTTTGTGACGTTGGATGGCAATGAACTTAAACTTGACCAAAATGATTTGATGATTTGTGACGAAAATGGTGGAATGTGTATTGCCGGTGTCTATGGCGGTTTGGAATCAGGAGTTAGCGACTCTACACAAAACGTTTTCTTGGAAAGTGCTTTTTTTAATCCCGTTTCTATTCGTAAAACATCTAAAAGACACGGACTTAAAACAGATGCCTCTTTTCGCTTTGAACGCGGTTGTGATCCCGAAAATACCGTTTATGCCATTCGTCGTGCCGCAAATTTGATTAAAGAAATTGCCGGTGGTCTAAGTACCGATGTCGTAGATGTTTATCCGACTGAAATTGAAAGAAAAAAAATCAGCCTTCGTTATGATGAAATTAATAAAATTGCCGGTAAAACTATTGATAAACAAATGGTTTCCAGTATTTTATTATCGTTAGGTATCGAAGTTTGCGGTTCTACCGATGAGTTGATTATGCTCTCCATTCCGTTGTTTAAAACCGACGTAACGCGTCCTATTGATTTGATTGAGGAAATTTTAAGAATTTATGGATATAATAATATTCAAATTCCTGAAATGCTGCATTATAATATCAATTTGATTACGGAACCTAATTATCGTTTCATTCAAAATAAAATTTCAAATTATTTGGCGAACAACGGATTTTTTGAAATAATGAATAACTCGTTGACCAAAGGAAGTTATGCCGAAACATTCAGCTTTATTAATGAAAATGAAACCGTTAAGCTTTTAAATCCGCTAAGTAATGAGTTGAATGTAATGCGCCAAACTTTATTGTTTGGGGGACTTGAAAACATTGTTCGCAATGTAAATAACAAACAAAACAATATTAAATTGTTTGAGTTCGGAAAAGTTTATAGCAAAAATTTAGGAGCCAATAAAGATAATCCGGTTACCGAGCAGTATAAAGAAAATGAATTTTTATCATTTTTTGTTACAGGAAAAAATCACGACGATTTTTGGAACGGAAAAGGTGAAAATGTGGATTTCTTTTATTTGAAAAATATTATTGAAAATATTTATCTGTTATTGAATTTGCCGAAAAAAGATTTTAGTTGCACAATTGATGCCGATTCCAGATTTTTGAGTCATTTGAGTTATTCATTCAATGATGTTAAATTCTGTACTTTGGGAATTGTTCATCCTTCTATTTTAAAATCTTTTGACATTAAAAAAGAGGTTTGTTACGCAGAAATTGATATGTCCGTTTTATATCAACTATCTGAGGGGAAGGGTGTTACTTATTCTCAATTGCCTTCTTATCCTACAGTCAAACGTGATTTGGCGTTAGTGGTGGATAAAGCGGTGACTTATGAAACCCTTGAAAAGATAGCTTATAAATACGGCTCAAAATTATTGAAACGCGTTTCATTGTTTGATGTGTATGAAGGCGATAAAATTGCGGAAGGAAAGAAATCTTATGCGATGAATTTTGTACTTCAACATGCCGATAAAACGCTCACGGATGAAGAGATCACTAAGGTGATGAATAAATTGATTGCCTCTTTTGAACGTGAAGTGAACGCTACTTTGCGGTAAGACCTATTATAACATAAAAAAGCCCCATTGCAATTGTAATGGGGCTTTTTTTATAATGATTGGGAATTATTGCTGTCCGGTAAAACTCATAATAGCATAGAATTTCTTTCCAAAGCCTT
>CAYYHC010000197.1:0-3388 GCA_964471715.1 uncultured Lentimicrobiaceae bacterium | reverse complement strand
CGGTTTGTAAATAAGACGTTACAGGCAAGCATAAGAAACCCGGCATTCCACAAGAACCAAAGAAATATGTAACTTTGCCATATAATAAAAATAATCAATCAAGATGGTAAACAAAACAAAACATATAATCATAAACGGCGACAGCAGACAAATGAATGAACTAAAAAATGAAAGCGTTCACTTGATTGTTACGTCTCCACCTTATTGGCAATTAAAAGATTATGGAACTGAAAATCAAATTGGTTTTCACGATGATTATGAAACTTATATTAATCATCTGAACCTTACTTGGAAAGAATGTTTTAGAGTATTACATAATGGCTGTCGTTTGTGTATCAATATTGGCGACCAATTCGCCCGTTCGACTTACTACGGACGTTATAAAATTATTCCCATTCACACTGAAATCATAAAATTTTGCGAAATGGTTGGTTTCGATTTTATGGGACAAATTATTTGGCAAAAAACCACGACAATGAACACTTCGGGAGGTGCAAGCATTATGGGAAGCTTTCCGTATCCGAGAAACGGCATTGTGAAATTGGATTTTGAATACATTTTGCTGTTTAAAAAACAGGGAAATGCTCCGAAACCGACACAAGAACAAAAAGATAATTCGGCAATGACCAATAAAGAATGGAACACTTATTTCAACGGACATTGGTATTTTTCAGGAGCAAAACAGGACAAACATTTGGCAATGTTTCCCGAAGAATTGCCACACCGTTTAATAAAAATGTTTTCTTTCCCGAGCGAAATCGTTTTAGATCCGTTTATGGGAAGCGGAACAACAGCTTTGGCAGCGCGAAACTTAAATAGGAACTCTGTAGGCTACGAAATTAATCCGGAATTTGTTCCTATCATAAAAGATAAAATCGGAACAAACGATGCCTTTATGCAAGTAGAGACCAAAATTGTTAAACAAGCAGAAATTCAAACCGATTTCAATAAAGAGATAGAAAAATTACCGTATCAATTTGTGGATACACATAAATTGGATAAAAAAATTGATGTAAAGAAGATTCAGTACGGTTCAAAGATTGATGCAAACAGCACCGGACAACGTGAAGAATATTTTTCGGTTAAAGAAATTATTAGTCCGGAATTGATTCGGTTAAGTAATGATTTGATCATTCGTTTGATTGGAATAAAACAAAATCCAACAATTAACGGAAAAGCGACCGAATACTTAATCAATAAGATCCGTGGAAAAAAAGTGTTTTTGAAATACGATGAAATAAAACACGACAAAGACAATCATTTAATGGCATATCTTTACCTTGAAAATAAGACATTTATCAATGCTCATTTACTGAAAGAACAATTAGCTTCTGTGGATAATTCTATTGATTTTCGATATAAAACAAAATTTAATACACTAATCAATGAATGAAGAACAAACATCAATAATGAATTACCTAAATACTAATGCACTTGGATATTCCAATAGAAAATCATCAAGTGAAATTAGGGACGCATTACATCTTGAAAGTGGTGGAGCGACAAATGAACACGTCAGAGATTTGATAAGAGATTTAATATTACATCACGGAGCTTGTATCGGAAGTATAATGTGGAGCGGTGGATATTGGATAATTCAAACCAAAGAAGAGTTAAATAGAGTTTGTAAAAGTTTAGAAAATAGAGCTAATTCAATTACTAATAGATCGACTGCCTTACGTAAAAGTTGGAGAAATAACACATAAAATGGTTAATAAAACGATCAAAAAACATTCATTGGAGTTTGGTAAAAAAGAAAAAGTATTAAATTACGCTTGCCAAACTTATCAATTATCACGTCCCAACAAGGTTGGAGCAGTTATGGCATTAATTAGAGAATGTCAGCCAAATACAATAGAAGAATGGGAGAAGTGGTATTTTGAAAATGCTGTAACTTCAGGGAAAAACAATTTTAAAATAACACGAGATAGTTTACAGGAGCTTGGCGAACGTTTATACGAAAAAATCACGGCAGTAGTCATTCCCGAATGGAAAGAAGCCTTTAATGCGTTAACCAAAGAAGATTGTTACGATTATATCTACAATTTGACAATTAATCGAACTTATGACGGATATTTAAGAGAGAAATCGGTTGTAAATGATGGCTTGGCAAAGATTTTTCCAAATATTCGCTTTGAAGAAAGTTCATCGGAATTAGACCACGCAGGAGATATTGATTATCTTGGATATGTAACAGAAGATAAAGCTTTTGGCATTCAAATAAAGCCTGTTACGGCACAATTTAATTTTGGGAATTATTCAGTTTCAGAAAGGATGAAAGCAAGTTTTGAAAATTTCAAAGATGATTTCGGAGGAATCGTATTTATTGTATTCAGCCTTGATGGAGAAATTGCAAATAAGCAAGTTATCGAACAAATTCAAAACGAAATAAATAGATTGGGATAATACGCCAGCAGGTAACACGCGGTATAAAAAATTGCCGGGACAGTAGATTATTCAAGGGTTGTAGCCCGCTACAACTTTTGTGTAACTTGATAGAAAATCGCCCGCAATCGGCAACTGCTCATACCGCCAAACGTTGTGCGGTAGTATAAAAAACAGACAACCAAACATATACTGATATGGAGAATTTTATATATGGATTATTTCTAACTTTGATTGCTTGCGGACAAAATCCAAATCCACAAAATCAAGGTGATAAAGCTGTCAACCTTGATAAATACGTTGGTATTTATGAGTATGTCTATCCTTATAATACTCAAGATTTGATTGAAAATCATTTTATAGTATTGACAAAACAGGACGGTAAATTGACCGGACTTTATTATGGAACTTCCGACGAATTTGATGAAGCAAGAGAAGGTTATCTTCCAGGATTCTTCGTTTCTCCAATGGATAATTTACAGATAAATGGAGATACGATTAGCTTTGTTTTAAATACGAGTAACAATGATTTCTTAACGAAATCTGTTGACTTGAAAATTAAATCAACAAAAGAGGCGATTAGTTCTGGCTATATGAAATGGGATAATATAATTTCTACAAATCCTAAAACTTATATCGGGTTGATTAAAGATTCTGAAACGATATTCTTTAAAGGTGAAATGGAATTTTTGGATAAAACATTTAAGAAGAAAAAATAACGCCGTACAGCCCAACGTTACTTCACCTTTGTTCAACTATTCGGGCAAGTGATGCTTGATGGACAACCGAACATTGATAACCAAAGGATAAAACTTATCGATGCTTGCCACTACCATTCATTGATACTAAGCACTGATGTTTTTTTTTCTCCATTAACCAACAAACGTATTTCTCAATTTTATCAGTCTCTAACTCTTCGGGATCTCTGCCCAACGTAAAAAGCACTCTACTGCACTTTTATCGTTACGGATAGACGCATCGCTATAACATTGCAAACGCAAGC
>CAYYHC010000196.1:0-3508 GCA_964471715.1 uncultured Lentimicrobiaceae bacterium | reverse complement strand
AAGACCCTATAGAAAAACTCTCAGCAGATCTATTTTTAGATGGACAATTTCGATGTAGGTTATTAGATATAATAATGCTTCCACATTTTTACTTGTGATTTTTCGGGTCAAAAAAGAAAGGGAATTGAAATTATGTCAAGTGGGGTTTACTTGTAAATTTTTTTTGGTAAAAACAAGGCTGATTATATTTGTAGAAATCAGCCCTATTTTTTTCAAAAATGCCTTATCGAACAATAAATAATAGTATTTATTTCATTCTCTAATAAATAGAAAGGTCAATTTTATCTTTCAAGTCATTTCCTTTTATCCAACTAGCGATTTTTTGTTTGGCGAACTCTTTTAAATAACATTTTTTATCAAAGAATTGTATTGTTGATGCAATAATAAGTTCGATAAAGTTAAAATAGTGAATTGAATATGGTGTTTGATTATAAGCTTTCAACAAATTATATATAGGTTTTGCCAAATCATAAAATCTATCAAACTCTTGCTTATTTAGGAAACGATTATTTTGTGTTATAAATTTCATTGCAGGCCATAGAATTTCATAAAACCCATTATCTTCTGGTATTGCACGGCAATAATCATTTGCATCATGTTCTAATTGATCAAAAACTGTCGTTGAGAAAATTAAACGAGGTCCTTTTACTTTTGATTCCAATGCAACTGCTTCAACAACAGCTTTCCCTGTTATCACTTTTGATTTCTGAAATGTTTTATTATTAATATTGAATAAGTCTATTGGAAATGCTTCTCCATAAGACAAGCCTCCGCGAAATAAAACAGGATAGTAATTGCATGTATCATTTATAGTCTGCAAAGCCCCATCTTCCCCGATAGAATAATTTATTATGCTCCCCTTTTCTGGACTCGCAGGATCAAGTGGGTTTTTATAAAAATGGGAGCTAATAGTGAATGATTCTAATACGAAATTGCCTAATTGCTTTATGAATGTATTACAATCTTTAGACATCAAAAACACGGAATCTGAAAAAGGTAAAAAATAATCGAAACTATTAATTGAGTGAATTTGTGCCAATTCTTTTAGTCCACCAGGATATGTTGATATAGGATTAATCAGTTCATCCAGTATTTTTGTGGACAAAATCGTGTTGAAGTTATTCATCGACATTAGGGCATCTCTTAAATTATCTTTTAAATGATTAGAAAATGCCAATAAATCGATGTATGCTACTATGTTATTACTCATGTTATGTATTGTTATATGTTTTTATATGCAAGAAGTAAATGTTTCAGTCTTAGGAATCAAGAATACTTCAAATCCTTCATAAAACTTTATCCATAATAATACATCCTCTGTTTCGGTTTCTAAAAATTTGTATTGAAATACTTTGGGATTATTCCCATCAAAAATAGGCGTTTGCAGACTTTGTTTGCATGAGTTTATCAACTCTCCATATTCATCTTGTTGCATGTTTGAATCAACCAAACATGGAGTAGCTACTATTAAATTACGTTCCCATATCTTTTGATATTCATAATAATACAAAGCATATCCAATCTTTCTCATTACTTTATCGAATCTGGCTCTTTCAATTTGTATGGCAATAGTCTGTCGTATTTTATCGCCTGATTCAGCAACCGAAACCTTTTTGCTGGCATTAAATGTTGTACTTTTTAATTTTTGATTACGCTTAAGCGATGTTAGCACCTTCTTAATAAATTGTTGGTATGCTACATTATTGTTGCCGATAGACATGCAAATTATGTTTCTAACATACTCATCATCATTTGACGTATTCTCATTATGTTCTTTACAAGAAGGAACTGTAATGAGATTCTTACGATACATTTCGTCATTTGGGAAAAAACATTTTGCAGGGACATGTTCAACTGATGTTTTAGATGCCCCACATAAATAACATTTTTTATTCATAATACAATAATTTTGTTTATTATTAATTTACTCTAACAATTATAGTAATAATTTTACATTTATGATAGTATTTATAAAAAATATTATTATATTTCATCTAATTACTTTATAATCAAATAATTAAAATTATTTTTTACAAGTGTCGGCTCACTTTACAACCGATAATGGGATCGGGAAGTTTCATCGAAAAACCACTTGAAAACGCTGATTATTTTCTGTTAACCATCAGTGCCTTCCTCCACAAACTCCAATTCCATTCTATCCCCTTTTTCCAGATCTCTGTTTACTTTTTTACCCAGAAGTTCGGACAAATATTTCGGATGCAGTCCAAATCCGGGGCGTACCGAACGTACATTTTGTTCGGTAATGGTATCTCCTGTCTTCATATCTTCGGCAACGTAAAGAGAGCGCGAGAACTCACGGCCCGATTTCATCTTGTCGGTTAAAGTATAATCGACTTTGCCCATCGCTTTTTCAGCCATACGTATATCTTTTACCATTTGCGTAAACTCCTGTTCATTCATCGAGAAAGCGGCATCCGGTCCGCCGATGGAACGGTCAATAATGAAATGTTTCTCTATCATCACCGCTCCCAACGTTACCGCAGTAATGGCTGAAACCGCTCCGATGGTATGGTCTGACAATCCGCTTTTTACATTAAAACGGCTTGCTAAATCGGGAATCATACATAAATTGGCTTCTTCGATGGGTGCCGGATAGGAGGAGGTGCATTTGAGCAAAGTAATATCGTTGTTGCCCACTTTGCGGCACGCATCCACTGCCAATTGAATATCTTCAACCGTAGCAATTCCCGTTGAAATAACCATCGGTTTCATTTTCCGTGCCGCATATTCTATTAAAGGAATATCGGTGATTTCAAACGATGCAATTTTGTAAATGGGATTGTCCAACGATTCCAACAAATCGACTGCCGTTTTATCGAAAGGGGTTGAGAAACAGACCAATCCTTCTTCCTTTGCCACATGAAACAACTCTTCGTGCCATTCCCACGGGGTGTACGCTTCTTGGTACAAATTGTAAAGATATTTTCCATCCCACAAAGTACCCTGCGTAATTCTAAAATCCTCCTTGTGACAATTGAGGGTAATGGTATCTGCCGTGTAGGTTTGTAGTTTAATGGCATCCGCACCGGCGCGTTGCGCAGCTTTAATGGTGTTGATGGCGGTTTGTTTACTTCCGTTGTGGTTGGCCGATAGTTCGGCTATGATAAAAGTGTGGTTCATTGTTGGTTAATTCGTTTGTTGCTATTGTTTTTCCATTATTTTATTTTCAAAAAGTCATCATTTATTTCTGCGTTTTTCTTATCCAATTATCCAAAAATTTGTCGTAAACTTGATAAATCCCTTTGTCGAAAGTGATTAAATCTTTTTCCAACAATCCTTTCACTGCAGAGCTGACTGAACTTGGCGAGATGAGACTGTTTTGTTTGACAAAATTTCCCGAAGTGATATTGCTTGCTTTAATGCAATGACTGATTGCAAAAAGTACATTTCGCTGTTTTTCAGGTAATTGATAAATCAAATCTTCGTAGGTATTGGATGAAAAATTGATAATATAATCTATCGCATTTTGCAACATTTCTTTAGTACA
>CAYYHC010000195.1:0-3552 GCA_964471715.1 uncultured Lentimicrobiaceae bacterium | reverse complement strand
TGATAGGACCTCCTGGTTCAGGTAAAACGATGTTAGCCAAGCGATTGCCGTCGATTCTGCCGCCCTTAACCATAAATGAGGCTTTGGAAACCACTAAGATTCATTCCGTTGCCGGCAAAATGAATCGGTATGCCTCTCTCATTTGTGTCCGCCCCTTTCGTGCGCCGCATCACACCATTAGTGATGTGGCACTTGTGGGAGGCGGCACCCACCCGCAACCCGGCGAAATATCATTGGCACACAACGGCGTGCTCTTTTTGGACGAATTGCCCGAGTACAAAAGAACAGTCTTGGAAGTTATGCGGCAACCGCTTGAAGACAGATTTGTAACTATTTCAAGGTCAAAGTATTCTGTTGAGTTCCCCGCATCTTTTATGTTCGTTGCTGCCATGAATCCCTGCCCATGCGGCAATTATAATCATCCCAAAATTGAATGTACTTGCGGCGAAGGAGTGGTGCAACGATACCTGAATCGCATTTCCGGTCCTTTGATGGATCGAATTGATATACACGTGGAAGTTGTACCGGTAAGTCACGAGGAATTGGCATCTACCAAGGAAGTCGAAAAGAGCGAATCTATCAGAAAAAGGGTGGTCGCTGCCAGAAACATGCAGAAAGAAAGATTTTCAGAACATTGTAACGTTTTTTGTAATGCCCAGATGACGAGCAAAATGGTGCGTGCATTTTGCCCAATTTCCGCAGAAGGTCAAAATACTCTTAAATTGGCAATGGATAAGTTGGGTTTATCGGCACGTGCGTTTGACCGTATTTTAAAAGTCGCCCGCACCATTGCCGATTTGGATAGTGCGAAAGACATCAGCATAGACCATCTTTCCGAGGCTATTAATTTCCGAAGCTTAGATCGTGATAATTGGGGTAAATAAAGAGGTCGTTATCGTTTGCTAATCAGCGAAATATATGCAAAGATAGGATAATGATCAGAGGTTGAAAGCGTCTTATTGATTTGAAACCCATACGAATTGTATTGTTTCGAATGCAAAATGTAATCAATTCTATAATGAGGCATATTAACGCCATGATAAGTATATCCGGTGCCTTCCCCACTTTCACGGAATGCATCTTTCAAATTGCGAGCGATTTTGTTATAACAATACGAAGCCGGCGGATCATTGAAATCGCCGCAAACAATCACAGGATAGGGAGAATTTTTAATGTGCTCGGCTATTATTTTTGCCTGTTTTTCTCGTTTGACAGACGATTCTGTGATTTTCCGGTATAGTTTTTTTGCGTGTTTGTCGATGGCAGGATCATTCATATTGTTGGTCGTAATTTGCTCACTAACAGCATAATCTCTTTTATTCATGTGCAATGAAGTGAGATGCAGGTTGTAAATGCGAATGGTGTCGCTGCGGTATTTTATGTCAACATAAATAGATGAATTGGAAGAGCTATCGGTAGTAATGGGTTCTGCATGTATAATCCTATATTTGCTAAAAACGGCAATTCCAAAATAGTGTTTATGTTTGATATTACTTGTAAAATATTGGTAATAAGCATTTTCTTTATCTTCTAATCCCATTATTGAGAGAATGGAATCGGTGGTGTGAAAATTCAAAGTCTCGCTTTTATCCCAAAAAAATTCCTGAAAACAAGCAATATCGGGATTCGTTTCACGCAAATATTGAAAAACGGCATCGCGAAAGGCATCTCTTTTAGTAATATCATCCTCTCGATACAATCCGAACAATTGTGCATTGTAACTCATTACTTTAATCGTGTTAGGACAAGTCTCGGGAAGTTCTTTCGCTTTGAATTGATAATGTTTGTCGATAGTTCCCACACTCATGAGTGCCAAAATTAGGGAAACTAAACAATATCTATAATTGAAAAAAATCCAAAATACTATAAAACAGATATTTACAAGTAATATATAAAGAAAACCGATACCGCAGCAAACGATTAATCCTGAAAAAGAGGGTGGAATATATTGCGCCATGAAAGCCAACAAAAGAGGAATAGCCACAATGATATTGAGCGATAGAAAAATCCAAAAAAGTATTGATTTAGTGTTGTTTTTCCTTGCCATAATGTTATTTTCTATAGAAATAGAGGAAGTCTTTTTCTTCTTTTGATAAGGAGGAGTATCCGTTTTGAGCAATTTTGTCTAAAATAGCATCCAATTTTTTTTCATTTTTGGCTTTTTGCGCGTTAAAATCCTCATCCGAAACGGGTCTTCCTTGCCCTTGGTTGGAGGTATAAAACTTTGTTTTTTTCTTTTTCGGTTTTGAAGCATTCGGTTTTCGGTAAAGAAGATAAAGTGCCGCCGCCGCACCGTACAGTGCCCCCCCCAAGTGTGAAATGTGTCCTCCTGCATTACCCCCCGAAATACTCAACAAATCAATAATGATGAATATTAATGCTAACCATTTTAAACTGATTCTGCCAAAAAATAGCAAATTCACCTGATGGTTTGGACGGAACGCCGCAATAGCAAACATAATTGCCATTATTGCGCCGGAGGCGCCCATTGCGATGGCATTGGGCAATACATCCAAAAAAATCGGGAACACATTATATGCGGCCATGTATGCAATATTTCCGCAGAGTCCGCCCGCAATGTAGGTAATCCACAATTGTCGATTCGTGAGGTATTGCAAGAATATTTTACCCACCACATATAACATGAACATATTAAAGAAAATATGCCAAAAGGTGGCATGAAAAAACATACTTGTAATGATTGCCCAAGGATGGTATAGTAAACTTGTAACGCTTGCAGGACAGGACATTAATACTATAATTGTTTCCGATAAATTGTAGTCAAGGTTCAACAAAAAACCAAATAAATTTAATATTAGCTTGAGAACCAAGAATATTAAGTAAATAACCGAATTGATAAGTATCAGTCTGTTCAATGCGGATTTATCTTTAATAAAATACAAAAAACGCTCTTTTAACGTTTTTTGATTCATAAACGGATTGTGGGAATTAAAAGGATTATTGTTGTAAATCATTATTTATTAATATCTTAGTAGTAATATTCTTCGTTTTTTCTTCGTTGATTTTTATCTTGTTTTCGCCATAACATAATCAAAATAAAACCGAAAAGCATACCTCCAAGATGTGCAAAGTGTCCCACCCCATCTTGTGTACCGGTAACACCGTAAAATAATTCCAAAGCTCCGTAAATAATTACGAACCATTTTGCCTTGATAGGAATAAGAAAATACAAGTAAATTTGTGAGTTAGGGAACATCATTCCAAATGCCAACAATAAACCGAACACGGAGCCGGAAGCGCCAATGATGTTAGGCAGGTTAAGAAAATACTCTTTGTACTCTGCCAAAAATGAGGTTGCTTCGTTCAAAAGCAACGTATCACTTTGCATGGGATTACGCTGAAATTCGGTAAAAGTATTTTGAAATGCCAGAAAGTCGGAATAGATATCTCCCGAATATTGATTAATCTGAAAGGTGTGATTTGTAATAACTTGTGCTAAATTTTCTAAACTTGGGGCATCCAAATAGTTGTTGATAACCGACAATTCCGGTACAATTTGGAAGATAAGAATGATGTAGTGAGTGAATCCTG
>CAYYHC010000194.1:0-3554 GCA_964471715.1 uncultured Lentimicrobiaceae bacterium | reverse complement strand
CGATGTTTTTATCTCGTGTTTTGCCATATTTTTCTTTTAGTCAGTCTTTAATAAATCTCGTATGCTGTCAATGTAATCCCTTATTTTTTCTCTCTTCATTTGTTTGTACATTGCTTCGCCGCCTCCATCAATTTCTGTTTTCCGTTTCTTTGCCATATTCTTTTCCTAATTCTTCGCAGTAATACGCTTGGATTATTTTCGTTTTCATAACACATTTCCATGGCTGATTTCTCGCCACCTACATTTGCAACATACGTAAGATATTCTGCCGCTGAAGAGCGAAGGATAGGAATGTTATTTTTCATTTTATTCATTTTTCTTCGTTTTTATCAAACTTTTGCACATAAGCCATATTTCGCACTCTATCAATCCAATCATAAATTTGTTGGGGGGAATTATGTACTTCGTTATTTTTTTCGATGGCCAATGCCATTAATGAAAATTCTCTGCGAAGATTGGTGTCAAAAACACCGGCATCATCCGTATTGATAGTTACAGGAATACTATGCCGTTTGTATCCTTCCGGTAAGATTAGTCCGTCATTGTTAAACATTAATATCGGATGTTCATCATATCGTTTCATCGTACTTATACAATAATTGGAAGTAGGATTAGTCTCAATAGAAATATGCCTTTTTTCCATATCGCAACGCATACGTTCCTGTACATCTTCAACTATTTCCACATATTTATCCTTAATCTTAAATTGGTCGCTTTTATCTCCTTCTTTTCTCACTGTAGCATCAAAATGATAAGCATAAAATAATTCTTGTGCTTCTTTATTTTCCCATGCTTGCATAATCTCGTCTGAAAATCTATTGCGGAAAAATTTGGGATAGCCCAAGAGAAGATCGTCAGTAGTAGCGTTGTATGTACCTTTGAGATCAATTTTATTAGGATCATTGCCACGCAACAGCCAAGATTGATAATAAGTATAGATAGTCGGCATATCTTTTATATAACTATTTTTTTGTATAAATATTTTACGAAAATAATACTCGAACTGTTGCTGTAAATCATACAAAATATCAGTTTTAAGTCCATAAAAACGTATTTTATTGTATAACCATGCCACATCATCTAAAATGATTTGAGTCGGCATTTCCAATGTACGATTATCTTTATAATAATTGCGAGCATTGATGCCCAATGCTACGGCATGTCCTATCCGATCACCCTCACTTAAATTCAGAAATAAGACAGCCTCTTCTATTGCACGCAATCCATCAACTATGTCATAATAATCCTCCCCCACATGATAAGTACGCCCCAAATTATGGTGTGGGACGTCTTTTAAGTATGCCAATTCATTCGAATGAATGTGATTGGCAGCATTCCTTAAATAGCGGAAAATTTGTGCAAAAACTTCAGGTCGGCAACCTATCTCGGAATTGGCAGCATCTATACCCACTATTCGGGAAGCATTTTGCATACATCGTTTGCGGAAACGGGCAATTGCTTTCGCTTGTTTCATTATTTCTTGTCGCAAATCATAATTACGGCAATAAATACCCAACTCAAGTTTTTTCTCATCCGTTTTATCGGGGCGTTTGATAAAATGCAAAACATAATGCCATTTGGTTGGATGAATTCTTTTTCTACTAAAAACATTCCTCTCTTTTCGCTGTGCAGGTGCAATAAATTTGGAATTACAAATATTTTCATCGAGTTTAATGATAGATTCTTGTAATTTAATAGACGTTTCTTTCGGCGTTATACGTGCCTCAATATAACTATTCTTTCTTTTAATGACATCTTTGACTGCCAAATTTGAAATCAAGGTATCATAAACGGATTTTTCAGAAATAAAAATTTCTTTTCTGCTTTCATATTCTTGAAAATTGGCGAAACCTTCTTTGTCATTAATTTGTACAAGTTCCCTGCGCAAACGATTTTTTGCCAATAAATAAGCGTAAAAAAGTATTTGTTCTCCTTGAGTACAGGAATTCGAATAAATTCTATAAAACATATCGTAAAGAAACATTCTTTCACCTGAAAGTATTGTAGCTCTATACAGATCGTTATTATTGTTGTCTAACGCAGTAAATTCTGCCGGAATGGCATAATCAACACACTGCCGGCCATATTTATGTGAAAAGAATTTCAACGAAGCTAAGGCACTATCCAATTCGGTTACAAACAAAGTCCAATCACTTTTTAAATAAGACGATATCAACTCTTTATCCTGATATAAAAATCGTTTGTTTGTATTTTGAGATGGAAAATCACAACTTTGACAATGCATCCTTGAGTATAGCACATATCGAATCAAGCAAGCCTTGGCGACCATTGTATAGAGCTAATCATAGCGTGCGTTATGATATAGCCGCCTATCCGGGTTAAGAGAGTAACCAAATTTATTGAACTGTTTATTTCTATTTTTAATCGAATTCATCAAGCTCAGCCAACTAAGGTCGAACCCAAATGTGGAGCCTTTCAAATGAGCATGAATATCAGCTGTGCCTTTATCCAAAACGGAATTGAGAATAGCATTATTATGTTCAACGAAATGTTCCCACGTAAACTCATTTCTCTTTCCGAAACTTAGGTTTAAATCTTTGGCTGCCAAAAAAGAGGTAGTTAGAAGATCTTCTCCGACCAACCGTTCAACGTCGTTCCATTTTAGCAAATGTTCATATCTGCATACCGGATTTCCATTCTTTTCCGTCAGTACGGAACTTGAAAAATGAAGAAGTACATTGAATACGCTTTGGGGTATATGAGAACGAGTTGTGGTGCTTTGATCTAACGACGAGTTCTTTAACCAATTAGATTTCAACATTCCAAAGACAGCCCTACATTGGTCATTGGTGTAAGTTGGATATCTCTCACGAAAGCAACGAAAAAACCAATCTTCACTAATTTCGCGCATCAATGGTTCTTTCACTTTATGCCAAGATTCTAACACCTCCGACATTGACATTTCGCAAAAAAGCATTTCAATCGTGTGGGATAAATTCTCCATAATTATTGCTTGTCGGGTATAGGTATTTTGAGCGCATCAACCTCTTCTTTGACCTGAGGAAGTAAATTATCACGTTCTTCTTTAGTATAGTCTTTCTTTTCCTTAAAATATTTGTCAAATATCTTTTTTACATCTTTATTGTTTTTTATGTCAACTTTTTTATTATTCGTAAGATTGTACATATTATTCCAAATTGAAGTTTTTGAATATGGCTTGTCGTTATTATAAAAGCTGATGTTTAGTTCAAAAAACTTTGAATAATAATTATATATTAAATTGAATACATCCTTTGACATTTCATTTTCTGCTATTTTTTTCAGAAAGGGAAAGGTAATTTCATAATATTTGCTATTATCAGTATCATCAGGATCGTACGTTTTAATTTTATAGTTTGAAACATTATTATAGAATTCTTTAATTACCTTATCATCTTCTCCCTTCTGTTTATTTTGCAAATGCATAATAAAATCTTGCAGCACTTCTGCATTTCTTATGGATACCCAAGACAACCAATTGTGATCCGAATTTATTTTCCTCTTATTCTCTTTTTGTTCCATAAAAGTTGCTACGCCGTTCAATATTGAACTAT
>CAYYHC010000193.1:1900-3640 GCA_964471715.1 uncultured Lentimicrobiaceae bacterium | reverse complement strand
CAGCTTTTTGCTTGTATTTATTTGATAGTCAGAGAGAAATAATTAGAAGTCACCTGTATTATATTATTTCTAATTATCGTGGCAAATATTTCGCGGCAAATATATAGAAATTTTTTAATACGCAACACTATGATTAAAAAAATTTTTTTAATCATTATGATAGACAAAATATTGATTATAGACATAATTTTTAATCATTAAGAATGAATAATGAAGTGAAGTTAAATAAAGATGCCAATAATAATCAGGGTAAAAAGCAAAAAAAAGTCAATTTGTTTTTGCTTTTTTTGTGCTCTCATCGACAACGACAAGAGTTTTTTTATTATAAATAAGTAGAAGAAGGAAATAAAAAAAGTGTCTTTATTTCAAAAGAAGAAAGAATTTAAACGAAGGGAAAAATTGGTTTTAAGCGATTCCGCCGTTGTTTCCCAGAATAGGAATGGAATCGACCGTTTTTTCGGCGATTTTCCCATTTTTTTCTTCAAATTTTCTAACATTTTCGTTGAGTGCACCGAGCAGACGTTTCGCATTTTGGGGTGTTAAGATAATTCTGGAACGAACATTTCCCTTGGGAAGACCGGGTAAAAGAGCTACAAAATCAAGAATGAACTCATTGTCGGAATGAGTGATAATGGCTAAATTGGCGTAAGTTCCTTGCGCAACTTCTTCGCTTAAATTGATGTCTATTTTCTGTTCTTGCATGTTAATAAAATTTGATTTTTAAAAAAAAAGAGATTAGCCTTTCGACTAATCTCTTTGATGTTTACTTAATTATAATTTTGAAGCCATCAAGCTTTCGTATTCATCTACGGAGCTGACTTCAATATTCTGATACTTTTTCAAACCTGTACCTGCCGGAATCAAGTGACCAACGATAACATTCTCTTTCAGACCGAGAAGGCTGTCTGATTTGGCGCTGATGGCAGCATTGGTGAGCACTTTGGTCGTCTCCTGGAAGGAAGCGGCGGAGATGAAACTTCTGATTTGCAAAGAGGCTCTGGTGATACCTTGAAGTATCGGTTTACCGGTAGCAGGGTTGGCGTCGCGAACTAATACCAATCGTAAGTCTCTACGTTTCAAAATAGAATTTTCGTCGCGTAGCTGTTTTGGATTGATAATTTGTCCTTCTTTATATATTTCGGAATCGCCCGGGTCGGTAACGACTTTCATTTCCCAAATTGCATCGTTTTCTTCTTGGAAGTCGATTTTATTGATTAGTTCGCCTTGCAAGAACTTGGTATCGCCCGGATCTTCGATTTCCATTTTACGCATCATTTGACGTACAATGACTTCAAAGTGTTTGTCATTAATCTTAACACCTTGTAAACGATATACTTCCTGAATTTCGTTGACGATGTATTCCTGAACTTTCATTGCACCTTTAATATTCAAGATGTCGGATGGAGTCAGAGCACCTTCTGAAAGAGGAGTACCGGCTTTTACGAAGTCGTTTTCTTGAGCCAAAATCTGTTTAGAAGAGGGGATAAGATACGTTTTAGTTTCGCCTGTACGGGAAGTGATGGTAACGGAACGATTACCTCTTTTCAATTTTTTATCGAAAGAAACCACACCATCAATTTCGGAAACGATAGCCGGATCGGAAGGATTACGGGCTTCGAAGAGTTCGGTTACACGTGGCAAACCACCTGTGATATCGCCTGATTTTCCGAATGAACGAGGGATTTTAACCAAGATGGCACCGGATTCGATTTTGTCGCCTTCGTCAACCGAGAGACGAGC
>CAYYHC010000193.1:0-1890 GCA_964471715.1 uncultured Lentimicrobiaceae bacterium | reverse complement strand
GTCGAAAGTCTTGATGAGATTTCCATCTTTGTCGTTAACCGCAATAATCGGGTTTTTGGTTTTGAGACGGCTTTCGATGATTACTTTGTCGTGAGTACCGGCTTGTTCGTCGGTTTCAACACGATAGGTAACGCCTTCGATAATGTCTTTAAATTCGATGGTACCGGCAACTTCGGAAAGGATAAGGGCATTAAACGGATCCCAATCGGAGATGAGGTCGCCTTTTTTCACGGTGTCACCATGTTTGAAATATAATTTGGCACCGTAAGGAATATTGGCAGAGAAAAGAGCAACAGATGTTTGTACATCAATAATTTTCATTTCTGCCGAACGACCGATAACGATATAATAAGTTTTACCTTCGTCGTCAACTTTTTCGAGAGCTCTCAATTCGTCGATGCTTAAAAGTCCGTCGTTTTTAGCCACGATACGGCTGTTAGCGGCAACGTTGCCTGCAACACCACCGACGTGGAATGTACGTAATGTCAACTGAGTACCCGGTTCACCGATGGATTGTGCAGCGATAACGCCGACAGCTTCACCGATTTGTACCATACGACCGGTAGCGAGGTTTCTGCCGTAGCATTTTTGGCAGATACCTTGTTTGGATTCGCAGGTAGGCACCGAACGGATTTCCACTTCTTCGATAGGAGAATCGGCAATCATACGGCAGTATTTTTCGTCCAATTCTTCGCCGGCTTTTACGATTAATTCGCCGGTTTGAGGATTATAAACGTCGTGTAATGTAACACGTCCGAGCAAACGGTTGTAAAGAGGTTCAATGATTTCCTCGTTCTTTTTCAGAGCGGTAATCGTCATTCCTCTTAAAGTTCCGCAGTCTTCTTCGGTGATGATGACATCGTGAGAAACGTCCACCAAACGTCTGGTCAAATAACCGGCGTCGGCAGTTTTCAAAGCGGTATCAGCCAAACCTTTACGAGCACCGTGGGTAGAAATAAAGTATTCCAATACCGACAGACCTTCTTTGAAGTTTGACAAGATAGGGTTTTCGATAATTTCACCGCCGGAAGCACCTGCTTTGGTAGGTTTTGCCATCAAACCACGCATACCTGCTAACTGACGAATCTGGGTTTCAGAACCACGGGCTCCGGAATCCAACATCATGTAAACAGGATTGAAACCTTGACGGTCGGCGGCGATTTTCTTGATCAGCACCTTACTTAAGTTTGCGTTGGTGTGTGTCCAAACATCAATAATCTGGTTGGAACGTTCGGTATTGGTAATATTACCGTATTCGTATTGCATTTGAATTTCATCGACCAATTCGTTTGATTTGGCGATGAGAGTTGCTTTTTCTTCAGGGATTAGAATATCGCCCAAGTTGAATGACAAACCGCCTTGGAAAGCCATTTTGTAACCCAAGCCCATAATATTGTCCAAAAAATCGGCGGTAGCGGAGTTGCCGGCTTTGTATAGCACGTTACCGATAATGTCGCGTAAGCTTTTCTTGGTCAAAAGTTCATTGATGTAACCATATCCTTTAGGAACGACTTGGTTGAAGATGATTCTGCCGACAGTTGTATCGACGAGTTGCATTTTGCCGTCGCCTTCCAAATCCACTTTACATTTAATCCAAGCGTTAAGGTGAACTTTCTTTTCATTATAAGCGATGATGACTTCTTCAGCGGAGTAGAATTTCATACCTTCGCCGAGTATTTTTTTCTCATCTGTAGATTTAAGTCCTTTGGTGATATAGTAAAGTCCCAAAACCATATCCTGAGAGGGAACGGTGATAGGGGAACCGTTAGCGGGATTTAAGATATTGTGTGATGCCAACATCAGCATTTGGGCTTCCAATACGGCGGCGTTTCCGAGTGGAACGTGCACAGCCATTTGGTCACCGTCGAAGTCGGCGTTGAAAGCGGTACA
>CAYYHC010000192.1:3045-3662 GCA_964471715.1 uncultured Lentimicrobiaceae bacterium | reverse complement strand
CATTGAAAGAGGCAAAGAAACTGAAAGTGAGTCAAGTGATGTTCAATATCGTTTCACCGTTTCCGGGTACTGAATTTTACAAAATGGCAAAAGAAAATCATTGGATTCAAGGCGATGAGTACCGTCCGACCGATGTACAACGCCACTCCATTTTGAATTATCCCCATCTTTCATCTAAAGAGATGGAAAAAATGTTGTTTCGAAATAACTTGTCGTTTTTCTTGTCACCTCGTTTCATTCTTCATCAGTTGGGGAAATTTCATTCGTTAAAAGATTTTACATGTGCTTTGAAAGCCCTGAAAATTAAATTATTTGGTTGATATGAAGTGTTCGGTTGTCGTAATTTCTTGGAATGCAATGCAATATATTCCTGCTTGTTTGGAAAATTTGCAGTTGTCTGTTGGTGAAACCGATACCGTAACCTTTGGAATAGAACCAGACATAAAAACTGGATGATTATTTCCCGCCATATTCGAAATAAACAAATCCATACCAGAATCTGTCGTTCCATAAACCAGTAAATTTCTATCAAATCCATCTAATGCATCATCATCAATATTCGACAAAGTAAGCGTTTTGGGAATAAAGAGTAATGTCAGTAAAGAGTTTCCACTAAA
>CAYYHC010000192.1:0-3035 GCA_964471715.1 uncultured Lentimicrobiaceae bacterium | reverse complement strand
ATAATGGCTCTACGGATGGTACAGAGGAATATGTAAGTAAGAATTATCCCCAAATCAAGTACCGCAATTTAGGGAAGAATAAAGGTGTGGCAGGCGCGCGGAACGTGGGAATAGAAATGGCAACAGGTGAATATGTCTGGTTGTTGGATGTCGATACAGAGGCAAATGCGTTGGCTTTTACAACAATGATTGATTATATGGAAACTCATCCTCAAGTTGGCATTTGTGCTACTAAATTGTTGTCTGACAAAGGTGATGCACAACAAAGTTGCCTGAAAATGCCTACTTTAACACACAAATTTAAAAATGTCATTTTTGCTATTTTAAGTAAATTATTATTAATCAGAGATTTTCAATTTATACGCAGCATCGGTGGTAATATTTGGTATTCCAACAGAAAATATTTTTATTTGGAAGAAATGGAACAATCCACCCCTTTCGCAAGTGAGTATGTGATTGGTGCTTGTCAGATGATTCGCAAGTCTTTGATGGATGAAATCGGATTGTTGGATGAACATATTTTCTATGGTCCTGAAGATGCCGACTATTGTCTGCGATGTTGGAAATCAGGGAAAGAAGTAATATATATTCCCTCTGTAGCCATTGTTCACCATTATCAGAAAATTACAAACAAAAAAATATTTTCCAAAATGTCATGGAAACACATACAAGGACTTTTCTACTTTTTTTATAAACACAAACGCCTTTTTCGCACAGGCGTTCAGTAGAAGATGTTTTATCATTTCTTGCATTAATCAATTCCATTTTTCAAAAAAAACTATTTAAAAGTATGCGAAAAATTGATTTGAAATTCTTTTTTTTAAATTATGATAATGCTCAAAAGAGATGAAAAATCAAAAAAAGACATGAATAATGACAATTTTTCGAAAGTAAATATTTTAATATATTAAAAATCGTAAGTTATTGATATTTAATATTATTCATAATATAATGGGCTGCTATTCTATTAAAAAATGCAGTTTTATGTTACTAAAAAAAATAAAAAAATAAAAAAGTTAAGATTATTAAAAAAAAGTGGTTTTATATCAAAAAAAATTATACTTTTGTGGCAATTTACTAACCAAAACCAAAAAGTCATGAACGAACAAGAAAACAATGTAAGTTTCTTTAGATTTGAAGACTTACGAATCTACGCAAAAGCACTTGATTATATCAATTGGGTGCATTCTATTACTCCAAAATTTCCTGACTGTCGGCAAGCGAACTTAAGTGATGCTTTCCTAAAGTCTGCACAAGGAATTGCACTCAATATTGCAGAAGGTTCTGCAAGAAACAAAGCGCAATTTGTTTATTATTTGAAGATGGCTAAAAGCTCTGTTCGAGAATGCGTTGTTTATACTGAAATTGCTTCCAAACTTGAGGTGATGAACGCAGGAGATAAAGATTATTCAAGGAATCAACTGATGGAGCTAACCAAAATGATAGGTTCATTGGTCGCATCTCTACAACGTACAACCCCATCTGCTCGCGATGAAGAAATGGATGGCATGCCCAATATGATGATTTAATAGTAATCATTGTGTAAATTTATAGCGTTAGAGGTCAATTGATTTCTAACGCTTTTGTTGTGTTTCATGCAAAGGGAATTCGTTCTATCGCAATGATTGTGCAGATATGCTATGAATCCGCCCATGTGCATTGCAGGTTAATTAGCAAATCCGGTTTATTAACTAAATTAAATTAATGGTGGAAATTCCGTGCCATTTTCTTTACAAAATGTTTTTAATTCTTCAACAATATTTTAAAAAAATTCCTTGGCTTTGGCAACCTTTTCACTTTCACCAATGATGGTGGATTGTAATTCTGAAGTATTTTTTATATTCATTATCAATTAGTAGCATAATCATAATAGAAATGCCGGCGATTGAAACGCTATATTTTGAAAAATCTGTCCGATTTTCTGATTAGAGATACAATTTATATTTTGATTCTAATTGTCGTCAATATCCCTGAAAGGGCAGATATGGCAACTTCTGTCTTACAAAAATTCATGTTCATAATCATAAATTCAAAATTATTTTGCAACATGTTATTGTAATAGTCGTCTTATATTTAAGTTATTAATTCTATTATCAATGAAACGGTTGTGCATTATTTGTCTAATCTCAGTTTGTTTCTATAGCTATTCTTTTGCTCAATCCGAGCAAACCAATGCAGGTACCGATTTTTGGATTACGTCAATGATTATGCCGCGTGTTCCTCCTGAAAGGTCAGCTTATATGGATATATCCGATTTATTATATGGTAACAATATTCCCGATACGGCAGTGGTAAGCCTTGTGGGTGCCACTGCTTGTACCGGTTATGCCACCAACCCACATACAGGATGGAGAGTGAATTTTACAGTGCTGCCAAATATAGTAACGAAAATAAAAATCCCGAAAGATGTTATTATCTGTAACCATACTGCCGGAATACAGCAAAAAGGCGTTCATCTGCATACCGATAGTAATGTTTTTGCCTATTTGGAAACAAATAATTCTAATTCGGGAGTTATTGATAATCAACGGGGATTTGCACAATTCGGCTCTAAAATACAACTTATTCCACAAATTAATTATCTTACCGATGCTGTTGTATCGTTATTTCCTCAAACTATTTATGAAACGCCTCAACGAACATCAATTATAATTATTGCTTCAGAAGATAATACATTAATAGAAATACCTTCTTACTATCGGCAATTATCAATAAGTAGCGACACCTCCTTAATTCAATATGTCAATAATGAATCCTATTTGCTTAGTCGAGGCGAAGTTTTGGTGGTACCATTTATTGTTTATACTCCTGATATTGAGAATAATTGCTTCCATATTTCTACAAATTGTAAGAAAATAGCCGTTTATCAAAATATTAATGCAATTTCTTATAATTATGCGGAATTATATACCAATTCGTTGATGAACGTGAATGCCAACACTTACGGGAAACACTTTCTTTTTTCTAATTATCAAATCGGAATATAGTACTACCACTTTTTAAACCGCTAACCTCAATTTCTTAGTTTATTTTTT
>CAYYHC010000191.1:0-3694 GCA_964471715.1 uncultured Lentimicrobiaceae bacterium | reverse complement strand
TTAGATACTTTGTCCCACGAGGTAAAAAAGTCGTTTTGGTTATTTTTGATAAATCGTTTGATAACAAATTAGATATGATGTATTTTCATTATTATATGTTTATTATAGATGAGTGGTGCAAGCGAAATACGAATAGTGGTGGATTACTATCAGTCAATATGAATAATTTTAAGAAACTTACTGTTCCATACCCAAAATCAACAACCGAGCAGCAAAAAATAGCCGCGTGCCTCACCTCTCTTGACAATTATATAGAAGCCACCAAAGAGAAGTTGGAGCAATTGAAAACCCACAAAAAAGGTTTGATACAAAAACTGTTTCCGGCAAAAGGCAAAACCTTGCCCAAAATTCGCTTCCCCGAATTTGTGAAAGATGGGGAATGGGAAGAGAAAAGGTTGGGAGAGATATTTGAGCGAATAACTGATAAAAATAATGGAACCAGTCAAAATGTATTGACAATTTCCTCACAATATGGATTAGTTAGTCAATATAAGTATTTTAGTAAGAACGTGGCAGCTACAGATGTTTCTAATTATTATTTGATTCGAAAAGGAGATTTCGCATATAATAAAAGTCGTTCACAAGGTTATCCTTTCGGAGCAATCAAATTGCTTCGATTGTATGAAATAGGTGTTGTCTCTACATTATATATTTGTTTTAGAATTAAAAACGAAAAAGATTACCACTCATACTATTTTGAATACTATTTTGAGACAGAATTAATAACTAATGCAATTGGGAAAATAGCACAGGAAGGAGCTCGCCATCATGGCTTATTAAATATTTCAAATGATGAATTTTTTAATTCTATTAATGTATATACGCCAACGTTTCTAGAACAACAAAAAATAGCCTCTTGTCTATCATCACTTGATGAGCAGATAAAGGCATACAAAGAGAAAATAACATTGCTTGAACAGCATAAGAAGGGATTGATGCAGGGAATGTTTTGTGAAATAAAAAAATAAATGGTATGGAACTAACTAAAATAGCAGAAGTTTTAAAGGAAGCGCAAGAAAAGATAATTCTAATATATGCTTTTAATGGAATAGGGAAAACAAGACTTTCTGTTGCATATAAAGATATAACAAAAAATGCCGCTGCCAAACACACCGGTGTATATTATAATGCTTATAGCGAAGATTTGTTCCAATGGGATAATGATGAAAATCATAAAGAAGATCCTGAAAATGCCAATACTGATATGAAATTAACAGTGATTAAAAGTAGTTTGAATGAATTGCATTCTTATTTAATAGAAGATACATTGAACAATGAAGCAGGCATCACTATTTATAATAGAATTCAAAATAAACTCAATAGGTATAATCCATATTATACTTTTAAAGTAAATCAATATAAGATAATAACTGCAGAAGGAAAATACACACAAGAGGATAATATTGAAGAAGGAATATCTTCTTTTAGTTTTTTTGCAAAAGAAGACATTCACCAAATAACACCTATAAAAATTTCGCGAGGAGAAGAACGTTTGTTCATATGGAGCCTTTTTTGTGCGCTTTTTGAAGATGCTTGGAGCGAGAGTAAGCATATATTTATTGATGACCCAGTTTCTAGTTTAGATGAGCATAATATATATGTCACAGCTGATAGCATTTTTGATATTATCGAACAGAACTATAAAAACAAAAAAATAATTATTACTACTCATCATATCGGATTATTTTCAATTTTAGCAGATAGATTATACAAGGGGGCGAAAAGTGATAGATACAAGAGTATCAGCAAAATATATACTTTGACAAAAAATAAAGAAGAAATTAATCTATCTGATTCTGGAGATACATTTTTATTTCATTTACATTTAATAAAAACGTTAGGGGAATTAAATAAAAAAGATATACTACAATATCATTTCGTATTATTACGTGAATTATTGGAAAATATTTCTTCTTTTTTAGGAGTAGGAAAATATTCTTACTTATTATCTCAAATTGGAATAACCGATATAGAAGGTACCATAAATATGATTAATTCTAAATCACATAAAGACGCTTTTCGTAATGAGTATTACAAACCATCACCGGAAGAAGTTGATGTATTTGTAAATATTCTAGACAAGGTTCAAAAGAAATACAACTTCAAATATTAGAAATGATTTATGACAACAACTAATCAACACGAATAGGGTAAACCCTTTGGAGTATAGCCAACAACCTGCGCAGTGCGATGATAAATTATATTATTTTTGCAAACCATAAAAATAAAATACTATGATAGGCATTCAAGATTCAACAACCAATCATTTTGGTTCACTTATTAGAAGTGGAGGTAAATATATCATTCCTAAATTCCAAAGAGATTATTCTTGGGACGTTGAGCAATGGGATGATTTATGGCAAGATATTGAAAATATGATCACCGAAAAAAGTGAACACTATATGGGCTATTTAGTCTTGCAAACAATAAAAAGCAAAGAAAGCCTTATTATTGACGGTCAACAACGTTTTACCACCATAACAATGATTATTCTTGCAGCGATAAAGTCTATTCAAAAATTAATAGATAAAGGTATTGAAGTACAAGAAAATAATCAACGAATCAAAACATTAAAAGATACTTATATTGGCAATATTGATCCAATTACTCTTGAATATGACAATATTTTAGTTTTAAATAGAAACAATGATAGTTATTACAAAGAGTATATCGTTAAATTAGGCGAATTAAAATTGCGCAATACTTCTTATACGGAAAAATTGATGAAAAAATGTTTCGAATGGTACGAGAAAATGTTGTCCAATAAATTTAAAACAGGACGCGAATACGCAGAATTCATAACTTATATAGTCGATAATTTATGTTTCACCATTATTAAAGTAAGCAACGAGATGAATGCTTTTCGAGTATTTGAAACTTTAAATGCAAGGGGAGTTCAATTGTCGTCTGCGGATCTTCTAAAAAATTATCTTTTTTCTTTAGTAGATGATGCTCAATATACGGAAAGAATATCAATATTGGAAGAAAAATGGTCTGCTTTGACAAAAAATATTCAAGCCGAAAAATTACCTGATTTTATTCGTTATTTTTGGAACTCAAAATACAAGACAGTGAGATCCAACGATTTGTTTAAAGCAATTCGCGATAAGATAAAGAAAGATACGGATGTATTTGCACTTATCAATGAAATGAATGAATTTAGTGATGTGTATATGGCTTTACGTAATGCCAACGATGAATTATGGCAAGGAAATATAAACATTAGTGACCATATCGAATTGCTGAATCTGTTTAATTTAAAACAGCCCTATTCATTATTAATGGCAGCCTATAAATCACTCGATATACGGTTGTTTGAAAAATTACTAAATGATGTTATTATCATAGGGTTTAGATATAGTGTAATATGCGGTAAAAATCCAAACGATATCGAACGTGTTTACAATAATATTGCAATTCAAGTTACAAATGAAAAAAAATACAATAAGATTTTGCTGAAACCCATTTACGTTGACGACAATGAATTTCTTCCTATTTTTAATCAAAAAAGTTTTATTGATAATTCAAGAAATAACAAGATTATCAGATACATTCTTGGAAAATATGAACGATTCAAAGGAGGTCAAAGAGATGTTAATCTCGATGGTCGAACCGATACGATAGAGCATATTCTTCCTCAAAATCCGGGAGAAGAATGGGGTAACGATAATTATAATTTTGATACTTTGATTTA
>CAYYHC010000190.1:0-3747 GCA_964471715.1 uncultured Lentimicrobiaceae bacterium | reverse complement strand
TGACCTATAGAAGCACTTTGTCTTTTGCACAGCCTGCAAAATGACCTATACGCCGTAAAATTCCTATTGTAGGATTATCGCCATCTTTTTTCATTAAATCATCGTACATTCTGACATACATATCCATCTGCCCAACATCCTGATGCGTGATTTGATGGGTTTTTAAATCAAATAGCACGTAGCAGTGTAAATTTATATTATAGAAAACCAAATCGATGTAGTAGTCGCCGGCATCGGTAGCGATGTGTTTTTGTCTATCTACAAAAGCGAAACCGCGTCCCAATTCCATCACAAATTGGCTCAAATTTTCAATAAGAGCTTGTTCTAATTGAGATTCATCAAACTTTGTATCTTTGCGGAATCCCAGAAACTCGGCAACAACCGGACTCTTGACATACTCTAATGGGTCACATTGTTCGTTGTCGGGCAATGGTAAGTTTAAGTCTTCGCGCTGATTTGCCAATGTACGTTCATAGTACTGGGTCGAAATATTTCTGTCGAGCGTGCGCGTACTCCACATCTCTTGAGAGGCTTCTTTAAGGTACCACTCCCGGGCCTTGGGATTTGCCACCGACATAATTCGTCTGACATGTGTCCACGTGAGATTGCGAACGCGCGCGTTCGCAATCTCTAAATCATTGAAATATAGATAAAACTGCCGATACATTTCAAGATTTCTCTTTCCAAAACCGCGACCGTATTCTTGGGTAAGTTTTTCTGCGAGATTGCTTATCAGATATAATCCATATTTTGCATAAGCCGCACCGCCTTGTTCTTCTTCTACAATACGTTTGCCAATGTTCCAATAGGTAAAAATTGCAATCTGATTAACCGAATTATATGCTTGGCGACGTCCGCTTTCAATGATTGAACGAATGTCGGCAAGAAATTTTTGTGTAGATTTTATAGTTTCCATAGTGTTTTGACCCGTAAAAAACCGAGTATTTATTGTTATTAATTGAGTTGCAAATATACATTATTTTACTTGTTCTATTTTCGGGTCAATTCACGGTCTTATTTTTTGGCAGTACTATACGTTTCAAAAATTCCCCTTCCGCGAAACAAAACCACCATTTATTTCGTTCCTAATAGTGCTTGCACAGTTTTTTGGTACTAAAAATAAACCCTTTAAACATTATAATTATGAATCATTTTGTGTATAATATTCCCGTTAAAGTCTATTTCGGGGAACATCAACTTCATCACTTGGGAAAAGAACTGAAGCAATTCGGCACGCGCGTTTTGTTGACTTATGGCGGCGGCTCCATCAAAAAAACGGGTTTGTATGATTCGGTCGTTGCGGAGATAAAAAAGGCCGGATTAGAACTGTTTGAATTGTCCGGCATTGAGCCGAATCCGCGTATCGATTCTGTCCGCAAAGGAGCGCAAATATGTAAAGATGAGCATATTGACGTGCTGTTGGCGGTGGGCGGCGGCTCTACCATTGACGCCACCAAATTCATGGCTGCCGGAGCGTGCGTTAACCACGATGCGTGGGATTTTTTGAATGAAAAATGGGCACCGATTACCCGCGCACTGCCCATCGTCACCATTCTGACCTTGTCGGCAACCGGCTCTGAAATGGATTCCGGCGGCGTCATCAGCAATCCCGAAACTCAAGATAAAATCGGTCGTCTATCCCCTGCAATGTTGCCTAAAGTCTCATTCTTGGATCCGACCGTCACCTATTCCGTCAGTCCGTACCAAACCGCATGCGGTGCCGCCGATATGATGTCCCACATTATGGAGGTCTATTTTAATATGGAACCGGACCTTGCATTGTTGGACGGTTTTATGGAAACCATGATGAAAATCATTATCAAATACGCTCCAGTCGCGATACAAAACCCTGATAATTACGAAGCTCGCGCCAACCTGATGTGGACATCCTCGTGGGCGATTAATGGTTTTATAGACGGCGGGAAACGACAAGAATGGAGTTGCCACCCGATGGAACACGAGCTGTCGGCAATTTATGACATTACTCACGGCTTGGGATTGGCAATTCTTACCCCGCGATGGTTGCAATATTGCTTAGATGAATCAAACGTATCGAAATATGTGCAATTTGCGGTCAACGTGTTCAACATCGATGCCAACCAACCGCCAATGGCAATTGCGCAACAAGCGATTGAAAAATTGTCGGACTTTTTCTTCAAAACGCTAAATTTGAAAAGCACATTTACCGAAGTGGGCATTCACGAAAAAAGTTTTCCCATAATGGCACAAAAAGCTTGTGGAAATGCTGTACTTCAAGGATTTAAACCATTAAACCAAGCCGATATCGAATCCATTTTCAAAATGTGTTTGTAGGTTTGGGATATTTTTTCTGTCACCACATCATACCCAAAAGCCAGAAAGGAATACCATTGTCGGTCGGGTAGTCGGTGTTGTCACGAGCAACAAAATCCGATTTTTTTGGTTTTTTATGTTTTCCACCTACCTCAATGATGAATTGATTATTACCTTTGCTCACAATAAAATCACCTTTCATTTCATCCCGCATAGCTTCAATGGTATAGCCTGCCTGCGAAAAACAATGTGCAATGAATGCTTCCCGCTCGGTGCCTATATCAGCTTGCAAAACGGCATAAGCACATGGATCAGCAAAAAAAATCTTTGCTCCGACACTTTGGGACTTGTGATCATTTTGTAACCGAACGATTCTCAACAATCCGACACTTTCCATCACGTTAAGAAGATGATATAACTTTTCTGCACCGATTCCCCAATCGGAACAAAGCGAAGAAACTTGTAGGCGAGGAATTGCAGATGTTGACAAAGTACCAATGATTGCACGCATTAATCTCAAATTGTTATCCGTTACGTGAGGCAAAAAAAATGGCACATCTGTGTTGAGGACTTTGTCAATTACAGACATATATCTCGCTTCAAAATCACCGTTTTGATAAAAAGGTCGCATTCCGAAAGTGCGATAATTTGTAAAATGGTTCAATAAAGAAGCATCAGGCTGTACGGGAAGTTGTGAGTCTTTCAAATGATAAATCGAATAGTTTATACCGGTTTCCAAGAAGAGAAATTCGCGAAACGACATCAGCGGCATGCGTATCGGAACATAACGCCTTGACAAATCACCAATACCTGCTCGTATTACCAATGAAGATGAATCGGATATCCAGAGAATTTTATTCGGAAAATCATCGTAAAGTGCCTTCAAATGCAGACTCCAATTGGCAGCAAAATGTACTTCATCAATGATAACTCCTTCATAACCAAGCATAAAAATATCTGACACAACATCATAAAGCGGTTTGGTAATAATTTTGGGATTGTCGGCAGAGAGATACATAATCCGTTTATTTCCAACATGATGGAGCAAAAAAGTGGACTTTCCACAACCTCGTGAACCGGTCAATAACAACGAATTTGAAAGTGTTTGATATTCTGTTGTGTATGGACGTAATCGCTGTGGTAGTGCTGCTAATCGTCTCTGCATGGCCGACTGTAATGAACTAATTTCTGATGGTGTCATTTTCTTTTTTTTAATTTTGCAAAGATACATATTTTTCTATCACAGAAAGAATTTTTAATTTTTTTTTCTGCGACAGAAAAATATACCCCAAAATATCCCATTTCGGAATTTTTACAGACAATTTCCGCAAAACTGTGCGGCGATTATAAATGAAAATCGCCAGCAAATGGGGTGAATTAAAAGATTAAAAAGAAAAAAGCAAACAAACTTGGGACTCAAATTTGTTGACTAACAACGTTTTGCGGAGAGTGAGG
>CAYYHC010000189.1:0-3764 GCA_964471715.1 uncultured Lentimicrobiaceae bacterium | reverse complement strand
GGAATAATATTGTTTATTCAGAAACGGGCGATTATGAACAGTATTTTGAAACCACGCACGGCTGTGATTCAACGGTCACATTGCATTTGACAATCCATCCATCCGTTGTGACCGAATTATTCGATACCATTTGTTATGGAGAAATTTATAATCAAAACGGCTTTAATATTCCGACGGATTCAACGCAAAATCTCGGCACGTTCTCTTATTTCCTTTCTGCTTTTTCCTCAACAGGCTGCGATAGCTTGTTAATTCTCCATTTATTAGTCGTCCGGTGCGTTTCTATTGCAGAAAATGTCGATTTTGATGGTCTGAATATATTTCCCAATCCGGCACGAGAAATGTTTACAATTTCTACATCCACTAATCATCTTATAGAAAATGTATCTCTTTATAATATGTTCGGTTTACTGATAGAACAGAAACGTGACATTAATGCAATATCCTATCATTATGATGTAAGCAAAATTAGTGAAGGCATCTATTTGCTACAAATTAAAACTTCAAAAGGATTTTATAGCAAAAAAATAGTCATAGCATTATAAGTTGTTGTAAATAAGAATTTTGATATTTAGAATTGTACAAAAAAATAATATACAATGCAAGTATTTAGCATAGTATAAATTTTACTAATGTCCAAATAATATTATACGATAGATACGTAAAAACAGCAATGAGCGCTATTTTTTACAAAAAGTTCTTGATAAATTTAAGGACGTATTTGTTTGGTAACTAATTTTATGGTAATTTTGCAGCGATTTTTTCGAGCGTAAATAAATATCAAAAAAAAAGATAAAAATGAATTTAAAAATCAGATTAATTGTAATGAATTTTCTCCAATACGCAGTTTGGGGAGCTTATTTGACATGCATGGGGCGTTATTTGGGTCCTAACGGAATGGGAGAACATATCGGACTTTTTTATTCCGTGCAAGGAATTGTATCTATTTTTATGCCGGCGTTGATAGGTATAATTGCCGACCGCTGGATTCCGGCTCAAAAAATGTTGGGAATTTCTCATGCTTTAGCCGGTATTGGGATGATTGCCGCAAGTAGCTACGGTATTCTTGCCGGTGCGGATGTCCAATTCGGAGTTTTATTCTCGCTTTATACTTTTAGTGTTGCTTTTTATATGCCGACTATTGCCCTTTCCAATTCAGTGGCTTACAATGTGTTAGAAAGAGGTGGGTTGGATACGGTTAAGGATTTTCCACCCATTCGTGTTTTTGGAACCATCGGATTCATTGCAGCAATGTGGGCTGTTGACTTGTTGGGATTTCAAAATACACCACTACAATTTATGATGAGCGGAGGATTGGGTATTATCTTGGCAGTTTATTCTTTTACTTTGCCAAATTGTCCGATTGTAAAAACAAATGGGAAAAAATCAATGGTTCAAGCACTTGGTTTAGAGGCATTTTCCTTATTTAAAGAAAAAAGAATGGCCATATTTTTTATTTTTTCCATGCTTCTGGGTGCTTCTTTGCAGATTACCAACGGCTTCGCCAATCCGTTTATCGCAAGTTTCGGATCGGTCAAAGAGTATGCTGACACTTTCGGCGTTCAACACGCTAACATTTTAATTTCATTGTCTCAAATATCCGAAACCCTGTGTATTTTATTGATACCATTCTTTTTAAAGAAATTCGGAATTAAGAAAGTTATGTTGATTGCTATGTTTGCATGGGTACTTCGTTTCGGCTTTTTCGGATTAGGCAACCCGGGCAGTGGGGTATGGTTGTTTATCCTTTCCATGATTGTTTACGGTTTGGCTTTCGATTTCTTCAATATTTCGGGTTCTCTTTTCGTGAATCAGGAAACCAATCCTGCTATTCGTTCTTCCGCACAAGGATTATTTATGTTGATGACCAACGGCATTGGCGCAACTATTGGCACATTAGGCGCACAATGGGTAGTTAATCAATATTGTTCTTGGGAAGTATTTGATGGTTTACAAGATGCACTTCTAGTTGGTGATTGGTCCACTGTATGGTATCTTTTCGCTGCTTACGCATTAGTGGTTGCAGTTATGTTCGCCATTGTTTTCAAATACAAACATCAACCTGAGAACTTGCAAATAAAACACTGATAATGGAAGTCAATCCTGTTATCGAAGCGTCTTGGAAGCGAGAATTGTCGGAACAATTTCGTGCGCCCTACTTTGCCGAATTAAAAGCGTTTTTGATAGAAGAGAAGAGACAATATACGATTTTTCCGCCGGGGAATTTGATATTCAACGCGTTCAATCTCACGCCATTTGACAAGGTCAAGGTGGTCATTATAGGACAAGACCCTTATTATAACAAAGGACAGGCGCATGGTTTATGTTTTTCGGTGCAGCCCGGTGTGCCGCATCCTAAATCATTAATCAACATCTTTCAAGAATTGAAAACGGATGTCGGCGTTGAAACTCCGATGAACGGTAATTTGGAACAGTGGGCTAAACAGGGCGTGTTATTACTCAATGCTACGCTGACCGTGCGTGAACATCAACCGGGGTCGCATCAGAATCATGGTTGGGAAACTTTCACCGATGCAGTCATTCGTCAACTGTCTGAGCAAAAAACCGGCATAGTCTTTCTTCTTTGGGGAAATTATGCGCAAGCAAAAGTGTCACTCATCGACACCAACAAACACTTCATTTTGCGCGCTGCACACCCGTCTCCATTCTCGGCTTACCGCGGCTTCTTTAATTGCCATCATTTTTCACAAACCAACCAATTGCTCATTCAAAGCGGACAAGTACCAATAGACTGGAATTTGGCATAGTCATTTTTTATTGTATATTATAAATTATTCATAATGAAAGAGATACTTGCATTTTTAGACCAATTGATGCGTAACAACAATCGCGAATGGTTTGCCGAACACAAGTCGGAATACAACGATATACAGCGAAAGTTTAATGACTTTGCCGCTCAATTGATAGTAGAAATCGGAAAGTTTGACGACAGTGTCAAAAACTTGCAGATTAAAGATTGCACTTATCGTATATACAAGGATATGCGCTATTCAACGAACAAATTACCATACAAAACACACATGGGTGCTTACGTTTGTCCGCATGGAAAGAAATCGGGTTTTGCAGGCTACTATTTTCACTTGGAACCGGCAGAAAGTGAATATTTAAACGGAAATTTATTGGCTTCCGGTTGCTACAATCCCGACAACAGACTACTCACTCGTTTTCGCGATAAGATTATTGAAAATGGTACTCATTTTGAGAAACTTGTAAAAAAATCAGCTCCGTTTATTTTGGATAACAATGCCAAATTACTGCGTGTTCCCAATGGCTATCCAAAGGATTCGCCATACTCCGATTACCTAAAATTGAAAGATTTTTCTTTGATGATGCCGCTATCCAATGATATTGTTTTTAGTGACAATGTTCTGAAAGAAGTTGTCGCACTTTTTAGAGAGACGAAAGATTATAATCGCTATTTAAACGGAATTATTGAGGAATATCAGTTAGAATTATATTAGAATAATAATTATATAAAATATTAAAAATTAATAAGTTGCAATTATTTTGTAACTTATTTTTTTATACTCTTATCATAAGTTACTTCCGCAGATTATTGACATAGTGGTTACAAATGATGAAATAAGTTTACGAACCATACAGTTCCGAACTGACGGTTTCGATATTTTACATTTCCGTTAATGATAATTCTTGATAATCAATAATATAACCGTTATATTGGGGATTCAAATTGAGCATATTGGCTGTTTTTTCTTTTAATTGATGCATGTTGATATTTTTTT
>CAYYHC010000188.1:0-3819 GCA_964471715.1 uncultured Lentimicrobiaceae bacterium | reverse complement strand
ATGACCTATAGAAGCACTTTGTCTTTTGCACAGCCTGCAAAATGACCTATACGCCAAAATAGATTGCCGTGTTGCGGTTCTATTTTTTAATAAATTTTACTCTATTGACAACTTTTTCCTCGCTTGGCATGGATAAAATGTACAAGCCTTTTGCAAGGTAGCTCAAATCTATTTCGTTAAGTGGTTGAGCAGGTTTAAATCGCATCATGCATTTCCCGCAAGCATCAAAAATAATAATGTTATCCCATTTCGAAGCAGGAATATTGCTTAAATCAATGAATAGTTTTCCGTTGGTAGGATTGGGGTAAATAATGAATGGTGCAATTGAATTTTCACCTATACCAATGGTATCTCCTAACGAATAGCAATCATCAGTGAAATCGTAGTCGGCATTACGGTTTTTGTAAATCATTGTGTCGTTATGTTCGAAACAAATCAGTTGATGTTCAGATGGTCCATCATCATGGTAAGCATCGAAATAAGCTCGCATAAATGTTCCCATATTTCCACCAATTCCTTCAATCCAAGTTTGTGGATTCTCGTGGTATAAATCCAATGAAATATGTATTTTCCGCCTGGTAGTGTTGTCATACAAATACTCGATGGTATCGGCACTATAATTGCGGAATGCCTTGTAAACACCAATTCCGCCCCATCCTAAAAAATCAGGAGTAATATCTTCGAATGATGCTACGGATACCGTATCCCCAACCGCTAAATTGAAATCATACAGTAAAAACTCGGTACTATCCGTACTTTCATAAGTGTTATATTCCACGCCTCTCCATTCGTAGATTTGCGCTGCTTCTTTGTAAATGCCATACACTCTGCGTGAGCGGTATCATTACGAATGGCACAAAAATATTCGGATTGAGAAATGTCAAATTCGTAAGGAGAATAGCCATTCGCCTTACGATATACTTTTAAGTAAGAATTGCCGGCAATGGTTGTATCACCCGAAGTACGGTATTTGATAAAATTGACAGACCAAGTGCAACTATCTTCAAACGGTCTATATTGCCCTTTCACCTGCCCCGCCCCGCAAGCCAGCAGCAACAGTAAAATAATTTGATTAATAAAATGTAATTTTTGTTTCATGACTGACTATTCGCTTTTAATGAATTTTGAAATTGTTTTACCGTTATTATTCACATAGAATAATGTATAAACTCCTGCAGATAAAGATGATATATTAATTTGGGTATGTGTATCGTTTAATTCCTTAATTAAAATTACATTCCCAATAATATCGAAAATCATAAGTTTCCCTTGCGCATCTTCCGGTGATATGAAATCGATATTTAGCGTTTCATTTGCCGGATTGGGATAAATGTTCCAAACTTCTTTCTCATTTGTCGCAATACCAATAAAATCATTTTGTGCGCATTGTAGGTCAGGATGAGTCATATAAATTAACGAATCATTCTGTGATACACACAAAAGAACGCTTAAATGATTTTCATGTGATATTTTTATATATCCAAAAGGTGCAAAAGAAGGGCCTATCCCTTCAATAAAACGTAAGTATATGTTATAACGATTATAATTGCCTATCTCTTCATAAAAACGAGAAAAATAAGGTAAAAAAGGGAAATAAATAATTTTTCTTCCATTCATATAAATTATGGAATCTACAATTAAATCAGTGTTTTCCTCATTATAAGAATATTGATACCATGGAATACCATCAATAACAGGAAGATGGAACGTATCGCCAACTTCCAATGACATATCACACCATAAAACTTCTTGGTGCAGTTCCGGGTAGTAGCGATAGATGTGTCCCAAGGAAGTATCTTCTCTTACAAAAAAATCATCAGTGTAAAACAGACAATAATCTTGAATGTGACAACGATAATATAATGTATCATTGTAGGTTATTGTGTCATTTTCTTCTATTATGTATGAATTTGTTGCGACACCACCACCCAAAATTCCCGGATCATAATCATCTGTGTAACAGGTAACGTATGAAGCAATATCATAAGTAATCGGAAAATTTTTAAAGAATGATTCATATTGCCCTTTCACCTGTCCCGCCCCGCAAGCCAGCAGCAACACTAAAATAATTTGATTAATAAAATGTAATTTTTGTTTCATGATAATGGGGTTTAAATTGATGAATAATGAATTGTAATTGGCTACATAATATTTTTTTTCAAAAAGACGCTGCAAATATAAACAATTTTTTAATAGGTACGGCAAAAAATGATATAAATGTAATATTTATTTGCATTTTATTGATACACCATAAATGCTTCTTCCTTCTACCGCTTCACAAAACGCTCAACAAAGACAAAAGTTTGGAAAGAATGTCCTCGGGCATTCTTTCCGAAGAGGTCACTCATTTCTCGGATGCGGTTGATAAAATAGTGTGGACAAAGTTCGGAGCGAAGTTGAAAGGAGAAAAAGAATATTTGAGTGTAATGAGAATCGGAAGATAATTTGTTGCTTTAAAGATTGTTGAAAAATTATTGAAAAGTTTTTTAATTATAAAAGTTTGATAGATAGTGAAATTCGATTGAATTTTTATTTATTTTTGCAGCTTCAATTCTGGCAAGTATTGTTTAAAGGATTTCGCAAAATTTGAAAGATTGATGTGAATTTAAAAAAAAATAGAAGTCCCTTATTGTAATTATTTGGGCGTTCCCTACGGTCGGGCTATCCGCCTTAATCGGTCTCGCAGCCGGCAAGGTCTGCCACCGCAAAAAGGATTTTCCGTTGGTCAATCTTTTTGCCGGGGCATCCCTAAGCCGTCCGCTTCGCCCGATAACGGCTTCTATCCCTAACGCAATGAAATAGGGGCTACTTCCCCGCATAGGGTTTTATAATTAGTTTTGGAGTTTCATTTTTGATATTTGGCATTGCTTCGTTATGACGTGATACGATGTGGTTTGGAGACGGATGATTGAATATGAGATTCCTCATTTCGCTACGCTCCATTCGGAATGACACTATTGCAAGTCGAGGTTGGGAGGAAAAGCGGCGGCGGAGAAAGTGCCGGCAAACAAGTATTTGTCTTGTCCGCCGCCGCTTTTCCTCTGTTGTCGGTCGGTTTGGACTGTCATTCCGAACGCAGTGAGGAATCTCATACAACCATCCGCCACAAATCCCTGTGCGGTGGCAATGCCGAAACGCGGTGCGAACGCAGTGAGGAATCTCATACAACCATCCGCCACAAGTCCCTATGCGGTGGCAATGCCGAAACGCGGTGCGGACGAGCTGTGAATGCTTCACAGAGCGGACGGGGTTCGTTTCGGGGAGCGAAAGCGTCTCGCTTTCAATGGAAGCATTTCGGCTTGATTTTTTTGGTACTTTTTCGATCAAGCGAAAAAGTACAGAAATATAAACAATTTGCTGCTTTTTAATGGATTATTGAACATGCGAAACTTCAGTAGGTTAATATACACAGTGAAAATAAAACTTTTATTTCCTTGCATTTGAGGAGTCCTCATTTTCTAAATTTCCGTATTTTTGCACTTTCAAAATCGAACATTATGAATAACGATTATTTCTATCTTGGATTGATTACCAAACCTTTCGGTTACAAAGGTCAATTAAACATCTATCTCGATACCGACGAACCGGAAAAATATCAAAATCTGAAATCCGTTTTTATATTAATTGGGGATGAATACTTGCCCTATCAAATTGATGAGATTCAGTTGAAAGGCGGAAAATCTGCCATTGTTAAATTTCAAGATGTGGACGGCGAAGAAGCCAAAGATCTGCTGAAATTGGAATTGTATTTGCCGATTTCTGCACTTCCACCATTGACAGGTAATCGATTTTATTATCACGAAGTAATTGGTTTTCAGG
>CAYYHC010000187.1:2574-3854 GCA_964471715.1 uncultured Lentimicrobiaceae bacterium | reverse complement strand
TATTTATAAAAAACCCACAAAAACATTTTCATAAAAACAAAAAAATTGCTCTCTGCATAAAACAAAAATGCTCTTTAAGCGTTATCTTCAAGACTCTTTTTTAAACGTAAAAAAGAAACTATTGTATTAATTATGTATATCTAACTAAATTAGAGATAATTATGAAGAAAAATGTGGGACAGATATTAACTCTTACTTTGTGCTTACAGCTAATATCTTCTTTTACTTTACATGCTCAAGATTCTGTACATGTCAATTTATCTAAAGCAATTGAGATTGCATTGAGCGAGAATCCTACCATTAAAATCGCCAATCGTAATATTGAAGCCAAGAAATATTATAAAAGCGAGCAAATTGCGGCATTATTTCCCAACGTTTCCTTGTCGGGAAGTTACCAGCGAACGGTCAAAAAGCAAAAAATGACCATGGAAATGGGAGGCAATGCAATGGAAATTGAAGTGGGTACCAGCAATAATTATTCTGCCGGTGTTAGTCTTTCACTTCCATTAGTGGCGGCCCCGACTTGGTACAACCTAAAACTTTCGCAATTAGATGTCAATCTTGCCGTTGAATCAGCACGTGCTTCCAAAATTTCATTAGTGAATGAAGTAAAAAAAGCATATTATGCCTTACTTTTAGCTCAAGATTCCTATCGTGTTTTACTCATTAATTATGCGAATGTTGAATTAAATGCCAAAACCGTAGCCGATAAGTACAATCAGGGAATGGCGTCTGAATTCGAAAAATTGCGTACCGAAGTACAAGTAAAAAACCAAAAACCGCAAATCATCTCCGCCAGAAGTACTGTTGAATTGGCTACTATGATGCTAAAGGTACTTATCGGTGTTGATATCCACGAACCAATTATTTTCGACGGACAATTGGCTGACTATGAAAATGAACTTATCAACTACCAAAATATAGATGCCAACACGCTCAACTTGGCAGGTAACACTAACTTAAAACAATTGGAAATCGGTCAAAAACAATTGGATATGAGTCTCAAATTGATCAAATCAACTGCCTGCCCCACTTTGGCATTAAGCGGAAATTATCAATACTTGACCATGTCTAACAATTTCGATTTTTCCAATTATAATTGGTTTCCTTATTCTGTAATCGGCATTTCGCTACAAGTTCCCATCACTTCTTGGGCGGGTACATCTTACAAAATTAAACAAAGTAAACTCAGTATCGCCAATTTACAAGACCAAAAATCTTATTTGGAACATAATCTTCGCATCAGCGCCAACAATAGTTTATCGCAAATCAATAATGCC
>CAYYHC010000187.1:0-2564 GCA_964471715.1 uncultured Lentimicrobiaceae bacterium | reverse complement strand
TGCCATTGAGAATTTGGCTTCCAATAAAGAGACATTATTACAAGCTGAAGAAGCCTATAATATTGTTCAAAAACAATTCGAGATTGGAATGGCTACTTGGCTTGATTTAAACTCTTCCGAATTGGCAATGACACAATCTCGTCTGCTTTATAACCAATCCATTTATAATTTTTTAGCAGCTAAAAGCGAACTAGAATCTATCTTAGGAAACGAATAAATTACATAAAAATGAGAAAATTAGAACATAAAGTATTACTTTTCACCTTCATCTCACTGATTGCTTTTTCATGTGGAAAAAAAGAACAAGCTACCACCGAACCCGTTGCTGATCCCAATGCGAAACCACAGGTTAAACTCGAGCAAGTTACCGCTCAAGATGTGGAACAATTGTACGAATATACCGCCATTGTTGAAGCGAATGCCGTTAATAACATTGCGCCTACGATTCCCGGACGTATTGATGCCATTTATGTTGAAGTGGGCGACTATGTAAAAAAAGGTCAAAAGTTGGTGCAAATGGATGCCAGCAGCCTCAGTCAAGCCAAAAGTCAATTAGACAACCTTGAAGTTACTTTCAAAAGAATTGATGAATTATACAAAGTGGGTGGTATCTCAAAATCCGACTGGGACGCCCAAAAAACCGCATTGGATGTTGCACGAACCTCTTATCATAATTTATCTACCAACACTCAGTTAACAAGCCCTATCAGCGGAATTGTAACAATGAGAAATTACGACAGCGGTGATATTTACGCAGGAAATCCTATCCTTCAAATTCAACAAATTACCCCTGTTAAAATGAACATCAACGTTTCGGAATCTCAATTCACAAGTGTCAAAAAAGGCATGAAAACCGATATTCAATTGGATGTGTATAAAGATGAAGCCTTTAAAGGTCATGTAAGTTTGATTTACCCAACGATTGACGCCCGCACACACACTTTCCCCGTCGAAATCAGCATACCCAATACCAACAGCAAAGTTCGCCCCGGGATGTACGCTCGCGTAACCATGAATTTCGGTACCTCCAAACACGTCGTTGTTCCCGATGTTGCCGTCATTAAACAACAAGGCTCCGGCGACAGATATGTCTATGTTTACAAAGACGGTAAAGTATCTTACAACAAGGTAGTCCTCGGGAAACGAATGGGAAACAAATACGAACTTATCTCCGGCGTAGAAGATGGTGATATGGTAGTCATCAGCGGAATCGCCAAACTTACCAACGGCAAAGAAGTGGAAGTCATTAAATAAAAAACCATCGTCGTCACTAATTTCGTCCAAAACATTATAATTTAGAATATTATGGAAACAAATAATGATGAAATACAATTAGTGACCGTTGCTGTTGTTGACCAACCACACAAAGCAGAAATGATCAGATGCTTACTTGCCAACGACGATATTGAAGTTTTTATTCAAGATGAAATCGTGGGTGGTTTTTATCCATTTGCTGTAGGCGGAATTAAAATACAAGTGGCTGATTATAACAAAGATAAAGCAGAAAGTATTCTTAATGAATCCGACAACACTCTTTAATTGCCAACTTTTTCCACGTTATTCATAATATTCTACATAATCAAATAAGACATAATTGTCTTGCGTTGGAATGTGGTCACCCACAAAAGTCAAATTTTCCATGCTGCATAATATGGCAAAATCGTAAACACTGCCGAAAGTTTGTGTAATTGAATGTTTTAAAACATCATCAATTAGCCAATTAACAACATACACATCATTTACAAGTCTTATATTTATTTCCAAAGTGTGCCAACCCTTTTTTATAGGAACAAAAACGGAAGAAAAGGGTGACGATTGTGTAGTCATATATGCCAAAACCTCGTCATCAGCCGCCCCGCACTCCGCACGCGCAGACTCTTTCCCATAGCCGATCTCAAAATCAAGTTCATGCGTATCATCATGGTATAAAAAAGCACCAATACTCGCTTGGTCACCAATACCTAAATCCGACACAAAAACCTGCCAAACGTAACGACCTGTCGTATAATTATTCCCATCGGAAACCACTTTTTTGCGGTCACGGGTATTGGCTCGCGTGTAAATACGCAAATGCCCGTTTTCAATCCACGTTTGAGATTCGGGGTCATCATCATGACTTACCTTTGTCCATCCTGACAAATCATTAAAATCCCATCTTTGCGTCGGCAAAATTGCATTTTCTTCTTCACTACTCTCAATATTTTCCTCTTTTTCACAAGAAATCATTGCCAATGACAGCACAAACACAACTGCACCATATAAAACTTTAAAATTCATATTATCGTAAATTATTGATTCCCAATTATTTTCACAAAAACTATTTTGCCTTATCACGATAAGACAATAACGCGGCAGAGTTAAGAATGACAGCCATAACTGCCAACGCAATAAATGGTTCTTTAATGCTCGCAAAACCACTACCTTTGAGAATAATCGTTTTTACAATAACCATAAAAAAGGACATGGGATTAAAGTAGTTGATGTAGGCTGCCCATTCAGGCATTCCTTCGATGGGAGTAAAAACGCCGCTAAGCATTACAAAGAGAATAAACAAAAAGAAAACG
>CAYYHC010000186.1:0-3947 GCA_964471715.1 uncultured Lentimicrobiaceae bacterium | reverse complement strand
TTTTTATCACCATACTATTGGTACAGCTCCAATTCAACATTGTTTTGCGCCGCATCACGCCACAATTCAAAAAGTCGCTCGTGACTTTCATGATACATGGCATATTCCAACAAATAGTTGACAATATCAATTTCACCTTTTTCTAAAGCATTGTGTAATAAGTCAAATTGGCTTGTTTCGGAGAGTACTTCTTCGTAATTATCAATTTGTTGCAAGAGCGAAATTACCATCGCATGTTGCGCTTTCAAACGGTTGTAAAATTGATTTTTTTGATCAAAAAGAACCAAATTAATCGCTGAATTTTGCAGTTTTGCCTGCTTGACACTGTTCAAATTATTCCATAAAGGTAACGATATTCCGACCTTAATACCTTGGAAATTTTCACCGGGTACTTGTTCCCGCATATAGCCGGCAAAGAATTGCGGTGCCCACGAGGAACGACTTAAACTAATCTGTCTTTCATTGATTTCCAACTCTTTACGCAACCACGCCAACATCGGATTATTCGCCTCAATTCCTTTGTACCACTGCTCAAAATCAGCTTCCAATGCGATTGCCGGAAACCAAGAACAATTCACGGCAATCTCTTTCCCGCCATTGATTTGCGCTAATTCGGATAAAAGATTCTGTCGCTCAATTTGGGCATGTTTCAATTCCTGTTCCATATTGAGTGCCGTCAATTTCATCTTGTTGTAATCAAAAATGTTGATTTCACCCATCTCCAATTTTTGAGCATACGAATCGGCAATCTCTGTTAAATGAGACAAACACGTCTGCATATCATTAATGCGAACATTTTGATAGACAATGTTATAATATAACTTTCCGACCTCTTTCATCATATCTATGCGCTGTTTTTTGTATTCCAATTCGGTCTGTTCGTTTTTCAAATTTGCCATTTTGCTTTTGTGAACATAAACCGTTGGAAAGTCGAAGGATTGAGTGACGCTGAGGTCTATTCTTTGTCCGATGACGGACGGGCTGCCCCACAAATACGCAAATTCCACTTCCGGATTCTCGGGTGCAAGCCCGACGGTATTGCCGATTTTCTCCGCTTCCAATTGCCCGTGTAGCGCTTGAAGCGTAAGATTGTTGCGCTCCACTTCACTCCATACGGCTTGTACATTATCTTGCGCCTGCAAAAATAAGGGCAACAGGCAACCAACAATAATGGGGATGATATGTCTATTCATGATTTTCAATTTTAGTGTTTTTATAAGTAAGTTCATACACAATAGGAACTACATAAATATTTAAAACAGTGGATGTTATTAATCCTCCCAAGATGACAATCGCCATCGGACTTTGAATTTCGTTTCCCGACATGTCGCCATTGACAGCCATGGGTATAAGCGCAAGAGCCCCCGACAAAGCCGTCATCAAAATAGCATTCAGTCGGTCCGAAGAACCTTGATGAATGATATTATGAATCCCCAATCCCTGTTTTTGTAATCGTAAATAATTAGATACCAATAAAATGCCATTTCTTGTAGCAATTCCGAAGAGCGAAATGAATCCAATAATTGCGGGGATGCTTAAAATATTTGATGTTATCCATATCGCAAATACGCCGCCAATGAGTGCCAATGGCAGATTGAGCAGAATGATGGCTGCCAATTTCAGATTTTTAAATTCTCGGAAAAGCAGTAACAAGATAATGACAAAAGCGACTATAGAAGTGAGAAAGAGCATTTTGGAAGCCGCCGCTTCGTTCTCAAATTGTCCCCCGTATTCAATGTGATATCCTTCGGGAAGTTTGATTTTCTCATCTATATTTTGTTGAATTTCATTGACTGCACTGCGCATATCGCGTCCGTTCACATTAGCGGATATGACCATTTTGCGTTGGGCATTCTCGCGACTGATAGAGCCGGGTCCTGTAACGGAAACAATGTCAGCCACTTGCGACAATGGAACTTTCGCACCGGAGTAGGTGTCGATGAGCGCATTTTTCAATCCGTCGATCGTTTGCGTGTAATTGCTGTCCAACCGCAAAATGAGGTCAAATTTTTGTGATTGTTCGTAAATATCCGTCATCTTTTCGCCGCCGAAAGCCACTTCTATAAAATGATTGAATTTCTCGATGGTTATCCCGTATTTTGCCAACATGTCGCGTTTCGCTTTAATCTGTAGTTGAGGTACTTCCACTTGTTGCTCCACATTCACATCCACCAAACCGGGAATTTCCTCAATACTGGATTTTACTTGGTTGCCGATATGGTACATTTCGTTTAAATCTGTGCCGAATAATTTGATGGCAATGTTCGCTTTGGTGCCGGAAAGCATGTGGTCGATGCGGTGTCCTAACGGTTGTCCGACGGTCGCGGCAATTCCGGGAATATTAGCCAATTTTGCACGCAAATCTTTTAGAAATTCCTGTCTGTCGCGGTCCAACAACTTGAAATTGACGTCAATTTCCGCGCTGTTGGTGGCTTGTGAGTGTTCATCTAATTCGCCTCGACCGGTGCGCCGGCACGTACTCGTTACCTCCGGAATACTCAGCAAGACCTTTTCTACCGTATTCCCTAATTGATTGTTGGTTTCCAAAGAGGTGCCGGGTTGCGTAACGACCGACAAAGTGAGCGACCCTTCATTAAATTCAGGTAAGAAACTACGTCCAAAACTGAAAAAAATGATGAGTGATGCCACAAACAATCCCAAAATGGTGCTCAAAACGGGAATTTTATGCCGCAAAACCCACGTTAACGATTGCTCATAACGTTTATGTAAAACGCGCGACAACCATTTGTCTTTCTCATTCTTTGCAAGAAATTTTTCGTTGGACAAAAGCATTTTGGACAATAATGGTGTGAGCGTCATCGCCACAACCAATGACATAAAGAGCGAAACTAAAAATGAAATACCTAATGGTTTTAACATTCTGCCTTCCATTCCCGACAAAAAGAACAATGGCAGAAACGATACCATAATAATAAACGTGGCATTGAGAATCGAAGCACGAATTTCGCTGGATGCCCGAAAGACAACATTAAATGAATTTTCCTGCTCGTCTTTTGGCTTTAACCGATTCTGTTTGAGTCGTTTATATACATTTTCTACATCAATAATGGCATCATCTACCAATGAGCCGATGGCAATGGCCATCCCACCTAAACTCATCGTGTTGATGTTCATCCCCAACAATTTCAGCACAATTATGGTACCTAATAACGACAACGGAATTGCCAATAAAGAGATGATGGTGGTACGAAAATTACCTAAAAACAGTAATAAAATGATGACTACCAAGATGCTTCCTTCAATTAAAGCGCGTGCCACATTGCTGACGGAGGTTTCAATGAAATCCGCTTGTCGAAAAATATGCGTATCTAATTGTACATCAGGCGGTAATGTCTGTGATAGCGAGGTCAGATTCTTCTCTATTTGTTCGATTACTTCCAAGGTGTTGGCATTAGGTTGTTTGGAAATGGAAAGTACAACCGCCGGTTTTGCATTTTTGGAACCGAAACCCATTTTGGTTGCCGCACCAATTTGAATTTTGGCTACATCGCCCACGCACACGGGCTTCCCGTTCAGCATTTTGATGTACGTTTTACCTAATTCATCAATGTTGGCAGTTCTCGCCATCCCGCGAACGGCGAACTCATTGCCGTATTCTCTGACAACAGAACCCGATGAGTTGTCGCTGAAAGTTTGACAAACCTCTTGTAATTCATCAAGTGTAACGCGGTAGTAATTCATCTTGTGAGGGTCAGCCAAAACTTGATACTGTTTGTAATCCCCCCCAATAATCGTCACTTGCGACACACCGTTGGTGGAAAGAATAAGTGGTTTGACGCTCCATTCGGCAAAAGTACGCAAATCCATGAGTGAGGTAGTATCGGCATGAAGTCCTATAAAGAAAATTTCTCCCATCACACTCGATTGCGGTGCCAAGGTGGGTTGTCCGACACCTTCCGGAATCTGAGACGCAATGGTAATCAACT
>CAYYHC010000185.1:0-3966 GCA_964471715.1 uncultured Lentimicrobiaceae bacterium | reverse complement strand
TCATTCATCAAAAAATGTTCGAAAGTCGTCTGTTTTTTGTAGATAAATTAAAAGAAATGGGTGCACAAATCATACTTTGCGATCCCCATAGAGCCACGGTTATCGGTTTAAATAGAAAGTACAAACTACGCGGTACTACAATGGAATCTCCCGACATTCGTGCCGGCGTTTCGCTTCTCTTAGCAGCACTTTCCGCCGAAGGGGTCAGTAAAATTAATAATTGCGAACAAATTGACAGAGGCTATCAGGATATTGTACAAAGATTGAATAATTTAGGTGCAGTAATTGTCAGAAACGACTAATCTTGGGTTTCCGTTTCTTCCTCTTCCGAATTGATGGTGGGTGACGAATCATTGCCACTGACCGTTGAAATAAAATATTGACTGAAAAATTCTTTAATGATAATTCTTACCAAAGTATAGGCAGGAACGGCAAACATCATGCCCCAAATACCGCCAATACGTCCCGCCACCAAAATAACAATAAAGATTTCAAGCGGATGTGCGTTCACGCTTTTCCCGCTAATGGTGGGCTGAATGATGAAGTCATCCAATAATTTGACGATCACAAAGGCAATAGTAATTTTGAGACAGATCATCCCGACCACCGTTTCACTGATGCCTAATGGAAGGGTAGAGGTCGCACCAATTACAATGGCAATGCCTCCCGCAATTAAAGGACCTACGTAAGGAATGATATTGAGAACTCCGCCGATAACGCCAATTAACAACGCATTGGGCACTCCAAAAAAGTAACACAGAAGTCCTTCTAAAACCCCCACAATTGTCATTTCGATTAACACTCCTCCAAAATATCTAATAAGTTGATTTTTAGTCTCTTCTATGATATTGTCAAAGTTGTTTCTAAGAGAAATGGGAATCATTTTTTTAATCATTTTCCAGAAAATATGATTATCTTTCAAAGAAAAATAGGTCATAAATATTACCGAAAAAATAAAAATAAATGCGGTGGATAAAACATCAATGATATTTCCGAAAATAGCTGTGACGTTAATGGATGAGATGAAATTATTGGTTTGGGAAATGATAATTTCTGAGAGATGGAAATCTTTGTTTACCAAGTGATTCTCGCGCAAGAATGTTTCAAAATTGACTAATCCGTCATTGATGCCGGCAATAACAAGTGCAGGGTCAATAGCACTTAGCTGCTGTATTTCGTAGGCGAGCAGAGGAAACAATAAATAGAATATTCCGCTTAATATCAATGTAATAACGATAAGAGTTAAAGTGGCGGCGACAGATTTTGGAAGAAAATGCTTTTTAATTTTAATTCTCATCAGCAGATTCACCAAAGGACTTCCCAAAATTGATAAGATAAGTGCAGCGAACATATAAATGAAAATGTCCGTAAAAAACCAGAAGGCGGCACAAAATGCAATTAATACGGCGGAAATCAGGATGATTCGTTTACTGTTCTTGTTCATTTTGCTTTTTATTTTTGCGTTTTTTATTTCTTTTGAAAGACTCTGCGATGTCTTTTCTATTATTGAAATCTTGTTTGTAGATGACGGAAACCCCTTGAGCATAAGGATTATTGTTGGTAGAATAACGTAGTTCGTCTTGGTTGGTAACATTGAAAATCTTCACGCGCCAAGTCCCCATTTCATTCAATTTTTGCTCAATGCTGAAGTCCCCAATGATTTGCGAGAATTGTGAGTTACCGGCTGTTTGATTTTTATCGTCAATATATCCGAAATAGCCTTCAATAATAGTGCGGTCATTAAACAAAGAAGTTGATGCCGATACACTGTATTGTGCCGAATGTTCCTCATTTGCATTTTGATAACCGAGATTCAAATCAACATACTTCAGTCGTTGGGAAAGGAAGTTGCTCAAGGTGGAGGTGAGAATATCAATGCCGGTAGATTCAATAGTGGTGTTGGCGATAGTACTTTTACTGGAGGAAGCAAATTTTCCTAACATCACCAACGAAAAGAACTGTTCGGTTTTACTTTGGAGGTTGGTGGTATCTATTGAACTATAAAACAACGTTTTAAGGTCGGAGCCTGCGTTCGGGAGGTCAAATGCAAAATTAATGGATGCCGGGTCGGACAAGTTCCCGTTAAACAGAAGATAAGATTTGACGGGCATCTTGTGTAGGTTTACGTTATCGGAAGATATTAAATCGGCTAATGAGGCATTTGTGTTGTACATTGCTTGTACATTGATACTTATATCATCCAAAGATCCGCCGAAATTGACAGTTCCTCCCTGCATCAATTCAAATTTTTTATTGATTAATCCGGCAAAATTCATCATAAACGAACCGGAATTCAGTTTTACGTCGCCCAAAATGCTAATGTCGCTTTTGGTATTATATTTAAAATGGATACGACCATCTCCTTTGGTGGCAATGGAACCTCCGAAAGCCGATAAATCCAAATCCAACTGAATGGCGGCAATAGGAGTGATATCCACAATAAAATCAAAATCCATTTCCAATTCGCTCTTTTCCGGCGGCTCCATTTCAAAAAAGTCATCCATCAGAGTATCAACTTTGGGAGCCACTTTGAAAGTAATGACATTGGATTCCGACACTTTATCCGCAAAACTAATCGGAAGATGAAACTTGGTACCGGATTCGGTCTTAATGTTTTTACCCACAAAATTTAATTTCTTGGTGTTGCCAATGATGGAAATATCTCCCGACACAAAACCATCTCCGTAAAATGGATTGTCGGTGGTACGTAAAGTGTTGAGAACAAATATTTTTTTTGATTTAATGGCTAAATTCATATCAAAATTTTTAAATTTCTCATGATGAATAAACCCATTTAATGAGGCACTGTTCCCAAATTTATCGTTTAGAATAACCTCATTGAAAGTGAGACCTTCTTTATTAAATTCAATCGTTTGCCCCTTAATGTCATATATTGTATTCAGCGGACGGATGCCCATTTTTGCATGTTTAACGAATGCTTTTCCATCAAAATACATTGAATCGGCATTGAGTACGAAATCGATTTTACCGGACGCTTTGCCAACAATTTGGTGACTGAAAGAGGATAAAAACGGACTCAAAAACTGTAATGGAAGTGAATCAACATCAGCTGTTATCTTAAATTCTTTTTTTTCTATGCTATATTGTCCGTTCAGGTGGGTAGTAATTCCTATTTGTTGTTTAAAATCTCGATAGCGATAGGTGGAAATATTGGCATCTTTGGGCATAAAATCGGGATTAATGAGCCCACCTATCAATTGTACGTCTTCCCCTGAAGGAATGGCAGCAGAAATGAACAAATCCCCAAAGTTATCTTCATTAAACTCAAAATCTTTGGCTAATACCGAGCCGAAAATAATGCGTTTTGAACGCATATTGCGAATCTGAATGTTGGCAGAAAGTGAACCGTCAACCGACATTCCTTTATCTTTCAATATTTTATTAACTAATTCAATATCAACATTTTCCACGATTGCGACCAAACTATCGTTGCGGTTGTTCAGCCATCCGTTAACCGAAATTTTGCTTTGTTTGGATTCTACAACCACATTATTAAAAGAAATTGTACCGTCTTTTAATTCAATCATATTATCGGGATTGAATTTCCACAAATATTCTTTAAGATAAATCTCGGAAGAGGTTATTTGGGCTTTCATGTACTTATGAGCCGGGAAATTTATCAAACCGCCCAATTTTGATTGATAGGAGGAAATTAGGTCCGGATTTTGCCATCCCAATTGAAAATCTATTGAATTGTTCTTTAGAATGGTCTTTAAATCAATATCTTTCAGCTTATAAGCATTCTCTTTTCCAATTTCCAAATTTTGAACTGCAAGCGAAAAATCAATTTGCGCACTATCGGTTTGTTTGCCCGTTAAATGTAAATTTTCAATTTTAAGTTTGTCGTTGATAATCATCATTGGGGTGCTCACAATAAAATTATCGTTGTTTTGTATTGAAGAAGTAGAGAGTTGAGCGGTTGTACCATTGGCAATTTGTAATTGA
>CAYYHC010000184.1:0-3976 GCA_964471715.1 uncultured Lentimicrobiaceae bacterium | reverse complement strand
TGGCAATAATTTCCACAATGGCTGCATGTAATTGATTTTCATCGCGTTGCGGTGCTGTGCAACCTTCCAAATAGCTGACGTAAGCACCTTCATCCGCAATGAGCAGTGTACGTTCAAACTGTCCCGAATTTTTGGCATTGATACGGAAATAGGTCGATAAATCAATGGGACAACGAACGCCTTTGGGAATATAACAAAAAGAGCCTTCGCTAAATACGGCAGAATTGAGTGCCGCAAAAAAGTTGTCGCCAATCGGCACGACGGAGCCTAAATATTGCTTCACAATTTCGGGATATTTCTTAACGGCTTCCCCAAACGAACAAAACAAAATACCGGCTTTTTCCAACATATCGGAATACATTGTTTTAACTGATACAGAATCAATTACGGCATCAATAGCAACAGCAGATTGGGTATTTTTTTCTTCGCTTTCGGTTTGCAATTCATTAAGCACACCCTGTTTTTCATCCAAAGAAATTCCCAATTTATCGAAAGTTTTGACTACTTCGGCATGTTCCTGTTTTTTAGGAATAGCCAAATATATAATATTCTGATAATCAGGTGTTTTATATTGAAGATGCGCCCATGAGGGTTCTTTCATGGTTTGCCATTTCCTAAATGCTTTTAATCGGAAGTCAAGCAACCATTCGGGTTCCTCTTTTCGCTGCGAAATCTTACGAATGATCTCTTCATTCAATCCGCGCGGGAATTCCTCTACTTCAATCTTCGATTCAAATCCGTGTTTGTAATCCTCTGACGTTATGTTGTTTATAATATTGTCTTCCATTCTTTTTTTTCTTTCGGTTATCACAAAATAAATACAAAAATTCGTATTTTTTGTAAGCGGCAAAATTACGAGTTTTTTTCGCATGTCCGCATGCCATTACGAAATAATTTCGGCAGATTTTTTTGCAGTTTTTCAACACTTGCCATTGGAGGTTTGTTTACTGACGTTTTTGCGGTGGAAAATCACTAAAAATAGCCACCACTATCGGCGCGCATCGAAACACAATCGAAACTTAATTATAAAATAATTAAACGACTTACACAAAGCACGGGTTTAAAATCTGCTTTATGCAATTACGAAAGCACCCTGCCTTCGCTCCGCCAATAAATTTAAAAAATATTTCAAAAAACAGTAATTATCAAATAAAAAAGTGTACCTTTGCAGCTGTAAAAAACAACCACCTAATCCAAAAGTAGAACTAATGGAAAAGAGAATTGGAACCATCACAGTGCTGATATTGGATCGCACTATCGCACCGCAAATCAACGCAATTATTTCTCAATATGCCGATATTGTATTGGCACGTCAGGGATTGCCGTTTCACGAACGTGAAGTGGCGGTTATTTCGCTCATTATTGAAGGCGATGTGAATCAAATCAATGCTCTTTCCGGAAAATTAGGTAAACTCAACGGCGTGGAAGTAAAGGCGGTTGTAACCAAAATTGCGTAAAAAAATTGATTAATAACACTAAAAATATTAAAAAATGAAATTCAACCCTGAAAAATGTCGTATCCCCGACGAAATCGGTAAACCTTTTATTGATGTTGATGAATTATGGGATTATATCAACAATACCACCGTCAGCGCCGAAAGAGTCCGTGCCATTATTCAAAAATCTTTGGCCAAAAATCGACTCACTTTGGAAGAAACCGCGGTTTTGATTAACACAACCGAACCTGCTTTGGTGGAGGAAATTAAAGAAGGCGCTCGTGAATTGAAACGCCGCATTTACGGCAACCGTATTGTGCTTTTCGCCCCACTATATGTTGGTAATCACTGCATTAACAACTGTAAATATTGCGGATTCCGTTCCTCCAATCACAACCAGATTCGGGCAACTTTGTCGGACGAAGAATTGGTACGAAACGTTCAGGCTTTGGAAGATGACGGTCAAAAACGGTTGATTCTGGTTTATGGCGAACACCCCAAATATTCACCGGAGTACATCGCGCATACCGTTAAACTGACCTACGCCACCAAGAAAGGAAATGGCTCCATTCGTCGTGTCAACATCAATGCCGCACCGTTGGATGTGGAAGGTTTCCGTACCGTAAAAGCCGCAGGAATAGGTACTTATCAAATATTTCAAGAAACATACCATCCTGAAGCCTACGCTTGGTATCACCCCGCCAACACGATGAAAGGAAATTATAATTGGCGTTTGACCTCAATGGACCGCGCTCAAGAAGCGGGCATTGACGATAACGGACTCGGCATCCTTTTCGGTTTGTACGATTGGCGTTTTGAAGTGATGGCTATGATTCGCCATACCAATCACTTAGAGGCTTGTTTTAACGTAGGACCGCACACCATTTCGTTCCCGCGTATCAAAGATGCGTCGGGTTTGAATATCGACAAGAAATATATGGTCGATGACGAGACTTTTGAGAAGATTATTGCCATTTTTCGTTTGGCAGTGCCTTACACGGGTATGATTTTGACCGCCCGCGAAGACGCCGCTTTCCGCGCCAAAGCCATTCAATACGGCATTTCGCAAATCGACGGCGGCACCAATCTGCAAATCGGCGATTATAAATACCACCACGAAGAAACGGAAAAGAACACCGACAAAGTGGAAAACCAAAATCTGGAACGCGAACAATTCAAAATCGGCGATGACCGAAATCTGAGCGACATCATCGATGAGTTGCTGGACGGCAATTATATTCCGAGCTTCTGCACGGCATGCTATCGTTTGGGACGTACCGGCGAGCACTTTATGGAATTCAGCGTCCCCGGATTCATCAAACGCTACTGTACCCCGAACGCCATTCTTACCCTGAGCGAGTATTTAACCGACTACGCATCGCCGGAAGTCGCCGCCAAAGGTTGGAAAGTAATCGAAAACAATATGCAAAATGTGGATGAAAGTTTCCGCGAAGAGGTCAAAAACCGCATCGAACGCATTAAAGCCGGCGAACGCGACTTATATTTTTAAAATATAGTTTTATATTGAATACCTTGTAATTTTTGTGTTGAAAAAGGCAATCGTTGGATTGCCTTTTTTGATTTCATCCCTCAATTAGTAGCAGATTTCAATATAAAAACATCACAAATCTTGTGACAAATAAACTATTTTTAATAATAATCGACAACTTATGTGCGTTTTATCGGCAAAAAATTGCAATATGTCGGCATTGTACTTCTATTATTTGGGGATTAATTGCTTAACTTTTTGCGTATTTGCGTGGGATAAGCGGTTGTCTAAGCGGCATCGTTATCGGATTTCTGAAAATAGATTACTCACGCTGGCGGGCATAGGCGGTGCGCTGGGAGCGCTGTTGGCAATATCATTCTGCCGTCACAAAACCAAGCATCTCAAGTTTATACTGTTGATCCCACTGTGCCTACTCGTTCACACGGCAATAATTATTTTGCTGTATTACAATTTATTATAAATATTTCTATTAATTTTTTGAACGCCCCGGCAGTTTTGCCCTACACCAAATTTCATCCTCTAATTTTCTCCTCTCTCCTCCCCCGCCAAAACTGCCGTCACGCTTTCCGCTTTTTCCAGCAGATGTCAAGTTTTTCTTTGCTGACATCTATTCCAATAAAATTATTTTTCATACTTTTGCAGTGTTTAAACAAATCGTGAGAAAAGAAGGGGCTTGAAATAATCTTAAAGACCTTAATGGGTTTATTACCAATTTCTTATATAAGTCATTATTTCAAGAAAAGACCAGACGGACTAAAAAGCGGAATAAGTCTTTGCTTGCATACTCCGATAGTTCACCGCCTGGTTTCCTTTCTTTTTAATTTGTTTTAAGGTGAAACATTCCGTTATTTTAATTTGCAATAATACGTTATTATTTTGACGTTGCAAAACTAAGGTCATACTCCGCGCAGCGGCGGCTTCCTTGACCTTGTCTTAAAATCCCTGCCCCAAAACTCTCACCTTTTACCTTTCACCTCTCACCTGCAAAGCCGCCGCTGCTGCGGGGTATCCGCTACAATCGTTGGCGCGA
>CAYYHC010000183.1:0-3983 GCA_964471715.1 uncultured Lentimicrobiaceae bacterium | reverse complement strand
CCTGTATTTAGCACTATGTCATAATAATATTTTACGCTGTTTCCGTAAGCATCCACCGTTTCCGTCAGAGCCCAATGAGCGATGTTTCCGTTAATGTCTTTCAAAACGGCACCGTAATCGACAACGCTGTCGGCATGTTGTTTCCCATAATAGTAAGTAATTCCGTTTCTGTCGGTCACGCTCCACCAATAATTGTACGGGGCATTTCCGTGACGAACAATGCTGTCGAAAGCCTCCTCCACGCGCGGATAAAACTGCACGTTTCCGCCGGTTCGGGGCAGCCATTGGTTAGTGCGGTGCGGCATGGCAAGGTGGTGTCCGCCCGTATCTTTTTGCACCAACTGTTCTCCGTTGTACAGATACACCTCACTCTCTTTGGCGTAGTCGTAGTGGGGTACGCCCCAGCGGGTTTCTACCGTAATTGCCGGAATTGAAATATCCCAACCCACACCTAACCAGCCATTTCCGCCGCTACTGTTGTAGGTCAACGCCAAATTGGGCTGCATACCCTGCCGTCCCGCCGGCAATTCCAACGGATAACTCAAATTCGCAGTACCGTTGTTGTTGGCGGCAGGTGCCTGTATCAACTGTAATCCCGCCAACGGATCCGCTGCCTTCAAATCTTTGATGCTTGTGGGCGTAAATGCCGAAGTCTCCGGCATCTCCGGCGTTTTGATGATCGCATTAATAAAATCCGTAAAATGGTTCACTTTTGAATGAACAGTCTGATTGTCAACACTTACCGAATCTCTTTCAATGGCGGTCCACTGTTGTCGGACTTTGTCGTAATAGTAAGTCATAATGTCATCGGGCGAAAATCCCTGCGGAATCAAAGTGCTGTCGTAGGGAAGCACGATGGAAATGTCCTTGCTGAAAACCATTCCGTCAGGCAACATCCTAAAACCGGTAGCTCCGTCCGTTACATTCACCATTCCTTGGCTTAAGGGCGGAAGTTCCGGTGCAACTAATTCGGTAATAACCAATTCCGTTTCACTATAGCGACTGCCGGCAGAGCCGATAAGTTCCGTCTTATTCTTCAATATGTGAAAAGCAGAGGTTTGTGCCATCGATAACGGCATATTTAACCGATTTTCCACCGAATCCGATAACCTGTTCCTTAATTCCGTTACCTGAGTGTCCGCTTTTTCGGATTGAGAAACACCTTGCGCGCCGACCAACGAATAGGTTTTATAGCCGGAAGTTGTTGAGGGTTTGTAGGTTGCAATACCGATACAGGCAAGGGCTGTCAAGAAAAAAATATTGTATAAATAAAATTTTTTCATGGGGTTGGTTTTTAATATTACTTAATTGAATGGATAACTTTTATTGCACAATCATTTTAACCGTTTTTTTCTCATCATTGGTGATAATTTCTATTAAATATTGACCTTTAATCGTGATATTTCCTTCAATAAAATGAGACGTTTGGGCGGCACGTTCAAGATGCTGTACCATTTTTCCTTCAGATGTAAAAATATTGATAACCAACGGCGTGGCAAAAGGATAATGCGCCGATAGATTAAAATAACCATTATTGGGATTGGGATAAAGCAGATAGTGACCTGTATTTTCACCGTTGTTGCCGTTGTCGGAACCTTGCTCGCCCGAAGATGACGTTTCCATTGATCTTCCCGAAGTTACATCAATATCGGCAAGATTAAGGTTGACAAAACAAAAACGGTCGCAGCCACTGCCGTCGGTATCCCAATATATTTGATTGAAATACAATATATTATTAACAGTATCAATATTGGTCGGCAAATAAACTTCGATATTGTCGAGTGAGTAATTTCCACTTCCGCTCCGATCAATCAACAGCGTGCTGCTTGAAAGGTCATTCTCCCATTGGGAAGCGTCAACTTGCATAAATGTAGGTATTTGCGAAATACTCTCGCCGGTAATTTTTGCCAATCCGTCTCCGTAGCGCAAGACGGTAGTATCATTTTCAAAAAGATCCAAATAAAGGGTATTGGCTTCCGAAAACCCTTGTGCGTCGGCTCCGAACATCAAAAAATTGCCGTTTTCCATTTCACCGCTGTTTTCTTCATTGCGCAAGGATAATTCCGACAATCCTATAATTATTTGATTATCTGAAAAATAGCTTTGTTTTTGATACAATCCGAAAGCATCATCGCGTCCCAAACCGGCAACAGCATTGGAAAATTCGGGCAACGTGTCGCTGTTCCACGTTACGGTTTTGTCGGAAGAAAGATACGACATTTTGCGAAGCGTAATGCCATACTTTACAGCTAAATAACTCATCCATTGGTTGATAAGTGTATCTTGTTCCATTGTTTCGCTACAAGGCAGAACGACCAATTCGGCAATTTTGCCGCGGAAAGTGCTGCTATCACTGTTTGCGATATTTCCCGTAAAATACAATGAATCGGGCATGTCCGGTTTTTTCCACAACTGCGTAAGGCTGTTAATGACACTACCTTTTTCATTCAAGGTATCATATTGTATGATGCAATCATTGCCGCGAATGCGGCGAGTGGAAAGCGAAACGGAAAATGCGCTGTCCTTATCAAAACTCCACAGCGGCAGCTCGGTATTCGTGCTGTCGGCTTCATAGACGATAATTACATTATTTGCTTCATTTGTAATCAACAGATTAGAAATGATTACGGACGTATTTTCATCAAAATAAAAAGCGGGATTGAAATTGAGCAATGTATCGACGGGTAGAATTGTGTCGTTACCGAAGATTCCGTCATAACCGTTGCCGGAAACATCAGCCCAGACCCCCGGCACACTGTCCGCTTGGTCCGCCCGCAACCAAAGCAACGGTAATTGATTTTGCGAAAAGCTGTTAAGAAACGTAGAAACGATTAAACAAAAAAGAAGTAATATTTTTTTCATGGCGAGGGGTTTTAATTATTATTGTAATATTGGGAATTGGCATGGAAAAGACCTATAAAAGTTAAGTGATGGGGAATAACTGTTAATGTTTGATAATGTATTTGGGATCTCATTACTAATTTTGAATATGTTTTTGGTAAAAATGATTGCAAATGTACGTAATTTTTAGAATTAATTTTCAATAATTTGCAAAAAACTCGGCAAAAACTCGGCAAGTAAATAATAAATTGATTTACAATAATATATAACTCGGCAAAAACTCGGCAAGTAGAAAGTGGGGCGAATTACGGACGTATAACCTAAAAAATAAAATTAATTTTTGAAATAATTGGAGAAAAATGACAGGATATTCCAAAATAAATTATTTTTGCAAAAAATAAAAGATGAGCAAATTGGCACGTTTTCTTGAGATTTTATTTCATATTTGTTTTTGGGGATATGTAACCTACTTTTTTTTGACGAATTCTTTTTTGAGATGTAGTGCGCTCTCATTGTATAAAGAGGTTCTGTGCGTGATGTTTATTGCCGCTGTTGTTTATTTGGAATATTTTATTTTGATTCCTAAATTATGGATGAAACATCAAAAAAAATGCTTTTTTGTAATTTCACTTTTGGTTTTGACCGTATCTGCCATCGCAGAAGTTCTCTTGGTGCGCTCCGATATCAGAACTATTTTGAGTGGTTTTTCTTCAATGGAATTTGAAGGTATTATCCGAGACGCCGCTTTCAATATTTTTCTTAGAAATATATGTTTTTATATGTTCTTTTTTATTATCAAGCTTAATAAATTGATAGAAATAAAAATTTTAAAAGCGAAGCAGGTCGATACGAAAGCAAGCGAATTAATCACCATTAATTTGCCGGACGGTAACACCAACGAATTGAGAATGAAGCAGATTGGTTACATCAATATTTCAAAATATTGCGTTATTCTACATCAAAACGACGGAGAAGAAATAATGCTATCTATTTCATTTTCGAATTTTGAGAAACGGATTCCTGAACACCTTTTTTTGAGAATCAACAGAAATATTGCCGTTTCGTATGACAATATCGTTTCCTATAACAATGATGGAGTGAGTATTACTTTTCGGGAGCAACTACTTTCATTTAATTATTAT
>CAYYHC010000182.1:0-3986 GCA_964471715.1 uncultured Lentimicrobiaceae bacterium | reverse complement strand
AAATGAAGAAAGGTATTTTCTCCGTAATGAATTATTTCTTGCCTCTTCGCGGAATGGCTGCCATGCATTGTTCTGCAAATCAAGGTAAAAAAGGCGATACCGCTATCTTTTTCGGATTGTCAGGAACCGGCAAAACTACCCTTTCCACCGACCCGAATCGCGCTTTAATCGGCGATGATGAACACGGCTGGGACGAAAACGGCGTTTTCAACTTTGAAGGTGGCTGTTATGCAAAATGTATTAATTTGAGCGAAGAAAAAGAACCCGACATTTATCACGCCATCAAAAGAGATGCACTTTTAGAGAACTTAGTAATTGATAATGAAGGAAATATAGATTTTGACTCTGCTGCTAAAACCGAAAATACTCGCGTTTCTTACCCGATTTATCATATTCAAAATATTGTAAAACCCGTTTCAAAAGGAACCCATCCAAGCAAAGTAATCTTCCTTTCTGCCGATGCTTTTGGCGTACTTCCTCCGGTTTCCGTTTTGAATAAGGAACAAACAATGTACTATTTCTTAAGTGGTTACACTGCAAAATTGGCAGGAACCGAGCGCGGAATTGTAACCCCGCAACCCACTTTTTCTTCTTGCTTCGGTGCTGCTTTCTTGATGTTGCATCCTACAAAATATGCCGAAGAATTGGCAAAAAAACTAATCGAACACAATGCCACTGCTTATCTCGTCAATACCGGTTGGACCGGCGGCGGCTACGGCGTGGGAAAACGTATCTCATTGAAAGATACCCGTACGATCATCTCCGCAATCTTAAACGACGAACTTTCGCATTGCGAAACTACACTCATCAAACCTTTCAATTTGTTCGTTCCTAAACATATTAATAACATAGACGATAGTATTTTAAATCCGGAAAATAGCTGGACAGATAAAAACGCTTACCGCGAAAATGCAAACTTGTTGGCAAGTTACTTTATTAAAAACTTTAATAATTTCACAGAAACCAAAGAAGGTGCAGAACTCGTTCCGTTTGGTCCCACTATCTAATTCGTCCGTTTTTCTAATCATATCATAATGAAAAAAAATCCGAAAAAAATTAAAATATTCAATACCAACTATTTACGAACAAGTTACGATAAAGAAGGTATTACCGAAGAGCAATTTCAGGAAGCAGAATTGACCTATAATGAGAAAGGATTGCTCTTGAAAGAAGCACATTTCAATAACCAAAATGTGCAAGAATCTTTGGCAATACACGAATATAACGATGAGGGTTTGGTGGTCGCTTCTTCACAATATGACGAGAATAATGAACTTTGTCAGAAAATGATTTGCGAATATGACACTCAAAAACATCTTATCAAAAAAAGTAACTTTTATGGTCCGGATTCGCCTGAATATTCTACACATTATGTATATGAAAATGATTTACTTGTCAGAGAAGATTCTTACGACGAAGACGTGTACTCTTTTACCGAAAAAGAATACACCTATAACGATTCTCGCTTATTGTCTTGTTTAACCGAGTTTGATGAAGATGGAAACATTCTTTATAAAACCGAAAATGAGTATGACAATAAAAAATTGCTAATCAAACAAGTACGTAATGAAGTGATGCAAAAAGACAGACGTACGTACTTGTTTGGCTATGATGAGAATAATCATAAAACAAAGGAACTTGTCTATAATTATGATGATGCTTTAATTGCAAAAGCATACTATAATTATGATGAAAACGGCAATACTGTTGAGATGGAAGAAGAAAATCTCGACATTTATCGCAAAACAAAATACACTTACAAGGGAAAAAACTGCACAAAAATTGAGCAATTAGACAAAAAAGACAATGTGCAACTTTGGTCCGAATATGAGTATAATGAAGAAAATGAGGTAGTTTCAATAAAAAATTTCATTTCCGACGAAGTAGATGAAACGGTCTATCGTATTGCGTCGTGTATTCGCTATGAAGTGGAATATTTTGACTAATTTTTGCGCATCATTCATAAAATAAAACTATGGAAAACGATAAAAATCAGTATTATAAAGGTCGAATATGGACAGGATTTTCCATCGGATTGTTAGTCGGGTTGACGATTGCAATCACTTTTTATTTTGTGGACACGTATTTGTTTGACGACCCTGTTCATTTGCTCAATCCCGTTACTGAATCGCCTGTGGTAGTGAATGATACGACCGTAAATGTAGTCAATAATACGTACTACAAAAACAATGTGGTCAAGGACAAACGAGCGCAAGGAATTGATTCTCTCGCGACAGATTCCACTCTTTTGGAAACTGCCGATAACGATTTATGGGAAAATGATGACTTTTTTCTTGATGAAAGTGACGAAAATGCCGATGATATTGTGGATAAAGACCGAGGCATTGCCAATCGTATCGTTAAAGTCAGCGTATTGGAGAACAGCGGTGACAGTGTGGTTGAAGCCCCGATTCCCATTTTTGAAGTGGAACAATGGAGCTCCTCCATTAAGAATAAGGTTGCCTATCAAAGAAAAGGTAATGCACTAAAAATCAAAGGTTTAAATATTCAAAATATAAAGATTATTTATCACGAAAAGAACTATTATGTTGAGTATAATAATCGCTATTACTCCATTCGTGCGAATAATCAATTTGAACGTTTGCAACCGGTAGCCATCAATTAATTACATTGTATGGAAACAGAATTCTTTTTTTATAAATTTCACGGTGCCGGCAACGATTTTATAATGGTTGATAATCGCAATGAGAATGTTGTCTTAACACCAAAACAGATTCATGCGCTATGTCATCGAAGGTTAGGTATTGGTGCTGACGGACTTATCATTTTAGGAAAAGCACAATCGGCAGATACCGATTTTAATATGCTGTATTACAATGCCGATGGATTTGAAGCCTCCCTTTGTGGTAATGGAAGTCGCTGTGTGGTTGCTTTTGCGCACTATTTGAAAATCATCGACGCACAAACATGTTTTACCGCTTTTGACGGTAAACATTCTGCTGAAATTATTCATTACCAATATCCCACGTGGAATATTTCGCTTTCCATGAATGACCTTTCGGAAATAGTAGCCTATGATGACGGGCTTTTTTTGGATACGGGTTCTCCCCATTTTGTGGTCTTTTGTGATGATTTAGAAACTCTTGATATTCAAAATGTCGGGAAAAAATTGCGTTACGATGAGCGTTTTGTTCACGGGAGTAACATTGATTTCTGCACGTCTTATCAAGATGGGATTTTTGTACGGACTTACGAGCGCGGGGTTGAAGATGAGACGCTTTCGTGCGGTACCGGCGTGACGGCGACGGCCATCGCTTGGGCTAAAAAACGCAATCTACCCGATGGCGAATATTTCTATAAAATTTTTACTCTCGGCGGCGAGTTTATGGTCTCATTTGTGCTAAAAAACGGCATTTTTTCTTCCATTTATTTAAAAGGACCTGCTACCTTGGCTTTTGAAGGTAAAACGCACATTCAATAATAAAAATTTCTTTCAAATGTTTTTGCGGACAGCTATTGAAGCTTCCGGAGAGCGAAAAATACACACATTAAGCGGAGATCGATTTCGACATAGAAAATTACAAAAGAAACCGATTCATCGTTGCAATATATTTTCAAAAGACGATGGAAATGTCATGTTTTTTTATTACTTTTGCCGTTGGTTTTATAAAGCTAAGAATTATTATAAAATATTGATATAATGGCAAGTAGAAGAAAAGAATTATTTCCAAACGTCACGGATGAACAATGGAACGATTGGAAATGGCAAGTTAAAAACAGAATTGAAACTTTGGACGAGTTGAAAAAGTACATTCGTCTGACTCCGGCAGAAGAGGAAGGCGTTGCAAAATCTTTGCAAACCCTTCGTATGGCAATTACTCCTTATTATTTAAGTCTGATTGATCCGAACGACCCCTATTGTCCTGTTCGTCGTCAAGCCATACCCACTGCGGCAGAATTGCATCAAGCCGCTGCCGATTTGTTGGATCCTTTACACGAAGATGAAGATTCTCCTGTTCCGGGCT
>CAYYHC010000181.1:0-4013 GCA_964471715.1 uncultured Lentimicrobiaceae bacterium | reverse complement strand
AGATTTGCCATACGGAAATTGCCTCCACGCACACCACGCCCAACGCATTGGAACTCAACCAATTACTATCACAAATGGTCAACGCCGGCTGTGAATATTGTTTTATGGAAGTCAGCTCGCACGCCATCTGTCAACATCGTATTGAAGGATTGACTTTTACGGGCGCGATTTTCAGCAACATCACTCACGACCATCTCGATTTTCATAAAACTTTTGCCAATTATATTCAAGCCAAAAAAGCATTTTTCGACTCTCTTCCCAAAGAATCATTTGCACTTACCAATGCCGATGATAAAAACGGAATGGTCATGGTGCAAAATTCGCACGCCAAAATTTTGACCTATTCCATTGACAGAGATGCTACTTTTAAAGGTAAAATATTGGAAAACAGCTTTGAAGGGCTTCACATGACCATTAACGGGCAAGAAATCTTTTTCAAGTTATCGGGCAAATTCAACGCTTACAATCTGTTGGCCATCTATGGTGCAGCCATTTCATTAGGCATTCCTCAAGCAGAAGTGCTCGTAAAAATCAGTGCTTTAGCATCCGCTGAAGGGCGTTTTGAAGTTCTCAGAAACGGTGAAGGCGGCGTTGCCATCATTGATTACGCACACACTCCCGACGCATTGCAAAATGTATTGACCACCATTCAAAATATTGTTCAAAACGGAGAAGAAATAATGACCGTGGTAGGTTGCGGTGGCAACAGAGATGCACTCAAACGCCCTATCATGGCACAAATTGCCTGCGAACACAGCAACCGTGTCATTCTCACTTCCGACAATCCACGAATGGAAGACCCGACCGACATTTTAAAAGAAATGGAAACCGGCATTCCTGTTGAGTTGAAGCAAAACGTTCTCGTTATTGAAAACAGACACGAAGCCATTAAAACCGCCTGTATGCTGTTACAAAATCATGGTGTCATTCTCATTGCCGGCAAAGGTCACGAGAAATATCAAGATGTTCAAGGTGTTAAGCATCATTTTGATGACACGGAAGAAGTAAAAAACAATTGGAATATTAATTAAAATCTAAAAACATGCTATACTATTTATTCAATTGGTTAGAAAAATTAAATGTCCCCGGTGCCGGAGTATTTCATTATATCTCGTTTCGCGCAGCATTAGCCATCATATTTTCTCTTTTCATTTCTATGATTATCGGGAAGAGTATCATCAACTTTTTACGCAAAAAACAGGTAGGCGAATCTATTCGGGATTTGGGACTAAACGGACAAATGGAAAAGAAAGGCACGCCGACAATGGGTGGCATTATCATTATTGCTTCTATTCTTATTCCTGTCTTGTTATTGAACAGATTGGATAACATTTACATCATCTTAATGATTTTCACCACTTTATGGTTAGGATTGTTAGGTTTTATTGATGATTATATTAAAGTATTCAAAAAAAACAAGGAAGGTTTATCCGGCAAGCGTAAATTATTGGGACAGATTGTTTTAGGACTTATTGTGGGCATAGTTATGTATTTTCATCCCGATGCCACCATTAAAGAGCATGTTGCCGTACCAAGTCAAGTGACCAGTTCGGACGAGTTATTGCAAATAGGGAAAAGCGACAATACCACGACCACTCTCACCTCCTCGCAGGCGCATCATTCCACAAAAACGACCATTCCTTTTGTAAAAAATAATGAGTTCGACTATGCATGGTTTACGCAATGGTTGGGCGATACGGACGGGAAATGGTCATTTTTATTTTACATTCCCATTATCATTTTCATTATTGCTGCCGTATCCAACGGTGCCAATCTTACCGATGGATTAGACGGATTGGCAGCCGGCACATCGGCCACAATTGCAGTAGGCATAGCGGTATTGGCATACGTGTCAGGCAACGCCATTTTTGCAGATTATTTGAATATAATGTACATTCCAAATATCAGTGAATTAGTTATTTACACAGCGGCATTGGTAGGTGCGTGCATCGGTTTTTATTGGTGGAACTGCTATCCTGCGCAAGTCTTCATGGGCGATACCGGCAGTTTGACCTTGGGTGGCATCATTGCCGTTTGCTGCATCATCATTCGCAAAGAATTTTTGATACCGATATTGTGCGGTGTATTTCTCATTCAGGCAGTATCCGTCATCATTCAAGTTACCTATTTTAGATATACCAAGAAAAAATACGGAGAAGGACGCCGCGTTTTCCTGATGTCGCCATTGCATCATCATTATCAAAAAAAAGGCATGCACGAATCCAAAATAGTGCAAAGATTCATTGTTATAAGCATTTTATTAGTCGTATTGACCATTGTAACCCTTAAACTTAGATAACCATTATGAAGAAATCAAAAAGTAGCGTAAAAGGAGAGTATAGTTTCGCCGATAGCATCAATTCCCCCACGATTCGTAATTTTCAAGCATTATTAGATAGTAGAAATCGTCAGTTAAGTGCAACCACCGAAATGATGAGTGGCAACGAACATAAAATGGAGTTTGTCAAAACCATCCGTGGTATCGATTTTATTAATGATTCTGCAAGTTCAAATGCGAATGGAATTTACATGGCACTATCCAATGTGGAGAAAAAAGTAACGTGGATCACTTCATTCACCGAATGGGGAAAATTAGATGAGGATTTAGTAACTTTAATATCGCAAAAAGTAGAAAAAGTTATATTTTACGGGTATGAAGATAGTAAAACAGAAACATTTTTAGATGCCCTGCACATTCACAATGAATGCAGTACCGATTTAGAAACTGTCGTTCGTACCGCTTTTTATTCCACAAATTTCAATCAAGCCGTACTCTTTTCTCCGGGAATTCCTGCCGGTGATGATTTTCAAAACTACTCGGAAAGAGGCGAAAATTTCAAAAAAGCAGTAGCACAGCTATAGTTATGGCAATAAAATTTCCCAAATTAAAGATCAAAAGCTATCACTCTATTGTGATAATTACCGCATTATTCTTTTTAATGTCATTAATATCCGTTTATAGTTTTACGGGCGAAATAATCGAACATTTGATATACATTATTGTCGGAAGCATCGCTATTTGGGCATTATCAAGAATCAGTTACACCCGACTGAACAAATACTCCGTCTTATTTCTACTCATCGCATTTCTTTTGCTTGTTTACACCCTTGTTTTCGGAACCGGTGCTGCGGGCAGAAGTATTGTCATCTTAAACCGTTACATTCAGACATTTTATCCTATCGCTTTTTTAGTTATATTCTTCATTGTTAACTTTTTAGCCATCAGAGTAAAAAATGAACACCCCATCTCGCGCAACGAAGCCATCGTGCTGTTCTCGATATTGCTACTCTTTTGCGGCGGAATTGCATTTAGAAATATGTCCACTGCGCTACTTTTATTTGCCACCGCATGGATCGTGATGTATATTGCCGAGATCAAAATCAAATATCTAATTAACTTATTATTAATCTGCATTGTAGCGGGTTCACTGTACATTGGTTACGGTGCTTTGTCAGAGAAAAAAGCAACCGAAAAAGAGACAGTAGAAGATAGTAAGGACAGAGGTTCGACGGTTGCCAACAGAATCAAATATTGGATTACCGGCGAAAGTGACACCAAAGGTTACGGAAAACAGATGACATTAGCTAAAGCGGCGATTGCACGTTCCGGGCTGACACCTGCAGGACCGGGAAAAGGTATCATCAAGAAAAATATGGCTGAAGGTGAAAACGATTTCATTTTTGCGCTTATTTGTGAGGAATTTGGCGCAATAATTGGAGGATTGATCCTATTTCTATACATGAGTTTTTTCGCTATAACCATCCGAATTGCAAAAAAATCGAATGGTGCTTTTGCCAAACTTTATACCATCGGCATAGGCTTTTTAATTGCCGGACAAGGGTTGGTGCATATTGGTGCGAACTTAGGAGTTATTCCGGCAACAGGACATACATGGGTGACGACTCAGATTGTTACGAAGCCGACAACCACAACGACCGGAACAAAAAATGTAAGATGTTCGGTTTGCGGTGCGACGGAAACGCAGACGATACCGAAACTTCCGGCGCAGCTT
>CAYYHC010000180.1:0-4025 GCA_964471715.1 uncultured Lentimicrobiaceae bacterium | reverse complement strand
TCCATTACGAAGGATATACCCGCGCAGTCGATTATCACAGTTCACTCACGGTTTTACGAAACAAGTAAATAATTGATAAATACAATTGTATTTTGCAAAAGTGGAAATTTCTTTAGAAGTTTCCACTTTTTTTTAGAATTTTGCGGCTATCATTACTGTCTTATTTCTATTTTTTGCAATAACTGCTTTGGCTAACGCATAAAGCCCATATAAAAATGGCAGGTGCGTTTTTTATAGAATTTGATGTAATAATACAATTATTATGCTAATTATTAAAGTTTTCGGCATGCATATTCCAATATTATAAAAAAAAATGTACCTTTGCCGCCTAATAAATATATATATGTTTGAATATAATACTTCGCGTAATCAGCTCATTATTAGGGAGTATGGTCGTAATATCCAAAAAATGATTGAAGATGCCGTTAAGATAAAAGACAGAAAACGGCGCAACGAAGCTGCGAAAGCGATTATTCGGCTGATGTCAATGTCAACATCCGTTGGTTTAACTAATACGAATAATAATCTCGCGAATCAAGATCCTAATAAAAAATTGAAAGAATCGGTGGATTATTGGCGTAAATTGTGGGATCACCTGATTATCATTTCTAATTATCAATTAGATGTAGATTCCCCTTTCACAAAACCGAAACCGAAAGAACGTCTTGTGGAAAAAATGCAAGTAGGAAACTATCGAAAAAGCAAGATTGCTTTTCGTAGTTATGGACGCTATATAGAAAAAATTATTAAAACTGTTGCCAATTATCCCGATTCTGAACGTAAAGTGGAAATTACGAAAGATATCGCGAATAATATGAAAAAATTGTATTTGATATGGAATCGTGATACTGTTGAGGATGCACTTATTCTTCAACAACTATCACAACTTTCAAATGGACGATTGACTTTGCCTAAAGGTTTTGAACTTACTTCTACTCAAGAAATTATTGAAAAAAATAATATTAATGCTAATAAAGTAAAACAGAGTAAAAGTTCAAAAAGAAAGAAGAAAAAACATAAATCCAATAATGTAGATAATAATGAACATAATTGATATACAGGATGTTACTAAAAAATTTTCTAATCATCTTGCTCTAAATAATCTTTCCTTGTCCATCCCGCAAGGCGTAATTTTTGGACTATTAGGTCCTAATGGCGCAGGGAAAACGACACTTATTCGTATATTAAACCAAATTACAGCTCCCGATAGTGGAGTTGTTTTGTACAAGGGCGAGCCCCTTTGCAGAAAATTTATCGAAAATATTGGCTACCTTCCTGAAGAACGGGGATTGTACAAAAAAATGAAAATATCCGAGCAAGCAATTTATTTGGCTCAACTTAAAGGACTTACAAAAAATGAAGCTCAAAAAAGATTGATTTATTGGTTTAAAAAATTTGAAATAGAAAATTGGTGGAATCGAAAAGTGGAAGAACTATCTAAGGGAATGCAACAAAAAGTCCAATTCATCGTAACCATTATCCATCAACCCAATTTCCTTATTTTTGACGAACCGTTTTCCGGCTTCGATCCTATTAATACCGAATTGCTTAAAAATGAGATTTTAGAATTGAAGAAGAATGGTGCAACCATCATTTTATCTACTCATAATATGGCTTCCGTTGAGGAAATTTGCGACGAAATAGCACTCATTAATCGCGGCGAAAAGATATTAAGCGGTCGATTAAACGATGTAAAACAACAATTTAAAGCCAATTTATACCATATTCAAATTGCTAAAACCAACCTCGACTTTTTGTCTTCAATGCCCCCCACTTTTAGTGTAACCGAAACCAACGAAACGGATTATTCTTACACTTTTAAAATTCAGATTTTAAATGAAATTCATCCAAACCAATTGCTTGAATTTTTTATTCAACACGCATCCGTTTTGTCATTCCACGAAATTTTACCCTGTATGAATGAGATTTTTATTCGTGCAATAAATTCATCAAATAATTAATCATCAGTGTATTATGAATAAAATAGGTTTAATTATATCAAGAGAATATTTTACACGAGTAAAGAAAAAATCTTTCATTATTACCACTATTCTCACACCGATTTTGTTAGTCGCATTGATCATGACCCCCGTTATTATTGCCTACAATTCGGAAAAAGATGTTACGGTTTTCGTTACGGATGAAAATGATTACTTCATCAATAAGTTTTCGGATAGTCGTACCGTTAAGTTTATATACCCCAATGGAGATGTCGAAACGTTGAAAAAACGCTGTATTGCAGGCGATTGCGACGCCGTACTTCAAATCTTGGAGGGTTCACAATCCAATCAATCCAATCTCTATTTTTATGAAGAACCGCCACTATCGCTGAAATCAAATATTCAGGAACAAATGGATAAGATTCTTTTTGATAATACATTGATGGATAGTTTCCACATTGATTTGAAAAAGTACGAAATGATTAAACAGACTTCGAAAAGTTCTGTCGCAGCACTTCAAATAGATGAGATGGGAAAAGCACAGGCAAGTTCAATGGAACTGAATCGTATTATTGGAATTGTCGGTGGTATTTTGATTTGTATGTTCGTCTTTATGTACGCAAGTCAAGTGCTTCGAAGTGTATTGGAGGAAAAAACAAACCGAATTATTGAAGTAATTATATCATCCGTGAAACCATTTCAGTTTATGATGGGAAAGATTATTGGTGTTGCTTTGGTTGGAATTACACAATTTGTTTTGCAAATTGCCGCAATATTTCTTATTCTGATTGCTGTGCAAATGTTTGTCCCGAAAACATTTTTTAACTCGGAAGTGGCACAAACCGAAATATCTTCTAACCAAATGACTGATGTTTTGGCTGACAATAGTGGAAATGTAGTTGTGACGGATAATGATATCTTTAGTGACATTTCTTCCTTTTATGATTTTCCTTTTAAAACACTTATCTTTTGTTTTCTATTTTACTTTGTATTCGGCTACTTGATATATGCATCCTTATTTGCCGGAATTGGATCTGCTGCCGATAATGAAACCGACTCGCAACAATTTATACTGCCCGTTACCATTCCGCTCTATTTGGCTCTTATTTTGATAACTTCAATGGCAGAATCTCCACAAAATGGTGTTATTCAGTGGCTTTCGATTATTCCTTTGACTTCTCCCATTGCGATGATTTTTAGAATCCCCTCCGGCGTTCCTGTCGGTGAACTTATTGCATCTATGGCTCTTTTGGTCGCCTTTTTCCTGTTCTGCGTTTGGGTTTCAGCTAAAATTTATCGCACAGGAATTTTAATGTATGGCAAAAAAATCACTTGGAAGGAACTTTGGAAATGGATTAGAACGAAATAAATTGGGGCGTGCCCCCAAAATCGTTATTAAAATGAATTTTTTGAATTTGAATATGAAAGTCAATCCGACAATTTTGGATTGACTTTTTTTTATTAATCTAATTAGCATGAATTGAAAAATAATATTGAAAGTAAATAACTTTTTTTATAACTTTGCAGCCTTTTAAAAATAATACCTTTTTAGCATGAGAACAAAGTATTTCGACTTAATATCACAGACTTACGAATTTCCGCAAGAGGAATTTAAGGTGGAAGATAATGAACTTTTATTCAATGATGTTCCGATTATGGACATTATTAAGCAATATGGAACACCATTGAAAATTACCTATTTGCCTAAAATCTCCCAAAATATTCAGCGCGCGCGTCGTTGGTTTAATGTGGCGATTGCCAAAGCCGATTATCAAGGTGACTATCACTATTGTTATTGTACCAAAAGCTCTCATTTTGAATTTATTCTTTCGGAAGTGCTTAAAAATGAGGTACATATTGAAACATCTTCCGCTTTCGATTTGAATTTGATTGAAGTTTTGGAGGAAAATAAACAATTTGATAAGGAGAATTATATTATCTGTAACGGTTTTAAAAAACAACAATACATTGAAAACATATCTTTGATGTTGGAAAAAGGTTACATTAATACAATTCCGGTTTTGGATAGTATGGCAGAGTTTGATATGTTGGATAAAAAGATTAATACGAAATGTAAAATCGGTA
>CAYYHC010000179.1:0-4091 GCA_964471715.1 uncultured Lentimicrobiaceae bacterium | reverse complement strand
ACTTTGTCAGGAACATACTCTACCCCGGGCTTCGGGAGCTTAGACCAAAGTGTTACCGAGACACAAAACGAAACACTTTATACCATCGACTTCGCTACCAATATTGAAGCAGGGAAAGTCCTTTTCCCGGAAAAATGGAATATCAAAATACCCATTCACTACGACTTATCACAAAATGTTGCCATCCCAGAATACAATCCTCTCAATCCGGATGTTAAACTGAAAGCCGACTTAGCCACTTACGAAACCGGTGCAGAGAAAGATTCTATCCGCAAAATGGTTACCGACTTCGTTCAAAGACAGAATGTCAACTTGATGAATGTCAGAAAAGAAAGAAATTTTGATGGTCCTATTAAAATCAGACCTTGGGATATTGAAAATTTTGACCTGTCGTATGCCTATTCCGAAGTAAAAAGCAGAAACGTTGATGTAGAATTCGACAACGAATACTCCCACCAAGGAGAGATTGGTTACGCTTTCAACTATAACCCGAAAAATATTCGTCCATTAGCTAATCAGAAATGGCTCAAATCCAAATGGTTACAACTCATTCGTGATTTCAACTTTTACCCATTACCCAAAACTTTCACCTTCAGAACAACCGTTTTACGGGAATTCAATGAGTTCAAGTATCGCCCTAAAAGCAAAGGCAATATCATCGTTGATACCAGTTTCGTCAAATCTTTTGATTGGACAAGAAATTATTCACTGCGTTGGGATATTACTCAGGGATTAAAATTTGAATACTCCGCCTTAGCTTCTGCCCGAATTGACGAACCTCAAGGATTGATCGACACGCGAACGGAAAGAGATTCTATTTGGAAATGTTTCGGTCAAGGCGGACGTATCAACACTTACGAACAACGTTTTGATGCCTCTTACCAAATACCTATCAATAAAATACCGCTTTTCAGTTGGATCACCGCCTCCGCGCGATACGGTTCTACCTATAACTTTACCGCCTCCGCGCGCAGTTTGGAATATCTCGGCAACACCATTGCCAATTCCAATACTATTCAACTTAATGCAAACGTCAATTTTGTCAATCTTTATAATAAAGTACCTTATTTCAAAAAAATTAATCAAGGTTCCTCACTTAGTCCCAACAAAGGGAAAATGGTAGCAAAAAATCAAAAAGGGAAAGATGATCCGGAAGATGCCACAAAAGACAAAGACAAAGACAAAGACAAAGACAAAGACAAAGATAAGAAGAAGGGAAAAGACGGAAAAGACTCTCTTAAAGTAAATTACGGAAAAATAATTTTAGACGGAAGCGTTCGCTTTCTTATGCTGCTGCGCAACGTTTCTTTCAGTTATAGCGAAGGAAACGGTATCTCTATGCCCGGATATATGTATTCTCCGAATCTGTTGGGGCTCAATTTTGCGAACGGTTCTCCCGGCTTTTTATTCGCCTTCGGCGGACAAACCGACATACGTCATACCGCTTCAGAAAAAGGTTGGCTTTCAAAAGATACTTTAATGAACTACCCCTATCAAGAGAACCATAGTCGTGTCCTTAATTTCAGAGCCACGGTAGAACCTTTTAAAGATTTCAGAATTGACATTACCGCCACTCGCAACGAATCTTCCAACTTCACAGAATACTATCGCGCGAACTCTGACGGGACTTTTAAATCCTACTCTCCTAAAACAACCGGAAATTTCTCTATTACCCAATTCGGTTTAGGCTCATTCTTTACCAATGGTGACAAACTATTTGATAATTTTAAACAATGTCGTTTGGAATTGGCACAGAGAATTTCAGCATTAAACCCCAACTCAGGCGGTGTAATGGATACAACCGGCTATCCTGTAGGATATAACGGTCTGTCACAAGAAGTTTTAACCGCTGCATTCTTGGCAACTTATGCCGGAAAAAATAGTGCTAAAATGGATGTATCGTCACCATTCCCTAAAATTCCACTTCCCAATTGGAGATTAAACTATACCGGATTTACCAAAATTAAAGGCATCAGCAAATATTTCCAAAGCCTATCCTTAGTACACGCATATTCCTGTACCTACAACGTTGGGAATTACTCATCAAACTTGCTTTATAAAGAAAATGAAAGCGGATATTCTTCCGAACGAGACCTGCTCGGCAACTTTATCCCTCAAAAAGAAATTGGACAAATTACTATCTCTGAACAACTTAATCCATTAATCGGATTCGACATGACACTAAAAAATAGTGTAATGATTAAAGTGGAATACAAACGAAGCCGAAACACTGCCTTAAGTTTCTCTAACAATCAAATCACAGAAACTTCCTCTAACGAATTAGCTGTTGCCGCCGGCTACCGCATTAAAGATATTACCATCGGCTTCAAATTCTCCGGAATGAAACGCCAAATAACCAGCGACTTAAATCTCAGCCTTGCTTTTGCCCTTAAAGACAATCAAACCATTCTCAGAAAAATCGCTGAAAACGTTAACCAAGTTTCCGCCGGCTCCCTCTCCATGATCATCAATTTTGCCGCTGACTATCAAATTAGTAAAATGGTGGGACTAACTCTCTACTACGACCATACCATCAACCGTCCATATATTTCGCAACAATATAATAATATGAATATTGATGCCGGAATCAAAGTTCGACTGATGTTAACGCAATAATTAAATAATTGAACAAATACTCAGTTATTCCGTTATTCCGTTATTAAAATAAAAGCCCATGAAGTGCATTATTATCGGCGGTGTTGCCGGCGGAGCTACAGTAGCTGCCCGTCTTCGACGAATGAATGAATCGGCAACGATTATTTTGTTGGAAAAAGGGGAATACATCTCCTATGCTAATTGCGGTCTCCCCTACTATATCGGAGGCACGATTTCTGACAGAAACAACCTTTTCCTTCAAACCCCCACCTCTTTCGGAAATCGATTCGATATCGACGTCAGAATTAATTCTTTAGTAACCTCCATTGATCGAGAAAATCAATGTGTATATTACACTCAGTTGGATAGCGGGAAAACAATCAAAGAAACTTATGACAAGTTGGTCTTGTCGCCCGGTGCAGAGCCTGTTAAGCCTCCCATTCCCGGGATAGAACTTCCCAACATTTTCACATTAAGAGACGTCGCCGATACCGATGTTATCAAAACCCATTTGCAATCGCTCGCGCACAAACCCGCAAAGGCAGTCATCGTGGGTGCCGGTTTTATCGGTTTGGAAATGGCTGAAAACATTCATCAATTAGGTATTGATGTTACCATCATTGAAAAAGCCGACTACGTAATGCCTATTGTGGATTGGGAAATTGCCGCAACAATTCAACAACATCTTCAGGATAAAGGTATTAAAATCTATACTAAAAACGGAGTTACCTCTTTTTCGCAAAAAGGGAATCAAACGGAAATCACATTGGAAAATGGAGCAACCCTACTCAGTGACTTTATTTTATTGAGTATCGGCATTCGTCCGCGAATTGAATTGGCGAAAGAAGCCGGACTTTCCATTGGCGAACGCAAAGGAATTGTGGTTAACGAATATATGCAGACGTCCGACGCCAACATCTACGCAGTGGGCGACGCTGTCGAATTTCCGCATCCGATAACCCATAAAAATACTACCTGTTTTTTGGCGGGTCCTACCAATAAACAAGCGCGTATTTGCGCCAACAACCTTGCAACCGGAAATACGCAGCGTTATCGTGGAAGCATAGCCACCGCCATTGCCAAGGTATGCGACTTTACCATTGGCACTACGGGACTTTCAAGTGCCGAATTGGTCAAAAACAATATTCCGTTTTTAACCTCCATTACGCATACCGCGTCCAACGCTACTTACTACCCCGGCAACTATCCCATTACCATCAAGATTAATTTTGCACCGGAAACAGGTCAATTACTTGGCGCACAGGTCGTGGGCAAAGAAGGCACTGATAAACGATTAGATGTATTGGCACAAGTCATTGCCCACAACGGCACAATATACGATTTGACCGATTTTGACCATGCGTACGCCCCACCCTTTTCCTCCGCAAAAGATGCGGTAACGGTGGCGGGATATGTAGCAGAAAACATTATCAACCATAATATTACACCGATTCAATGGTACGAATTGGTTGATTGGATGCAAAACAAAAAAGATG
>CAYYHC010000178.1:0-4119 GCA_964471715.1 uncultured Lentimicrobiaceae bacterium | reverse complement strand
TTCGGGAAGTCCTGTTATTAACGGAAACGGTGAATTAATCGGAATTGCTTTCGATGGCAATTGGGAAGCATTAAGCAGTGACATTGTTTTTAATCAGGAATTGCAACGTTGTATTTGTGTGGATATTCGCTACGTAATGTTCATTATTGACAAATTTGCGGGAGCCGGTTATCTGTTGGATGAGATGAAATTTATTGAATAGTTTATACATTAATATACAGAGCGGATTTTGTGAAAACGAAATCCGCTTTTTTTGCACATTTGTCGGTTATCAAATTTTTATGGTATGCCATTGTTTTTTACATAACAAGTTTAATTTTGCAGTTCAAAAAAACAGAGATGGAAAATTTTGCTGCAATAGACTTTGAAACTGCCAATAACGCGTTAAGTAGCATTTGTTCGGTAGGCATTGTCATCGTGAAGGGAGGGAAAATGGTGGATCATTTTTATAGTTTAATTAAGCCTCAACCGTGGGATTTTAATTATTGGAATGTGAAGGTGCATGGCATTACCGCGAATGATGTGGCGCACGCGCCGTTGTTTCCGGAAGTGTGGGAACAAGTAGTTCCGTTGGTGGGCGATTTGCCGTTTGCGGCGCATAATAAAGCTTTTGATGAAACTTGTTTAAAGCAGGTTTTTGAGTTGTACAAAATGCCTTATCCGAATTATAAATTTTATTGCACCTATCGTACGGCACAAAAGAAATTGAAGGAGGAGGTTGCCAATCACAAGTTGCCCACGGTAGCCGAATATTGCGGGTATCAATTGACGAATCATCATCATGCGTTGGCGGATGCGGAGGCGTGTGCGGCGATAGGAATTCAGTTGTTGTAGGGAATTGTAAGACAGAGTTTTGTAAAATTTGCGAGTAAAGAATCACTGTTAAATAATATAAGAGAGGTAGGCGAAAACCATAAAAAAAGGGGAATGTTTTTTATTCCCCTTTTTAATAATAGTGCGAAGATATTAGATGATACCTTGAGCTAACATAGCTTTGGCAACGCGCATGAAACCGGCGATATTGGCACCTTTAACGTAGTTAATGGAACCATCTTTTTGTTTTCCGAATTCAACGCACATATCATAAATATCATTCATGATTTTGTGTAATTTGGCATCAACTTCAGGAGCAGTCCAATTGATGTGACCTGCGTTTTGGCAGATTTCCAAACCTGAGGTAGCAACACCACCTGCGTTAACGGCTTTTCCGGGAGCAAAAGGAATTCCGGCAGCTTGAATAGCAGCGATAGCAGCGGCTTGGCAACCCATGTTAGAAACTTCAGCTACATATTTAACGCCGTTAGCGATTAATTCTTTAGCATCAGCTTCAGCTAATTCGTTTTGGAATGCGCAAGGACAAGCGATGTCACATTTAACGCTCCAAGCTTTTTTACCCGCAGTGAATTTGGCAGCAGCCGGGAATTTGTCGGACATATCTTGAACTTTATTGCGGTTAGAAGCGCGCATATCCAACATATAGTCAATCATTTCTTTAGTAATACCGTCAGCGATTTCGCAAACGCCATCAGGACCGGAGATAGCCACAACTTTAGCACCTAATTCGGTAGCTTTGATAGCAGCACCCCAAGCAACATTACCGAAACCTGAAAGAGCGATTCTTTTGCCTTCCATTTTGTCGTTTTGTTGTTTTACCATTCTTTCTACATAGTAGATAGCACCGAAACCTGTAGCTTCAGGACGAACTAAAGAGCCACCCCAACCGTAAGATTTTCCGGTTAAAGCACCCGTGCTGTGTTCGCGAGACAATTTTTTGTATGCACCGTATAAGTAACCGATTTCACGACCACCAACGCCAACGTCACCGGCAGGGCTGTCTTGATCTGGTCCGATGTTTCTCCATAATTCATACATGAAAGCTTGGCAGAAACGCATGATTTCAGCTTCTGATTTGCCAACCGGGTCAAAATCGGAACCACCTTTACCACCACCTAATGGAAGGTTGGTCAAGGAGTTTTTGAAAATTTGTTCAAATCCTAAGAATTTCAACATAGAAACGTTTACGGCTTTATGGAAACGTAAGCCACCTTTATATGCACCCAAAGCTGCATTATATTGTACACGGTAACCTAAGTTGGTTTGTACTTCACCATTATCATCAATCCATGTAACACGGAAAGTAAAAATACGATCGGGTTCTACAATACGTTCAACGATTTTTGCTTTTTCAAATTCCGGATGTTGGTTGTAAACTTCTTCGATAGACTCCAACACTTCGCGAACTGCTTGTAAATATTCGCTTTCTCCTGGATGTTTGGCTTCCAAGTTAGCCATGATTTTGTTGAGTTCCATAATTTTTTTTTTAATTGTTTATATATGGTTTTGTTGTTCTTTCAGGGTGCAAAATTATGATTTTATTTTGAATAAAAGCGTTCGTTTTCACTAACTCAAACAATTTTTCTTAAGTTTGTTTAATTTACTAATAGGTAATGTTTTATAATAAAATGGGGGCTCGGTTTTTGTACTTTTGTGCTTTCCGATTTTGGGCATGGTTGATTAAAAAAGTACTAAAATAGAAATAAAAAATGGGAAATTTGAGATTTGTGGATGGGGAAACTTGCGACCGTTATTTTTTTTGACACTATTGATGTGCGAGCAAAGTGTGAAACCCTTCAATAATCAAAAAAAATCTATTTTCTGCCGGCAATAAAGGAGAAGAAGAGATCGTTTTGTTATGAGTTAAAACATAATTATGAAATGTATGATGCAACGCATTAGTGGGTTTCAACCAATAGAAACGAACAGACAATTAATTAACGATGTAGTTACAATTATAGAACATGCTCGCACTCACGCTTATACGGCAATAAATATTGATTTGGTAAAAAGAAATTGGCTTTTAGGTAAGCGAATTACTGAGGAAGAACTATTTGGAGAAGAAAGAGCCGAATATGGTAAAAAAACAATAAAAAATCTTTCGTTGCTGCTCTCTGAACAATTTGGTAAAGGATTTGATTATAGTGAATTATACCGTTGTATTAAGGTTTATAATATGTTTACAGATTTATTTACTGCTACGGCTCAATTATCGGTGAAGGAAATTTTGGAAACACTGTCTCCAAAATCTGAAACCAATATTTTGGAACTGCTCTCTCCAAAATCTCCTCATACTCTGTTGTCTTGGTCGCATTATTGTAAACTGCTTCAAGTCGTTGATAATGAGATGCGTCAATGGTATGCCAATGAATGTGCCAATGAATTTTGGAGTGTGCGAACATTACAACGCAATATCTCTTCACAATATTGTCAGAGGCTTTTGAATAGTCATGGTAAAAACAAATTAGTGGTAAGAGATGAGATGAAAAATTTGACAAGTTCCATGCAAAATAATCCGGTAGATTTTATCAAAAATCCAGTTGTAATTGAATTTCTCGGTTTATCCGATAATACCTCATTTCGGGAATCTACTTTGGAGACAGCCATTATTAATAATTTGCAAAAGTTTTTGATGGAGATGGGAAAGGGGTGGGCTTTTGTGGCACGGCAACAGCATATTCATACCGAAAAAGAAGATTATTTTATTGATATTGTGTTTTATAATGTTATTTTGAAGTGTTATATACTTATTGATTTAAAAACTGAAAAAATTTCGTATCAAGATGTGGGGCAAATGGATATGTATGTAAAAATGTACGATGAAATAAAACGTACCGAAGGTGATTCACCTACTCTTGGACTTATTCTTTGTGCTGATACTGATGAAGATGTTGTAAAATATGCCATGCGAGATAAAGAACAACTTTTTGCATCAAAATATATTACCTATATGCCAACTAAAGAACAACTTAGAAGCGAAATTGAACGTCAAAAAGAGTTGTTTAGGCTGCAACAAGAAAATAATTGAGAAACATTTCAATGCCAATCCACAACAGAGAACAATTTGATGTGCAGAGCAATTTATTGCACATCAAAGAATCCCTCCCTCAAAATTACCGCACCATCATCATTTTATTTATTGATAATCAGTAATTTATGTAAATTATGGTTGCCAATAAAATAAATACTTTTTATTATCAATAACCATCAAAATTCAATTTATTTCGGAATAATTATAGTACTACCACTTTTTAAACCGCTAACCTCAATTTCTTAGTTTATTTT
>CAYYHC010000177.1:0-4145 GCA_964471715.1 uncultured Lentimicrobiaceae bacterium | reverse complement strand
ATCCACAAAATAAACGGGCACTTTCAACTGCTTTAACGGCTCCAAAGTCGCCAAATCGTAATTGTAATGGCTGTCAAACAGATCGCCGGTAATGACCACTCCCGAAATATCATCCATTGTATTTACCTTATTGACAACATTTTGCAAAAAATTTCGTCCTCGAAATTGTCCTAAATGTATATCTGCTAGTTGAACCATATTCGTAGGTTGCTTTAAATGCCGCATCGGAATTTCAACCGTTTGAATATGCGGAGCAGTAGCATTCCACAGAGAATATCCCGAAATGACAAGGGTCAAAACAGCGACCGTCATTCCAAACGTTTTTGGATTAAAATGTGCAAAAAGTTGTACCAAATCCACCACCAAAGCACACATTAAAAGATTGAGCAAAATACCCAATACAACGGCATTACTTGTCACAACGATATGCGCAAACATACCTGCACTCCGCCAACGCATGGCAGCTGCCATTATGAAAAAAGAGGATAACAGCAGAATGGAATAGGCTACATAAAACCAAGTGGGTTTGGCCCCGAAAACAAAAGCGGTGCGACGCGACAGGTAAAAAACGGCCGCAGCAATCAACAAAAACAGAACAATAAACATATAAACAGATTTTGATAGTTTCATCCAAGTTTATTCAAAATTTGAATCTGTTTTAAACGAATATTTTTAAAATTTGTTGGATAAATGACAATAATAATATTGGAAATCGCGAATAGAGAATAAAAATAAACATGTATCTTTGCGGCTCAAAACATAAAACAGATGAAATTATATTATAAGGTATTCATAACGTTACTATTATTATTTGTCGGTTTTCAATTATCCGCACAAAAAAATATTTACTATTTTATTATAGATGAAGATATTGCAAAGCCGGCGTTGCGCAAGACGGAAATTGCCATAGATTACGTGAAGTCGCATCAAGTTGATGGTATTTTATTGGAAATCAATACTTTTGGTGGTGAGTTGGCATCAGCAGAAAAGATACGCACGCTATTATTGGAAGCACCGGTTCCTGTTTATGCTTTCATTAATAAAAATGCCGCATCTGCCGGTGCGCTGATTTCCATCGCCTGCGACAGCATTTATATGTCATCGGGGGCATCGATCGGTGCTGCGTCCGTAGTCAACCAAGAGGGTGAAATCATGCCCGATAAATATCAATCGTATATGCGTTCGCTGATGCGAGCCACTGCCGAAAAAAACGGACGCAATCCGCTGATTGCAGAAGCAATGGTAGATCCGGACACTGCCATCGACAGCATTTCGGCAAAAGGTAAAGTGCTGACTTTCACCACGAAAGAGGCGATCAAAAATCACTACTGCAACGGCGAAGCCAATTCGAAAGAGGAAGTTTTGCAACTTCTCAATTTTCAAAATTACACTTTGGAAGAGCAAGAAATGGGCTGGTTGGATTCTGTTATCTATTTTTTAATCAACCCCGTTGTCAGCAGTATTTTAATCATACTCATTGTCGGCGGTATTTACTTTGAATTGCAAGCGCCGGGGTTAGGGCTTCCCATCATCATTGCCATCAGCGCTGCCCTACTCTACTTTGCCCCGCACTACCTTCAAGGATTGGCGGCACATTGGGAAATTTTGCTCTTTATTGTCGGACTTATCTTGCTGATAATAGAACTTTTTGCCATTCCAGGCTTCGGTTTTCTCGGAATTTCCGGCGTCATTTTGATGGTTAGTGCGCTTATTTTAAGTATGATCTTCAATATCGGTTTCGACTTTTCTTATGCACCGAGAGGCGCCTTACTCAACAAATTCTTTAATGTTCTCTCCTCGCTCATTATCGGATTTTTCCTATCGCTTTGGTTAGGTAAAAAATTATTCACCACGCGAACCCGTTTCGGTGCGCTGGCTCTGAATACGAAATTGGAAGGGTCAAAAGGATTTGTAGCACAAGACATGCAATACTTCGAAAAAGTTGGTAAACAAGGAGTTGCACTCACATTTATGCGACCGGTGGGAAAAGTTGAAATTGACGGGGAAATTTTTGATGCCACCTCCGAAACCGGCGTCATTGAAAAAGGAGAAACTATTGTGGTTACCCGCTTTGAAAATTCACAGCTGTTCATTACCAAAGCTACCGAACCTCCAACAACTCATTAATGTCACTCAAGTAATTGCGACTATAAAATTCCCTTCGGGAAGTCCATTGACTCTTTTTTTGATTTTGAATGGCAAATTGTATGGCATCATGACCATTTTTGTTGTTGATTTTATCTATCGTTTCAAAAAGTGCCTGCCGTTTTTCGCGATTATCAATCGTATCAAAAATATTTTGCTGTACAGCGCAGTTACTTGTAATTCCGGAAAGAATAGCTCCCGCTTTTTTATATTTGTAATCAGGTTTATAAATCTGATTCAACATTTGCACGGCATACCGTATCAACTCGGAAGTATCGGCAGTGGCAACGGTCAACTTAGCTGTGGCAAATTGCTTATATTGAGGCAATTCTATTTTAAATCTGTCGGTTGCTATAAAAATGGTCAGCATATTGGCAACCGTATGTTGTTTTCGTAACTTGGTGGCGCAGGAAGATGTAAAATGAATGATGGAGGATAAAAGTTGTTCTTTGTCGGACACCAATTCCCCGAAAGAGCGACTGGTGCAGATACTTTGTTTGGTACCTATTTCCGAATTTTCGATGCAAGGGATTCCATTCAGTTCTTTCCGTGTTCTCACGCCCGCAATGGTAAAAAAGCGTCTGACCCAATTTTCATCTTTACGGGCGAAGTCGAGAGCGGTATAGATGAAACCTTCTTCCAATTTTGCATTTGCCTTACGTCCAATTCCCCAGACATCTTGAATGGGGAAATTTTGCAATGCCTTGATGCGTTTTTCATCGATATCTATCATACAAACTCCTTGATAACCGGCATATTTCTTGGCATAATGGCTTGCCACTTTCGCCAATGTTTTCGTTGGGGCAACGCCGATGCTGGTCGGGATGCCCGTCCATTGCAAAATCTTCTTCCGCAGTTGCTTCATTTGCACTGTAATCTTATCATTATCAATCCCTTGCAAACAAAGAAAAGCTTCATCGACAGAATAAATCTCTATTTCCGGTGCAGAATCGGATAAAATCTGCATTACTCTTGCCGACATTCCTGCATAAAGTGCATAATTGGAAGAAAAAACGGTTACATTTTCACGGCGAACGATATCCATCACTTTAAAAAGAGGATTTCCGCGCCTTAAACCCAATGCTTTGGCTTCATTGGATAGTGCAACAATACACCCGTCGTTATTGCTCAGTACGCACACGGGTTTATCACGCAAGTCGGGACGGAAAACACGTTCTGCGCTCACAAAGAAGTTGTTGCAATCGACCAAAGCGTACATAAAAACTATTTTTTAAGTCTGTTTTTAATGGTATAGCTCACAATTCCCCAAACGGTAAAATCATTTTCGGAGGTAACTTTGATGGGAGGGAAACTATCGTTCGCCGGTTTGAGCCATATTACGCCTTTCTCTTTTTCGTCTAATCCGATAAACTTCAACGTAAACTCACCATCGATGAAACAGACCGCCATACTTCCGTTTTGAGGTTCAAGAGCCCTATCAATAATCAGTAAATCACCCTCTTCCACACCGGCATCAATCATTGAATCGCCCACCACTTTGGCATAAAAAGTTGCTGCCGGATGTTGAATCAGCACTTGATTCAGATCTAAAGTTTGATTAATCTCATCTCCGGATGGAACGGGGAAACCGGCTTTCACACCGGAATTTACAAACACATTCTCAACTGTTTGCCCCATATCCGTACTATAAATATCTAAACCATTTTTCATATAACAAAACTTGTAAAATTTGAGCTGTTTTAAAGTGCAAAAATAGCATAAATTCGCCGACGAAAGGGGCGGAAATAAAAAAATTCACTTTCCGTTTATTCTCTTTTGCTCCACGCGTGATATGGTCTGTAGATTCTTATGCCAATGATATAACCTTTATCAATATTCAAATCCTATTGATGTCCCACTATTTCAACTGGTCATTTAATATGTTTTAATATTTAGGGGTGAAGATGCATTATTTATTTCCAAATATTGCTATCAGGTAAACTTATTTCAGGGCAAAATCATTAAAATAATATTTGAGTTGGTGCATCTCTACTATCTCC
>CAYYHC010000176.1:0-4187 GCA_964471715.1 uncultured Lentimicrobiaceae bacterium | reverse complement strand
GGCAATTTGTATTTGAGGGCAAAACATCGACAATAGCGGATTCAGATGATAGGCGGTGGCTTCAAACTGCAAAAAGTGTTCGTTGTCTTCTATCTGTGCAGTCAATCGCGGCGTTGGTTCTTCGCGTTCGGGAAGTAGGTTGGAGCAATATTTATAGGCAATATCAACAACGGAATTCAACGCATCTTTGATGGAATAGTTGGTATTCAGGTTAGCGTTGAGTATGTCGGAAGTGAAGCGATAAATATGTGTATTTTCGTCATTTACCAACAACAAACGTACGCGTTCGGAGCGGCATTCTTTGTCTTTCTGATGGAAACAGATGTTGTCGAAATAGGCATTGCCGGAAAACTCATCCAAATTATTGCCATAAACTGAAAACCCGAGGCTGTCAATGGATAAAGCGACTTCTTCATTTTGTTGAATATACCTAATAAAACGATTAAACCCTTTTGCAGAATTACTATCCACTTCGTGCAAATGCTTGAACATCCGATTGGGATAAATATGTCCGATTTTTGCATTGGCGGCATAGTGAGGTTTGTGGATGGATTGGTCAATTTCCCCTTCAATAGTCAAGTCGCAATTGGCATCGTGAACAGTGACGGACGCATCGTATTGTTTGTGTGCATAATTCCCATCAACTTTGATATTATGCAAAGGGTATCCTTTAATATCCAAACGCGATATTGTGGCATCAATTCCGGCTTCAATAGTCTGTGCAAAATGTTCTGTTGTAGTTGGATTAGAAGCGGTTCCATTGATGTCGGCATTGATGACAATTTCTCCCAGCACCCCGTCTTGAGGTACAAATTGTGCAAGATTAAAACCGTTGCTTTTGATGTTTCCGCTATAAACAATGAGGTTGTTGCTGTCGGCGCGGGCTTGCAGCGAGGCAATCAAGTTATCGGAGTTTGAGTTTATTTCCGCTTGTGTATAAAACTCAGCTACTGTTCCCGTAAAGTCGAAATCAATATTGGCGGTTTTCATCGCTTTTATCTTATCCGGCAGCGAAATTTGGTTGCCGTTTGGCAGCAAAAAAGTTGCCAATTCGTTTAAGTTGACGTTAATTTCAGGAAAATGCGCATCAAAATGCGCATTATTAAAATCTGTAATATTCTTGAGAGTGAGTTCCCCTTTAATAGATGTCTGTTCCAAATAGTTAACGGCAAAATTTTGAATATGAAGTGCGTTGACCGGTCCGTCAACTTTGCAATTCATCACAATAGAATTGTTCATTCCGCGTAATTTCGGAGCGAAGAAAGTAATGTCTTTCATGCCAAGAGTGGAGGTACGGGTAGTAACATTAAAGTTGACTCTATCAACAAATTCGCTGTAATCTTTCCATGAATTGTAATCAAAAGCGAAATCCATGAAAAGACGGCTGTTGGGTGTCAAAAGCATTGCATTGGTAAAGGTCAGACCTTCGGAATTAATCCGAAAAAACCCGGTAGCATTCAATAATTGAAATCCGGTGTACTGTGTGTAAGACAAATGTTCGAATTGAGCAGAAATATCCGTTCCCATCACTTTAAAGTCCTTTAAAGTCCATTCGATATTTTTAAGTTCAAAAAAGGCATAATCAATATCCGTACCTAATTGCGCAAGTCGTTTATCATCATTAGCATATACAAAATAAGCATTGGTGAGATGTAATGATTGCGCCATAAAAGTAAAAGGCGATTTTTTCTTTTTCTTTTTAAAATTGCGAGCCCAGATTGCAATATTGACGGACTCATCGTTTTTATATTTTCGAATAATTACCTTTACTCGGTCGAGTTCGGAATCACCAATCGCTATTTTCAAAGGAGAAATAGTAAGACCAGTCAACCGAGAGCTGACGTCACCGACCGTAATCATCGGGTTATTGCGATAATCATAGATGGCGAAGTCCTCAACATTAAGTTTGAGAGTAGGAGTAAGGTAAATTTTGCCGATTGAAATTTTACTATGCCATTTTTCGGATAAACTTTCAGTAACGACATTGACCAATTTTTGTTGAACTGGAGGCACAAAAATCAACCCCACCAGAATTAAATCAAGAAGAACAAAACTCCCGATAATCCAAAGTGTGATGCGTAGTATTTTTTTTGTAATTTTGCGTTCCAAAATTTTACGGTTATGTCAGTTTATATTCTTGGTGTAGAGTCGTCCTGTGATGATACCTCAGCTTCAGTTATCGAAGATACAACTATTCTCTCAAACGTCATTGCTTCTCAGAAGGTTCATGCAGAATTTGGAGGAGTAGTTCCGGAGTTGGCATCAAGGGCACATCAGCAAAATATCATCCCTGTTATAGACACTGCACTTAAGCGTGCAAAAATACACAAAAATCAATTATCTGCAATTGCTTATACAAATGGTCCCGGATTATTAGGTTCTTTGCTTGTAGGTAGTTCATTTGCAAAGGCAATGGCCTATAGTTTAGCACTTCCATTAATCGAAGTTGACCACTTGCAAGCCCATGTTTTGGCAAATTTTTTGAACAAAAAGGATGAAATTAAAAAAAATCCCTCGTTCCCATTTCTCTGTTTGACCGTTTCCGGCGGACATACTTTACTGCTAAAAGTAAACGATTACTTCGAGATGGAGGTTTTAGGTCGTACGATAGATGACGCCGGCGGTGAAGCTTTCGATAAAGCAGCCAAAATTCTCGGACTGCCTTACCCCGGTGGACCGGTGATCGATAAATTGGCAAAAGAGGGGAATCCTCAAAAATTCTCTTTCGCCATCGCTCATCTGCCCGGATTGGACTATAGTTTCAGCGGATTAAAAACCTCTTTTCTCTATTTCGTTCGCGATAATCTAAAACAAAATCCAAATTTTATTACCGAAAACTTGCCGGATTTGGCTGCTTCGATGCAATATGCCATCATTCGTTCCTTAACGAATAAAGTTATTAAAGCTATCGAACTAACTGACTGTCAAGATTTAGTGATTGCCGGCGGAGTGTCGGCAAACAGCGGTCTGAGAACGGCTATGCAGCAAATAGCAGACAAGTATCACCGTAATTTATTCGTTCCCACGATTGACTTGACTACCGACAATGCGGCTATGATTGCCGTTTGCGGCTATTTCAAATATTTGAAAAACGATTTTTCTTCCATCTACGCTGCCCCTTATTCCGCTGCCAGAAATAAACAATAATTCAAACTTTGCGCCCGTTTATGGCGATAGTGTTTGATAAAAAAGGATTATTATGAATAAAAACCGGATTTTCTGTGCGTTTTTGCTGCTAATGGTATCTTTTGTACATTATTCAAATGGTCAAACCATTCGCCAAAAAGATAGATGGGGACAGCCGCTATTCTTTGTAGATGAAACCAACACGGTGCATCAAAAAGATAAATGGGGTGCCAAAATTTATTATTATGACGGAACCACTATCTTTCAGAAGGACAAATGGGGAAGCCGCTTATTCTTTTTGGATGGAAATATCGTGCGACAAAAGGACAGATGGGGTAGTGCCCTCTATTTCTTTGATGGAAATACCATTCGTTTAAAAGACCGCTGGGGTGATGCTCTCTATTATTTAGATGGGAATGTGCTGAAGGTTAAAGACAAATGGGGATGCCCACTTTATTATTTTGAAGGCATCCCCGAAAAATGGATAATTATTTGTTTAATAGCTTAATTATCTATATTACAAATATTTAGTGTTTAATGACTAATTTCTGAATTACATTTTTGTTTTCGGAAGAGATCGCTTTAATGTAATAAATTCCCGGTGAATAGCTCCGAACATTCAATTGGAAAGTATTTCCATTTACAGAATAATTGTCTATCAATTGTCCGTTACTATTGAAAATTTGTATCCATTGCATATTATTCAATTCAATTGTAACTATTTCATTGGCAGGATTTGGATAAATATTGCAAGATATTGTTTCATAATTAATGATGCCATTTACGACATTAACCGTGAAATAAGCGGTATCGCTGCAATCATTTTCGTTGCTAATGATAACGAAATAGGTGGTTGTATCGGTCGGATTGATAGTTATGGATTGCGTTGTCTCCTCGGTATTCCATAGATAACTATTTCCTTCACTGGCTGTTAAAGTGGTGCTCTGACCTGATATCAAAACAGAATCACCTTCAATGGTTGCAGTTGGAGTTTCAATAATTGTCAAATGTAAAGTAACCACGCTGTCGCAACCTGCCGCATTTTCCAAAGTGAAAGTCGG
>CAYYHC010000175.1:0-4191 GCA_964471715.1 uncultured Lentimicrobiaceae bacterium | reverse complement strand
GGCAGTGGCACAGCGTTGAACCATCAACATACAAAGTGCCTGACAGTCAATAAGTCCCTCCGATGAACGCAACTCGGTGCGTCCACCAAAAGTGGATTCGCCAATCGCTAATTGTTTTTCATTCATGCATGGATATGCCGTGTTCAAAAACTGATAGGTATGTGTCGCTTGTGGAATTTCTCCCACACGAACATTGCAATATTGTGGCATGCCGGGTGTCTCTTTCGGGCAAGCTTCACGTTTGTAAATCGTCTGCATCTCGCCCTCACCGTAGTCCTTCGCCGGTTCTATCGTCATATTGGTTCTACTTCTTCCGCTGTCGTCGGTATGTGAGGTCATTACCGCACCATCTTTTGAAGCCTTTTTCCCAACCGTCACGGACGTACATTCCATTTTATTATATTCATTATCAATATTTTGTGCAAATAATGAACACGATAATACCATAAAGATAAGAGCAAACAATTTTTTCATTATATTTTTATTTTAACTCTGACATTGCAGTTTCGATACAATTCCATAATTTGTCGGCGGTTTGTTGCCAACTAAATTTAGTACGTTGAACTCTGCCTTTTTCGATGAATGATTGACGCAATTTTTCGTCTGTTGCCAATCGGGTCATGGCGGTAGTGATTTCTTCTACGGAATAAGGATTGACAATTAATGCGGCATCACCGGCTACTTCCGGCATTGAGGTTACATTAGAAGTGATGACGGCGGTTTCTGCATTAAAGGCTTCCAAAATCGGAATACCAAAACCTTCAAACAGAGAGGCATATACTAAGGCAAGCGAAGATGCAGTGATTTCGCTTAGCGTTTTTGATGACAGATGTCCCAAGAAATAAACTTCATTTTTGTGTTTCATCTGCTCATATACTATCTGAATATCTCCTTGTAATCCGGCTTGTGTACCCACAACCACAAATTTGACGTCGGATCCGGTTTCTGTTTTAAAAGCATCAAAAGCACGCAGAATATTGGATAGATTTTTCCGTTTATGAATGGCACTGACAAACAAAAAATAGTCGCATCCGTTCGCATAACGTGCACGTACTCTGATTTTTTCATCAATGGTTAAGGGCGTAAAATGGGCGTTGCTTCCATTGTAAACCACGTCAATTTTATCTATAGGAACGTTATATTTTTGATGAATATCTTGTTTGGAAAATTCGGAAACGGTGGCTATTCGGAGGGCTTTTTGAGCAAATTTTGGAAAATGTCCGGTGTAAGAATCCAGCACTACCGGTTTGAAAAATTCGGGATGATGTTCAAAATTGATGTCATGAATGACAGCAATTTGAGGAATATTTGTTTTTAATGAGAGCCAGCCGTCGGGTGAGAGAAAGAGGTCGGCTTTGATTTTGCGCAAAACGTAGGGGATAGAGTAGGCGAAGTAGAAATGGATGAGGTAGGGGTGGCGTGTGGGGGGAAAAGTGATGATGGGAATAACGTTGTCGCTAAAAATGAAAGATTCATCAAACGGACGGTCAAAAATAAAGTAAAACGTGTGCTCCGGGTGTGCTTGAGTAATTCTCTTGAGGCTTTCACAAGTAAACCATCCAATGCCTTCCAATTTGTTTTTTAAAAGTAGTCGCGTATTGACAGCAATCTTCATAATTAGTTTTTAATCACTTTAAATGTTTTAATTCTCTTGTTTTTTTGTAATATTTGAACAAAATAAAAGCCATTCGGCAGATTTTGGATATTTATAGGGGAACTTTTTTTGTCTATATTCCCACTGAGAAGCACTTGTCCCGCTTCATTCCACAATTGATAGGAATAGTCCGATTCGCGATCATAGTCGGCGCAACGGATGGTTAGTGTCTCTTGTGACGGATTGGGAAATACCTGAAATTCTTGTTCATTCTCTTTGTCGGCGATGGCAACGGTTTTGTCCCCAATTCCGACAGTATATTCGCCGGGTATAATTTGTTCCGTAAACAGATAGCCGGACGTAATAGTACCGCTTTGCGTAAAAGGAATAATGTGCCAATCGTCTGTTGCATCACGGCGGTAAAGCAGAACAATGTCATCGACCGCGTAATTATGGAGTAAATCGTAATCATCAGATAAATAGCTTGTGGCTTTGTATGAAAACTGAAGGCGTCCCTCTAACGTATTGACGGGCGTATATTCAACGCGCCAAAAGTGTTTGGTGGAAACAGCGTAGATGCTTTCATTCTCAACTTTCAATGGGTCAGGCGCAACATAATTGTTTTCGATATGAACAAAAACGGTATCAGTAACTGCCGATACGTTAATTCTGCATTTTGCATAAGTGGCAATCTGGTTGCCCGATTCAGTCAATGTGTAATTATAGTCAATAGTTGCATCTGCCAATTCTTCGTACAAATCTACAATGGCAAAATCAGGTTCAAAAGGAAGTTGTACGTTAAAAGTGGCATATTCTCCCGAAAAAGCAACATTGTTTACATCATATTGCTGACCTTCATTCGAAAAAAATGAAAAATCTACAAGGTTTCCGTTCGCATAATGCGTGGCTTCGTATAATTTTTGGTGTACATAAATTTCATATTCGTCTTGTTGTCCGGTAGAACGAATGGAATCGACCGAAAAGTGCAAAAAACCGGGTTGATTGACGCATGCTTCGTAAAAGTCGTTAAGCGGAATATGCGTTGTTTGAGAAAGAAAACCGAATAGTTCCGATGATGAAATGTTATCATAGGAGTAATTGTTGAGCATTTGTTGAATAGCTGAAAAGAAAAGAGAGTCTCCCAAGTATTGACGTAAAGCGTGAACGACCAAAGCCCCTTTATCGTAAGAGGTAGTTCCGTAAGTAACATTTTGTGGGACTGCATTTAAGGCGTAAAAGCCACCGTCATCGTTATGAGCGTCGAGTAGAACGGAACGGTGTAAATTGCGGATATTGACTTTGTAACCATCGAGTTGCGGGTCGGCATTGGGGTATAGAATTTCGTCGGCAATAGCTTCGCTATAGCGTGCAAAACCTTCATTGATCCACATCTCTTCAGCTTGGGCGCACGTTATCAAATTACCAAACCAAGAGTGTGACAATTCGTGAATATAGAGCGATTCATAAGTATTATTGCCGGTAATGCATGCCTGCGGATAGGTAATATTGGTGGCATGTTCCATTGCGCCGGAACTAAAGTTGACTGCAACGTAACCAATTCTATTCCAACGATATGCACCATATCTGTTTTCGTAAATATGAACAACGTCTTTCAATCGGGCAAAACTTCCGGCGATGTTGTTGAAATACGTTGGCGGCGTATAAATATCAATTGGAATAACCCCATTTATGCAATGAACAGTGTCGCTGTAATGCAGATAGTTACCTACTGCGATGGAGGTGAGGTAAGTGGGAACAGGTTCATCCAATTGCCATTGCCAGAGCATTGTTGAATCGTTAATTATTACGCTGTCAATGAGCTGTCCGCCGCAAATGGCTTTTTTGCCGATTTCTGTTTGGATGTTGAAATGATAACTTGATTTATCGGTAAAGAAATCGAGGCAAGGATACCACGCGCGACCGAAATTATGGGGAAGGTCTTGGGAAGCAACGCCAAGATTATAGGCATATTCTCCCGAAAAATAAAATCCGCCGAAACGAGAATCCGTCGCAGGTCTTCCGTGGTAATAAATGCGTACTTGAACCGTATCATTATGATTGATTTGATTTTGTAAAATGATATGAATCAAGTTGTTATTATAAGTATAATTTGTATTGAGCAGACCGTTGGTAAAAATGGAATCTACCGTTAATTGTTGTAAATCCAAGTCAACATATTCCAAACCGGCAACTTTTGCGACGACGGATAAATCGGTATAACCCTCTATCGTGCGATTGGTAAAATCAATGTTGTTGATATTAATGTCATAATGTGCAACGTGAATACTATCGACTCTGTTTTGTGAATAGGATGAAAATAGGAACATTACGGAGCAGACGAACAATCCAATTTTTTTCATAGCTTGTTTATTAACAATCGATTAGAAACTATATCCGATTCCCAATCCGATAATTTCTCTGAATTGTACTCTTGGGCTGTTGTGAAGTACATCGTTATTGTCGGTCCATGCAATCGAAACAGCGTCGTAATATTTGAGGGAGGTGCCCAGAGAAACATTCAACACTTTTAAGAATTGGTAAGAAATTGCCAAGTCCCAATCCACATCAATTTTTCCAAATTGTTTGTTATAGGGTGT
>CAYYHC010000174.1:0-4214 GCA_964471715.1 uncultured Lentimicrobiaceae bacterium | reverse complement strand
ACTTTTGCAAAACTTATTAAAACAAGAAAATACACACTTTTTGGGACACTACCATGTTGATTTCAAATCCTCCTATCCGAAAGGTGGTATTTATAGCATCAGAAACTGCCAAAAAAAAATGAAGTACTTTCATTGATTGCGTAAGAATCATTATCAATTATTAACCTAAAGAATAATTGGGGAAATGATAATAAATGGAAAATATCAGCATTTTTTTTTAAAAAATCGATTTTTTTTATTATTTCGCTCCAAGTAAAAAAAAAGTATTATCTTTGCAACCAATAAAATAGTAAAAAATAATAGATAACATAAGTATATTGCCTATGAAATAACTTCGTTCCAAGATGTATGCACCTTGAAATAAGAAAAGCGTTTTTGCAGAAACTTAATTTTTTGAGAAAGAACCACCATTTACTATCAGAAAAAAGCAGTTCATTATAAATGTTCGCGAAAGAAAGTAAGATTAGCTTATCAAAATAGGTAATGTGGTGATTAAAACCCTCACGAAGTAATATGAAGCGTAAAAGTGCCTCGCTTTTTGTGTATGCAGGTTTCTTTCATTTTTTGGCACAAGGCGAATTGCGAAAAGCCTGAAAGAGTAGCAAAAACAAAATTATAATATAAAATGAAAAAACTATTTATTATTTGCATAGCATTGATTTCTGCGACCTGTATTGTAAATGCGCAAAACGAAACGCCTAAATATCAGCGCAGTTCTTTGCACATGATTTTATTGAACACAGATGAACCATCCTTGCCCAATTCAGATAATTTCGACAAAAATATAAGTGATGCTTGGAAATCATATCAATTTCCCGATAAATATGATCAGCATAGTATAGATTTTGTTCAAGGATATGGTGGAAAACCAAAATCTTCAATGATCGAAATAATTTCCAAAAATCAAGGCAACTTAAGCAATCTTTCCGTAAAAGATGCACAAGAACTTTTGTCTAATATGTCGGGTAAAGTGTACAATCAATGTTTGATTGATACTACCACTATTATGCTGAGGGAACAAAAAGTTGGTCAAAAATTGATAATGAAATGGTATAATATTAAAGAAGACGGTAGTTGGTCCGATCAATTAATCAGGCAACGTAGTGCATATAATGCTTCTCAAGAAGCAGTAAATGATGCCAATTCTACGGTACGTGGTTTGGAAGCCATTTCCGATGCCGGAGAAGAACTTATCAGCAATACTTTTGTTTCATTCAGCAAATTGTCCTTTTATGAAAACGAACCAATCGCAGCTTTTTTGCGTGATTTGGCATTGCTATTAGCATCAGTAGATCCAACCGGAGTAGCAACTGCTGCTGCCCATACTGCATACGAAATGACGCACTTAGGTTATTCGGCATATACCACAAATGTATTATATCAACTTGTATGGAACGATTCCATCAAAAATATTTTTTATGCAACATTTGAAAACGGAAAAATCAATATGGAAAAATTGAATGCCATTGATTTCCCGTTTGAATTAGTCGGTGTTGAGAAAGTCAGTGTTTCTACCTTTGATGTAAAAGGAGGATTGGCCAATATGGTTGGTTCAGAAAAGCAAAAACCGGCAGAAGACTTAATCAAACAAACAATTGTTCGTAGTTTGGATAAATCATTTGCCCAATTGCAATATTCTTATGATGTTTTCAAACCGTTAATGCCGATTATTTCAGAGCTTCCTCTTTTAGTAGATGTAGGAATGAAAGAAAGTATAAAAGATGATGATAAATTTGATCTTTTGGAATTAAGTGAAGATCCGGAAACACACAAACGAACATATAAAAAAGTTGCCGTTTTAAAAGTTGTGAAAGGGAAAGTATGGGATAACAGATATGCTCTTACTGAAGAAGCAAAAGCCGAACAAGCCCAAAATACAACTAAAGGTACAGAACTTGCTGCTAACAAAAAAGCAAAATTAGGAATGGTAGTAAGACAAATAACCAAGAAAAAAAGCAAATAACAATTAATATTACAATTATGAGATTTAAAACAATTATACTTAGTATCGTTTGCCTTCTTCTCTGTATATCGACGTATGCGCAGAAGAAAAAAGCAGATAATGAAACCATGGAATTCCGTTATGAAGCGGAGGCAACAAGCGGACAAGCTGCACAAGGGTTCATTCTCATTAAGGTGTATAGCTACGCAAAAAATCAAGATGTTGCCATGAAACAAGCCGGCAAAAATGCAGTACATGCTGTTCTTTTTAAAGGAGTCGCTGCCTACAATAGCGGGTCCGTCAGATTACCATCTCAAAAACCCATTATCACCGACATCACTGCTTATGACCAAAATATAGACTTTTTTAAGTCGTTTTTCGAAGATGGCGGAAAATACCAGCAATTTGTAGAACTTGTAAATAATGGAATTCCGGCTGCCGGAGATGTCATTAAAGTCGGAAAAGAATACAAAGTCGGCGTTAAAGTTTTGGTGAACAAAGCAGAATTGAGAAAGGCTTTAGAAACTGCCGGAATAATAAAAAAACTTGATTCAGGATTCTAATTTTTTGATTATGCACAAGTTATTATCAATATTATTCGTAACTATTGCGTCAATTCTTATGTCATGCGGAACAGTAAAATCCACAGCATTTATGGATTATCATACGCAATATATTGGAAGTGAATTGGATGGTTCTATCACCGTTCGTTCATTTGGCAAAGCCCGCAATGCCCTCGATTCTTATGAACAAGCGCAAAAACAAGCTGTTTATGATATTGTTTTTACAGAAATTCATAAAAAAGACGGCTCTACTATTAAACCTCTTTTATTGGAAATCAATGCTAAAGAAAAATATGAAGACTATTTCAATGCATTTTTTAAAGATGATGGAGAGTATAAAAACTATTGTTCAATGAAAGAAAAGAGGTATCTTTCCAGCCGATGGGCACGCACAAATGCCCAATCTGTTTGCGAAACAACTGTTTGTGTCTATCGCAATACCTTAAAAGAAAAATTAATTAAAGATGGTATTATTATAAAACAAGATTAATTATGAAAAATTTTTTATTATCCGTCCTCTGCACACTAACCTTAATGAGTTGCTTTGCACAAGCAAAAAAACCGACAATTATGGTTGTACCAAGTGACGTTTGGTGCACTCAAAACAATTATATGTCATCTTATGATAATCAGGGAAAAATTACAAAGGTGGCAGATTATAAAAAAGCACTTCAAGAAAATTCAGACTTAAATATGGTTATAAGTAAGATTAACGAGTTAATGGCCGAAAGAGGATTTCCACTCAAAAACCTTGAATCGTGCTTAAAAACCTTAGAAGAACAATCGGCAGAAGATGCAATGCTTACAAGTAAATCAGGCGGGGAAGTTTCAGAATCTCCAATTGACAAATTGAAAAAAGTTGCTAAAGCCGATATCTGGATTCAGCTGACATGGACTGTCAATACCGTTGGTCCTAAAAAATCAATTTCTTTTAATTTACAAGGACTTGATGCCTATACAGATAAACAAATTGCCGGTGCCTCCGGTACCGGTGCACCCTCTTTTACAAGTGAAATACCCATACTATTGGAAGAAGCTGTTTTATCCAACATCGATAACTTTAATGCACAACTTCAAGCACATTTTGACGACTTGTTCACAAATGGCAGAGAAGTTATTCTCCGAATCAAGATTTTTGACAGTTGGGGCGAAGACCTTGAAAGCGAGTTTAATGATATGGAATTAAGCGAAATTATTGAAAAATGGGTTAATGATAATACGGTGCAACATCGTTTTAATCTTTCTGACGCAACAGAAAATATGATGTATTTTGAACAAGTACGCATTCCACTCTACGACACATCCGAAAAACCCATTGACGCAAGAAATTGGGCAAGAAATCTTAGAAAATATCTGAAAGATACGTATCAAATCGAATCAAAATTAATGATGCAGGGATTAGGACAAGCTCAATTAGTAATCGGCGAAAAATAAAAGGAGGTATATTATGAAAAAAATATTTATTTTAATTGTATTGTTAATCACAACAATTACGGCTTTTTCTCAAAATGATGATACTAAAAACAGCGATGTCGGAAGAATCTCTATCGTTGCATGGGTGCCGGAACAAATTGAAGGTATGCCCGCAGCAGCAAGAGCCAATCTCAGTAATAAACTTTCACAAATTATCACCAAAAACGGATTCGGTGGAACCGCATTGGATAATCGCTTTATTCTTACTGCCAATATTACCGTCCTCACTAAAGACG
>CAYYHC010000173.1:0-4219 GCA_964471715.1 uncultured Lentimicrobiaceae bacterium | reverse complement strand
GCTCACGATTGGCTTACCTATAAAGCCGGTATTGCGGCGCAATGCGTGAGCGGAAAACCACTCGTGGTTCATATTCACGCCACCGAATATGATCGTTCCGGCGAAAATAACCGCAACGACATTGTTTACAATATCGAACGCGAAGGAATGCTTGCTGCCAACTTAGTTTGCGCCGTGAGCAATTTGACTCGAAATATTGTAATTGACAAATACGGAATTCCTGAAAATAAAGTAGTTACACTGCACAATGCCGTAGAACCGACTCATCATCACGTGGTAAGCAACAACCCTTTAAAAGAAAAAATTGTGACTTTTTTAGGTCGCGTAACCTTTCAAAAAGGACCGGAATATTTTGTGGAAACCGCGAAAAAAGTGCTGGAAAAAGATGATAATGTGCGCTTTGTATTAGCCGGCGACGGTGATATGATGCCACACGTAATTGAACGTGTAGCCGAATTGGGAATCTCCGATAAATTTCACTTTACCGGCTTTTTGAGAGGTGCCGATATCGACAAAATGTTCGGAATGAGCGATGTTTATGTGATGCCTTCCATCTCGGAACCCTTTGGAATATCGCCCTTAGAAGCCATGCAAGCGAATGTCCCCGTTATCATTTCCAAACAATCCGGCGTGTCGGAAGTACTTCAATATGCCATCAAAGTTGACTTTTGGGATATTGATGCCACCGCTGACGCTATTTACGGTTTATTGCATTATCCCGCACTTTCCCGCATCTTTGCCGTGAAAGGAAACGAAGAAGTCAATAACCTTAAATGGGAACACGTTGCTTCAAAATTAAAATCATTGTATCAATCTGTAATATAATGATATACACTTATTTATTTAATAAATAGTTTAAATAATTTCTAAATGAAAATCGCAGTATTTCCGGGCTCTTTCGACCCTATTACGAAGGGACATGTTGCCGTACTTCGCTCAGCACTTCCGCTTTTTGATAAGATTTATGTCGCCATCGGAACTAATAGTTCAAAAAAATCCATGTTTTCTCTGCAGAAAAGAAAAGAATGGATTCAACGTTGCTTTACAAATAATCCTAAAATCGAAGTCATTGATTACGATATGTTGACTGTTAATTTGTGTAAAGAATTGCACGCAGATTACATTATTCGCGGCATTCGCAACACGCTCGATTTTCAATATGAAAAAGATATCGCACACGCTAACAAACAGTTATACCCGCAAGTCGAAACTATTTTTTTCGCCACGACAATTGAATTTTCACACATCTCCTCATCAATGGTGCGCGATGTTTATCTGAATCACGGGGATTGCTCTCCGTTTATACCTGAATTTTACACTTTAAATGAATAACAAATGAATAAAGCAGATTTTATTTTTGAAACGAGTTGGGAAATATGTAATAAAGTCGGAGGAATATATACCGTTTTATCCACGAAAGCTTTAACCGTTGTTGAAGAATACAAGAATAATTATATATGTATAGGTCCGGATTTGTCGTGCGAGTCAGGCAGTAACAGTGACTTCATAGAAGATAATGTTCTCTATCAAAATTGGAAAGAAGTAGCTCAAAAAGAAGGACTTAAAATACGAATCGGAAGATGGAATGTCGCCGGAAATCCCGTGGTCGTGTTGGTGGATTTTACGCCTTTTTTTGAAAAGAAAAATGAGATTTTAACTCAATTCTGGCTGAATTATAAGTTGGATTCCATTAGCGGTCAATGGGATTATATTGAACCGCTTCTTTTTGGCTATGCTGCAGGAAGAGTGATTGAGAGTTTTTATCAATTTCATTGCAACGCAATGGATAAAATTATTGCGCATTTCCATGAATGGATGACCGGAAGCGGTATTTTACATATAGAAAACACCACTCCCCAAGTGGCAACCGTATTTACTACTCATGCAACCGTTTTAGGTCGTTGTATCGCCGGAAATAGACTGCCGCTTTATGATAATATCGACCAGTATTCTGCTTCAGAATCTGCCAATCGATTTGGTGTCCAATCCAAATTTTCGCTCGAATACCTCTCGGCTCATACGGCGGACGCCTATTCTACTGTCAGCCAAATTACCAATAAAGAGTGCCTTGCTTTTTTCAAAAAGCCGGCTGACGAAATTACCATCAACGGATTCGAAAATAATTTTGTGCCTTGCGGCAATGAATACGATAGTAAAAGAAAAATCGCAAGAGCAAAACTTCATCAAGTTGCATCGGCACTTTTGCAACAACCCATTTCCGAAGATTCACTTTTTGTCCTTAATAGCGGACGGTATGAATTTTACAATAAAGGAATCGACATCTTTATCCGTTCATTGGCTGAGTTGAAAGACAAAGCATTAAATCGTGATATTGTTGCCTTCATTATGGTTCCTGCCGGCGTCAGTGGGGTACGCGAAGAACTAATAACGAAAATTAATAATCAGACAACATTTAATGATAATCAGCACGCAGTTTGTCGCGACTATGCCACTCATCCACTTCACGATGCTTATAACGATCCCATAATCAAAGAATTAAACAGATTAAATATTGATAACGCACCGGATAGCCACGTGAAAGTCATTTTCGCTCCGGTTTATCTGAATGGTGCTGACGGCATTTTCAATTTAACGTATTACGATTTACTTATCGGCTTCGATTTGACGGTTTTCCCTTCTTACTATGAGCCATGGGGATACACGCCATTGGAAAGTATCGCCTTCGGCATTCCAACCATTACTACCTCTTTAGCCGGTTTCGGGAAATGGGTTAATGACAATTTTTCCGAACAGAGTGGGGTGGTGGTCATACATAGAACCGATGACAATGACGCCCAAGTTTGCGGTGAAATTGTGAAAGCGATGGAGCTTTGTGATAACTATTCTGCCGATGTGGTTCTTCAATGTTGCAAAGATGCACGTGAAATTGCTTTGCACGCTTTATGGCAGAATTTATTTGACAATTATCGCAAATTATACGATGTCGCAATCAGTAAGAGCGATTTGCGATTTGAAATGTACAAAGATAAAACCTCCCGCATAGGTTTGATGGTGGAAAAATCTTTCGTTTCGCAACCTGTCTGGAAAAAAATTACAATTAAGTCGAATCTGCCCGATAATTTGGATAAATTGGAAGAAATTGCCAATAACTTGTGGTGGAGTTGGAATTATGAAGCACGTGAACTTTTTATTGAAATAGCCGGAAAAGAACGCTGGGACGAATTTAACGAGAATCCTGTTTATATGTTGCAAATGCTTCCGTTAGACGTATTGAGGGAATTTAGTGCCAATGATGAGTTTGTTCAAAAATTAGATCATGTGTACAATGACTTCAAAAAATATATGAATCAGCCAATTACACGCAAAGAAAAGAAAGTTGCCTATTTCAGTATGGAGTTCGGAATTAGTAATGAACTCAAAATATTCTCCGGCGGCTTGGGAATGTTGGCGGGTGATTATTTAAAAGAAGCCAGCGATTGCAACGTGAATATGGTCGCTGTCGGCTTGCTGTACAGATGCGGCTATTTTTCTCAACAGATTTCACCTACCGGTGATCAAATCAATCTGTATCCTTTGCAAAGTTTTTCCAAATTGCCCATTCAACCATTACGTTATGAGGATGGAAATTGGAAAACCATTCAGATTGCTCTCCCCGGCAGAATGCTTACCGCCCGTATTTGGCAGGTAAATGTGGGACGTATTAAATTGTATTTGTTAGATACCGACGTCGCTGTCAATAATGAAGACGATAGAAAAATTACCTATAATTTATATGGCGGTGACAATGAAAATCGTCTCAAACAAGAATTATTGTTAGGCATTGGCGGTGTGCGTGCACTCAACTTATTGAACGAAAGTGTTGAAATTTATCATCTTAATGAAGGTCATGCGGCATTTTTGTCGTTAGAACGTGTAAAGAATATTATGGAAGAACGCCACTTTTCATTTCTTATGGCAATGGATTTGGTGCGTGCATCTTCGTTATTCACTACTCATACGCCCGTTCCGGCAGGTCACGATGCCTTTAATGAAGACTTGATGCGTATTTATTTTGCCAATTATCCTGAAAAATTTTACATTTCATGGCAGTCGTTTATGGGATTGGGGCGTAAAAGCATAGAATTGACCAACGACAAATTCTCTATGAGTATTTTGGCTTGCCGTTTCTGTCAGGAAGTGAACGGTGTCAGCAAAATTCATGGTCGCGTGTCGCGCGAAATGTTCGAGTACTTGTACGACGGTCGTTTCGCCAATGAAC
>CAYYHC010000172.1:0-4235 GCA_964471715.1 uncultured Lentimicrobiaceae bacterium | reverse complement strand
ACTCTGGCATTAATCACCTTTGCCAGGGTAACTTCGTTTATTTTTGATGCATTACTATATTCAAGCGACATTGGGATGGTGATATAATTGTCTTTATTGGCATTATCGACAATGCAGGTACCATGATTAACTTTCAAATTTTCAGCTTGTTCAAATGCGATTCCCAAAGAGGCGATATCATTCGTAACAACTTGACCACCAACGGGGATTACCTTTGTAAATACAGGAACGCCGGACACATAGATCACAATATCGGTCGTACCGCCACCGATATCGACCAAAGCGACCCCTTGTTTTTTCTCTTCCTCTTTCAAACATGCCAACCCTGAAGCCATAGGTTCCAAGATAAGTTTTTGCTCTTGCAAATTCGAGTTTTTAAGGCAGATACTGATTCCGCGTATTTCATCATAGTTACCGGTAATAACTTGGTAGCTTCCCGATACTTTTTCACCTAATGTTCCGACAGGTCGAATAGTTTCGTTGTTTCCAACCATATATTTTTGAGGTATTACCGCAATAATATGTTGATTGGGCAGCGACAGTTTTTCAACATCGCGAGTCATTTTGTCAATTTCGCTCTGTTCCACTACTCTTTCATTGCCTCCGGGTCTGATAATCTGATGGGAGCAGTTGGTACTTGATATGTGACGACCGGCGACACCAACGAATACTTCAGAAATAACGACACCCATGGCCTCTTCAAGACTGTTTTTCACTTGAACAATCCCCTCTACAGTATCATTGACATTAATTACGGAACCGAATTCCACCCCGCATGAAGGAGCTTTTGCATAATTGCAAACTTCTATTTTCCCATCTGGTCGAAGGTATCCGGCAACCATAACTATCTTCGTCGTACCAATATCCAAACCAAAAATCATATTGGGTTTACGTATTGGCGTTCGAGATTCACTACTGTTTTCTTTATTATTTTTCATAAAATTACTTATCTTTTAGTCGCAACGATTCTGTTTTTATATCTCAAATCAAGTTGTTTATATTTATTCAATCCCATATAAACCAACGCATCTTTGTATATTAATTTGAGATTTTCCAATTTTTCGGCAGCATTATCAACATGACCTAACAAGACCACTTGTCGGCCAATTTCTCCATAAAGCTCTATTTCTTTATTGGAATTGATATGTATTTGGGAAAATTGATTTCTGCAAAATTCATCTTTGCTTATCATTTGAGCAATTTGATAAGCCTCATATAACGATTTATCTTTGACATTATTAACCGTATTTTGGGGAGAATAAGCAACATTAATATTTCCATTTAAAACGATCAAACTTTCCTTCACTTTACTGCTGTAAGGAAGAAAGCGACCGGCTTCATCTATAAGGTAAGTATCTCCATTTTCTCTATAAACTTGAATAAAAGGGTGTTTAACAGCGACTTCCATCATCAACACATCGCCTTTAAAGGTCAAATTGCTCAAGGTATCAAACCAGCAACTACGACGCAGTGCGGATTCTATTTCCGTCTTTGAAATTTCATTTTGCTTAGTACCTTTCAAAACCACATTTGATTGTTTTAGCAGATTTAGCACATCGTTTTGGGTTAAAAGCATATCTTTCCCTCTGTGTACGATGTCAATCTGAACATCTTCGCACACCTGTTTATTCTTGTTGACAATGCCAATGCCGACCAAAACGCCCACCGTCAACACAAGAAGAATAATCACTATAGCTTTAAACCGCATAATAATGTTTTTAAAAATTGAAAGAGCATGAGTGAACAAATTATATCAAAACATAATTTGATGGTAGTATAGAAATAGCAATTTGCAAATTTACCAATATCAGCCTATTTATCGGCAAAAAAAACAGAATAAAACAAACAATCGCGTGTTAATTACATTTTATAAGTGTATTTATGTAATATACTAATTATCAGTGATATAATAATTATAATAAAATATCACATCGAAATTGTCATAAAAAAATCGGTTCTAAAATCGCAAGAAAACAACAAAACGGAATCTGAATAAACCGCAAAAATGGAGTAAAAAATAAAAGAATAATGCAAAATGCCGAAGTGGCTTTCAAAAGATAATAAATATTTTTTTGACGAGCAGACTATTTGTATTAAAAAAAAGTGTACTTTTGCAGCCCAAAATTATAATCAAATTATAAACAAAAAAACAAAGTACAATTATGTTGAATCATTACGAAACCGTTTTCATTATGACTCCCGTTTTGTCTGAAGAACAGATGAAGGAAACGGTAAAAAAATTCGAGAATATCCTTCTCGAAAAAGGAGCAGAGATTGTTCACCAAGAAAATTGGGGATTGCGCAAATTAGAGTATCCAATTGCCAAAAAAACTTCCGGGTTTTATCATCTTTTTGAATTTAAAGCTGAAGGCAACATTGTAAAAGAGTATGAACTTCAATATCGCCGTGACGAAAAAATCATGCGTTATTTGACAGTGGCTTTAGACAAACACGCCATCGCTTATAGCGAAAAAAGACGCAACTTAAGAAAAGAAAAAGAAGGTAATAAAGAACAATAGGAGATAAAATTATGGCACAACAAACTGATATTAAATATTTAACCCCGATAGCGGTTGATATTAGAAAGAAAAAATATTGTCGTTTCAAAAAAAGCGGCATCAAATACATCGATTATAAAGACGGCGAATTTTTGAAAAGATTTGTCAATGAACAAGGTAGAATTTTACCAAGAAGATTGACCGGTACATCTTTGAAATTCCAAAAGAAAGTAGCGCAAGCAGTAAAAAGAGCCAGACACCTTGCTTTACTTCCTTTCGTAACCGATAATTTAAAATCTAATCAATAGGAGGATATAACAATGGAAGTAATATTAAAACAAGACGTTCAAAATTTGGGTTACGCTGATGACCTCGTTAAAGTAAAAAACGGCTATGCAAGAAACTACCTTATTCCTCAAGGATTAGCCATTTTAGCAACTGAACCTAACCGTAAAATGTTAGCAGAAACTTTGAAACAACGCGCTTTCAAAGCTGAAAAATTGAGAAAAGAAGCCGAATTCTTGGCAGGAAAAATAGAAGGTTTGAGCCTCCGTATTTTAACCAAAGCTTCTGAAAAAGGTACTATTTTCGGTTCCGTCAATACTATCGCCGTCGCTAATGCTTTGAAAGAACAACACGACATCGAAATTGACCGTAAGAAAATCATCCTAAAAGAAGATCATATTAAGGAATTGGGAAATTATACCGCCCAAATCAATATTCATAAGGACTTTAAAGTTACCGTAAACTTAGAAGTAGTTGCTGAATAATGAAATTACTGGACGGTAAAGCATTTTCTGCAGAACTGATTTCCAAAATACAAGTCGAGGTCGAACAACTGAAAAATCAATACAAGCGTTCCCCTCGACTTGTTTTAATTTTGGTGGGAGACAACGAAAACAGTAAAAAATTCGTTGCCTATAAGGAATTATGCTGCCAATCCGTGGGCATTGAAAACGAAATGATTCCCTTCCCCGAAAATGTGACTCAAAAAACTTTAATTCAAAAAATAGAAGAACTGAACCTCGATAAAAATACCGATGGGATTTTAGTTCAACTTCCTTTGCCTGAACATATTGACAAACAAAAGGTGATAGAATCCATCGCACCGTACAAAGACGTGGACGGACTTCATCCCATCAATATCGGAAACCTGGGCTTAGGAAAAGATAGCTTGGAAGCTTGTACCGCACAAGGTATCATTACCCTTCTTAAACACAATCATATTCCCATTTCGGGAAAACGTGCCGTCATTATTGGAAGAAGTAATTTGGTGGGAAAACCCACCGCTCAAATGTTACTACGGGAAAACGCAACTGTAACTATTTGTCATACACACACTTCCAATTTAACCGATTTTACCAGAACTGCCGATATTCTTATCTTGGCAATGGGTAATCCCAATGTAGTAACGCCTGAAATGCTCAAAGACGACGCAATCGTGATTGATATCGCCATGAACAGAAAAGGCAAATGTCTTTTCGGCGACATTTACAACAAAGAAAATCTGCCGAAATTAGAAGAAAAAGTGTCGGCTATCACGCCGGTCCCGGGAGGAATTGGTCCTTTGACCATCACCTTTCTGGTAAAAAATACCCTCAAATCTTTCATTAAAAGAGAAGAAGACAAGTTAGGTTAGTCGTGAAAGATTAATTGTCCGAATCTTCTACCCCGCAGAGGGCAAATTATAATACTGCCAAAAAATAAGACCGGTAGCTAAGTTAAAAATAAATATTA
>CAYYHC010000171.1:0-4250 GCA_964471715.1 uncultured Lentimicrobiaceae bacterium | reverse complement strand
CAATGATGGAGTGAGTATTACTTTTCGGGAGCAACTACTTTCATTTAATTATTATGCAACAAAACAGGAGCAACTCGTTCAATCCCTTCAAAATTGGAATAGAAAGTTGTATTATGAAAATGATAGTGCGGAAGTCGGCACAAACTTAACACTTTTGTAAAAATGTTGCAGCGCTTTTTTGTTGCGGGCTTTGTAGCCGATAGCCGCGTTGAGTTGTGCATCGGGAACGCCGATGACCAATTCGTCCTGCTCATTCGGTTGCATCAACGGCAACAACCGGCGATGCCACTGTTCGGTTTGTACCAACTCTTTGAAAGAGACGTGAAAAGGTCCCGCCAACAATTGAGAACCATTGATGAGCCCTTCCGATGGATGTAAACCGACACGCAGAACGGTCACATGGTGCGCTTCCAAAATTTCTAACGCGGCGATGGTGTAGTCAATCGCCTCGTTCATGGTTAACGGTTGGTATTGCCCGGTTTGATATAATTTTGCCAAATAGGTGTCTTTAACAACCAAAGTTGGATAAATACGACTGCATTCAGCCCCGAAATCAACAATTTTTTGTGCCGTTTTTGTTGTCTTTTCAATTGTATCGTAAGGAAGTCCCACCATCATCTGCAAACCTAATGTAAAACCGTATTCGAGAATTAACTTTGAGGCTTTCCGCACATCTTCCACCGAATGTCCGCGTCCGGAAAATTTTAACACGGTTTCATCTAACGATTGCGCTCCCAACTCAATGATTTTTACACCTTTACGTTTCAGATTATCCAAAATTTCTTTGTTAATAAAATCGGGACGTGTGGAGAGTTGCAGGCTTTCCACCTCGCCGCTTTGCAGATACGGTTGCACAATTTCCAAGTAGTGATTCTGCTCCTCGATGGACATCCCGGTAAATGTGCCGCCAAAAAATGCGATTCTTTTAACGCCATTCTTTGGAAAAGTACTCAAATATTGTTGAATGGCATTGTCAATTTCCTGTGCATCAAAGGCTTGCTGATGATTGGTAATATTGTATTGGTTACAATAGATGCAGCGAAAGCGACAAGCTTTTTCGGGAATAAAAATGGGAATAGTGTAATGTGTTTTCACTTTTCTAAACCGAATCAGAATTGAAAATAGATGAAAGGTTGCAGGTCGGCAGTGATGAATTGGTAAAGAACAAATACGGTTGCCACTACAATGATGAGTATCAGCCATATAGGGAGCATGGCGAAGTTAACGCGATATCGGCGTTTCCATTTGTCCGGCAGCCAATGGATGAGCATTCCGATGGCGAACATAATGAAGACGTACAAATAGGTGTGTAATATTTCGGGAATTTGGGTAGTATTCCACGTCCCGCCGATTTGTGCTACCATCGATTTGGCGGTATTCCAAGCCGTTTCGTTGGCGATGGCGGGGTCTAAGTTCGAACCTGAGCGGAAGAAAAGTCTTGTAAAAGAGATAAATACAAAAGTCAGGAAGATCGACCAGCCTCTGTTGAGCCAAGTGATGGGTTTGTTTTTGAAAATGAGAGAGTAGAGATGGTCGAGGAGAGTGCCTGCGAAGATAATGCCCGTCCAAACACAACCTATCATCATGGCAGGGTTGGGGAAGAAATGATGTAATACGACGAAAAGGAGGAATAGGAGGAGGGTGAGGATGGTGCGGAGGTATTTTTTGAGGATTTTCCAAAGTTTGTAAATCAGGATTCCACAACCGTTTAAGCCGCCCCAAATCATGAAATTCCAGCTTGCACCGTGCCATAATCCACCTAACAACATAGTAATCATTAAGTTAATTTGCGTTCTTACTTTGCCTTTGCGGTTGCCGCCGAGTGGAATATAGAGGTAATCTTTCAACCAAGTGGAGAGAGAAATGTGCCAGCGTTTCCAGAAATTGCCGGCGTTGGTGGCTTTATACGGGGAGTTGAAGTTCTGCGGCAGGTAGAAGCCCATCAGCATCGCCACGCCAATGGCAATGTCGGTATAGCCTGAAAAATCGGCATAAACTTGCAATGAATAGAGGAAAAGTGCCGACAAATTTTCAAAAGCGGTGAACAAAATCGGGTTGTCGAAAACACGGTCCACAAAATTGACGGCTAAGTAATCGCTGAGAATGATTTTCTTTATCAATCCATTCAAAATCCAAAAGATGGCAATTCCGAATTGTCGTTTGGAAAGGAAGAATTTTTTATAGAGTTGAGGTACGAATTGGTTGGCACGAATAATGGGTCCTGCCACCAATCCCGGGAAAAAGCTGACGTAAAAACCGAAGTTCAACACGTTGGCAATAGGCGTTATCTTTTTTCTGTAAACATCAACCAAATAGCTGATACTCTGAAAAATATAAAATGAAATGCCGATAGGAAGCAGTATTTTGCTGCAGTCAAAGCGGTTGGTATGAATGAATTCGTTTGTCCATTTGGCAATGTGATTGACGACGGCGATGTCGGTTTTAAAAATGGAATTATAGACATCTGTAAAGAAGTAGGCATATTTGAAATAACACAGGACAAACAGATTGAGGAAGACACCGAGAAACAGCAGTAGTTTTCGTTTGGTGGTGTTTTCGGCTTTATCGATGACTTTTGCAATGAAAAACCCGTATAAAGTTGTGCAAATCAAAATGATGACAAAAAGTCCGGAAGTTTTGTAGTAAAAGAAAAGGCTGACAAAAAACAGGAATGCGTTGCGCAGGAGGCAGCGGTTGCGGAGTAAAGAAAAAAATGCAAAAACGATGGCAAAAAATGCCCAAAAGTAGAATTGAGTGAAAAGGAGGGGATATTTTTCGTCAAAAGAGAAGATATTCGTCAAAAAGATTCCGAGATTGTCGATATTCATTTTTTATAATAGAGGTAGTTGATAGGCAAGATTTTGGAATTAGTGTTTTTTCATTGCACTTGATTTGCTGTATCGAGGTTTCCCGGTTCCTAAATTTGAACGATTGCGTTTACGTTTGTATTGTTTGCTGATGCCGTCATCTTCCAAGGCTTTGTTTCCGTTGGCGAAGCGTGGATTTCCGTTTCTGCGCGGGAAGTCAAATTGATAGCTGACACCAACGACGGTATTCCAGACACCCTCGAAGCCTCTTTTGGGAGATGCCCAACCATCAAGATAATCGCTGCTTACCCAAGTGACGCCGGTTTCCAAATAGACGCGTAATTCGGGGAGAATGCGGTAGCTCCCTCCAATGCCGAATGGCATGGCAAAGCAATATTTGTAGCCGGACAATTCGGTGAAATTCGAGCCGTGCGGGTAGGCCGTCAATCGCTCACCGGTGGTCGTTTCCCATAACATGGTCTGAAATCCGTATATGCCGAAACCAATTTTGGGATAGACCGCCCAATTGGTTTCAAGATTGCATAAAGATAAGATATCCAATGTGTTGGAAAGCGTTATCTCGTTGTTGAAATAGGAAAAAAATGCCAACCCATCGTATTTGTCGTGAGCGGAAACGTGCGCGAATTTAAACTCAAGAGCCAAAGTCCAAAATGGGGTCATCCGTTTGCCAAAATAGCCGCCTAATACAAAGTGACGGTCTTTATAAAAAGATGCTTGGAAAGGAGTGGCGGGAAAAATTTTGTTTGTATTGTCATTGACATCTCCGTGAAAAGAGTTGACACCCATATTTAAACTTCCTTCCCAATTCTCTGCCGGATGGTAGAAAGAATAATTATTTGACTGACCTTTAAGTAGATACAGTGGCAGTAAGAAGGATAAGATGCAGAAAAATTTTACTATTTTCATTATTGATTAAAATCCGTTAAGTGGCACATAAATCGTCGGCAAAAGTAATAAAAATCCGACAATGATGAGACATAAAATAAAAGGAAAAATAAATTTTGCCCATTTTGCATAAGGAATGCGGGCAATTCCCAAACAACCGATGAGAACGCCGGAGGTTGGGGTAATCATATTGGTAAATCCGTCGCCGAATTGGAATGCCAACACGTTGATTTGTCGAGAGATACCTATTAAGTCCGAAAATTCTGCCATCATCGGGATGGTTAAAGCGGCCTTTGCAGAGCCGGACGGAATAATCAGGTTCAACAGATTTTGTATGAGATACATTCCCCCCACCGCGCCTTCCTTCCCGCTGTCGGCGACCAACTGCGAAGCACTATATAAAATAGTATCTACAATTTTACCGTCTTGCAGAATAATAATGATGCCTCCCGCCATTCCAACAATCAACGCTGCAACCATTATGTCCTTACATCCTTCCAAAAACAGACGAATAATTTGGTCATACTTAATACTATA
>CAYYHC010000170.1:1452-4253 GCA_964471715.1 uncultured Lentimicrobiaceae bacterium | reverse complement strand
CTTTTTGACGGTGCCATGTGTCCCTCATATCGTGCCACGAAGGACGAAAAATATGCCACCCGCGCACGTGCCAACCTTTTACGCGAATTTCTCACTCACTCCACCCAAAATAATCCCTTTGACCATAAGGAAATTGCCGAAAGTTTAGACCTCTGTCTGGCGTGCAAAGCCTGCAAGTCGGAGTGTCCCTCCAACGTCGATATGACCAAAATACGTGCCGAGTTTCTGTACCATTACTACCAACAGCACCCCATACCGCTTCGCAGCCGCATTATCGCTTACTACCCGTACTTTAACTTATTGGGAATGAAGGTTTCTCACTTGTTCAACTTCGCTTGCAACAATCGTTTTCTCTCCACCATTATCAAAAAAGTGTTGGGTTTTTCCACCCGTCGCTCACTTCCGCCGGTTGCCCATGCTTCGTTAAAAAAATGGGCAAAAAAGAACCTCGTCACTTTGCAAAATCCGATTAAAACCGTCTATTTTTTTAATGACGAATTTACGAATACACAGGATGTTGCCATCGGAATCAAAGCCGTTCAACTATTGCAAAAGTTAAACTATCAGGTCCGCATTATTGACAATCACTTTTCGGGACGTACCTTTTTATCGAAAGGATTTTTGAAAAAAGCGAAATCTTTAGCAGAAAAAAATGTGAATTTATATGCCGAAATCATCAATGATGACACACCGTTGTTGGGCTTGGAACCGTCAGCCATATTGTCATTTCGCGATGAATATCTGCAATTAGTGAGTCCAAATCTGCAAGAAAAGGCACTGAAACTATCCAAAAATTGCTTTTTAATTGATGAATTTATCGCCGATGAGTTTGAAAAAGGGAATATCCAATCTTCCCAATTTACGGATGAAAAACGAAAAATAATTTTCCATTCGCACTGTTATCAGAAGGCACTATCGAACACGAAGAAGAGCGTAATAATGATGCAAATACCTATCAATTACGCTGTTACAGAATTGAAAGATGGTTGTTGCGGGATGGCGGGCGCGTTTGGCTATGAAAAAGAGCATTACAACCTCTCCATGAAGATTGGCAATCTCACACTTTTCCCTGCCATTCAGCAAAAAGAGGAAGGCACCATCATCACTGCCACCGGCACAAGTTGCCGCCATCAAATCAAAGACGGCACGCACGAATGCGCAATGCACCCGATTGAAATTCTGTACGACGGATTGCGGAAGTAGCGGGAATAATATTTTGTAAAGTCTTAAACCTCAACGCTTTTTTATGGTCAATTAATACGTTTTACGCATTTTGACTTTTGATTGCAATTTATAATATCAACATAAAATTTAAGTTATGAGCAATTTATTGGTTTCGTTATTATTTCCGTTAATGGTTTTATCCAATCCCGACAGCACTGCCATTAACCAAGACCCTGTCTTTGATAAAGAAAACTGTACTTACAATGGTATTCCATTGTACGGTAGAGTTAAAATTGTGAACTCTTTTGAAGATTTTAAAGTACGCATCGTAAATTCCTTTGAGGATATTAGAGTTGAAACCGTTACTTCTTTTGCAGACGATTGCGGCAAATGGCAGTTTGTTGAATCTTTCGAAGACTTCACAATCCAGTTTGTCGATTCGTTTGAAGATTTTAAAATCCGCTTTGTCACCTCTTTTCCCGGCACAGAGTAATTACCTGCCCACTTAACAAACGCTTGAATAATAGCTTATTATTTTTACATCCGCAACAAGTGGTAAAAAGATTTCATTTTAAGCTATTATATCAATAAAAATAGTCGTATTTTTGCCGGTTTTTAATTCAAAACTCTATGAACAATCAAAATATTCCTGTTCTGCTACTTACCGGTTATTTAGGCAGCGGGAAAACTACATTAGTCAATCACATTCTTACCAACCAAAAAGGCATCAAATTTGCCGTTATTGTCAATGATATTGGGGAAGTCAATATTGATGCCAATCTTATACAAAAGGGCGGAATTGTGAAAGAAAAGGATGAAAGTTTGGTCGCTTTGCAAAACGGGTGTATCTGTTGCACCTTAAAAATGAACTTGGTGGAACAACTTACCGACATTGTAAAAGCACATCGTTTTGATTACATTGTGATTGAAGCCAGCGGAATTTGCGAACCCGAACCCATCGCTCAGACCATCTGCTCCATTCCCCGCATGGGACCAGAATTTACCAAAGAGGGAATCTGCCAACTGGACAGTATCGTGACTGTTGTGGATGCCCTGCGCCTTCAAAGCGAGTTCAACTGCGGCGATAAACTGACCCGCACGGATATTGATGATGAAGATATTGAGAATTTGCTCATTCAACAAATCGAGTTCTGCAACATCATCCTTCTGAATAAAGTTTCGGAAATATCCTCCGATGAATTAATTCGTATTAAACAAATTATCAGAGCATTACAACCAAAAGCGGAGATCATTGAGTGCGATTATGCCGATATTGATTTAGCGAAAATCATTCACACCGATACTTTCCGATATGGACAAGTGTCAGGCTCTGCGGGATGGGTTCAAGAGATTGAGAGGCTGTGGAGCGAAGAGGAAAAAGAGTCGGCAAAACGGGAAATGGAAGCGAATCGGAAGCAAGTTGAAGACCATGGCGACGACAATGACCATGACGAAGACCATGGCGATGACAATGACCATGACGAAGACCATGACGAAGATCATGACCATGACGAAGATCATGACCATGACGAAGATCATGACCATGACGAAGACCATGACCATGACGAAGATCATGACCATGACGAAGACCATGAACATCATCACGAGGGGGGCGAGGTGGAGGAATACGGCATCGG
>CAYYHC010000170.1:0-1442 GCA_964471715.1 uncultured Lentimicrobiaceae bacterium | reverse complement strand
TGATGCCGGCAAATTCAATGATTTTATCGCACATAAATGGCGCAAAAATATCATCCGTACCAAAGGGATTTGCTATTTCAGTCAGAATAGAGATATGTCGTATCTCTTTGAACAGGCGGGCGTTCAGAAGAAATTGATCGAGTCGGGACTGTGGTTTGTGACGGCACCGGAGGAAGAATTAATACAACTTATGCAAGATGAGCCGGGCATTATGTACGATTGGGACGAAAAGTATGGCGACCGTATGCAAAAAATCGTTTTTATCGGACAACACCTTGATAAAGAGCAACTAACGAAAGATTTGGACGCTTGTTTAGAGAAATAGACTCTCTCTTGTAAAATAAGAATGTATTGATTCCTATTGACGCGTTTTAATGGCGTTTTTCACTTTTGCCAACACCTCGCGCAGCGCAGTTTTATCTTCTTCCTCAATGATTGCTTTATGCCGTTTCACAATTGATGCTTTAACTTTTGAAGCTACATTTTCAGTGGTTTTCACATCCTTTTCGGCTAACGAGATTTTTTTTTGCCTAGAAAAAATGACTGTTTGCCGATAATTTTTATCGCATCTGCGATGATTTTGTCATTTACAGAATTGGTATCACAACAAGTACTATCAACTTTGATGTTTTGCGGACATTGAAAGCATATCCTACTTTCAAAGATGCTTCTTTCTTTCGAGCAAATTCAATGTAATCATTCACCAAATTCTCACGTTCCCGATACATTTCATTCAAACTAATGGTATCAATATAGCGCAAAACATGAAAATCCATTCCATTAACTCCTTTATTTATAATCAATTGCCTTACATTAGAAAAATTAGCAAATATACTGATGGAACTTCGCGACTGATAAATCCGTTTAAGATCACTTTGGGCATTCACGGTCAACGAATGACTTTCGAAAATATCAACATCATAAACATAACCATATACCATAAAAAAAACATTAAAACCAATCCTACACTACTTGCTAACAAAAAATAACCATTTTCAAAGATTGCTTACATCACATATTTATTGTGAAATATTTCATTTCTTTAATCTTTTTGCACTTAAATTTACAGCTGTAGGTATAGTAAAAAAATATGTTATTATCTGTCCAATTATATAATTATATAATCATTTAAAGCTATTTGGATATAAGACGTTGTCTTTCAGTTCTCAACACTTTACAATCAATCAGATAAATAATTCTATAATTAATTTCTAACAAAGACAATAATATTGACAACATAATTATATCTTTGCAAGGATTCAAAAATAAATGGAAAATATTGAAAATGAGCTTATTGTATTATTCTAAAAAGCATTAATAATGTGGGTATATTTGACATTGGCTTTTGTGGGTTTCATTGCGGGACTTTTATCCGGTGCGGTCGGTTTTGGGGGTGGAATGATTTTATTGCCGGTCATTACCTACTTTTACGGAGTTGAAAT
>CAYYHC010000169.1:0-4313 GCA_964471715.1 uncultured Lentimicrobiaceae bacterium | reverse complement strand
ATGGAAATCATGATATTTATATTGATGATGCGGGCATAAAGGAGAAGTTGCGGAAGATTGGGGTTTGTGTGTTGGAAAATGAGACGGCGGTGTGTGGGGAATTACAGATTGTGGGATTGAATTACATGCGGCCGGATCGTTTATCGTCAGATATGATGCACGTTCCGTTGGGTGATGAAACGATGGAGACGATAATTCCTAAAATGAAGATTGACAGTACGTTGCCGGCGATATTGCTGCACCATAATCCGGTGGGGGCAAAGTATGCAGCGGAAAATGGAATTGATTTGTATTTGTCGGGACACACCCACGGAGGACAGTTATTCCCGATTACGTTGGTCAATGATGTGATTTTTGAATACAACAAGGGCTTGCATTTATACGAAAATATGTATATTTATGTTTCCGAAGGGTTGGGGACGTTTGGGTTGCCAATGAGATTGGGGACGCATAGCGAAATTACCAAAATTCGGATGCTTCCAACGTCAAAAAAATAGAGTTTTCACCATATTGTTGTTGAAAAAGTCGGTCAGAATAGTCCTGAAAATAAATATTTTAAATTTTTTTTCCAACAGATGTGATTTGTAAAAAAAAATATGTATTTTTGCCGCCAATTTCAGTGTTAAATCAGGGAAACGGGGTTTTATAAATGTAAGTAGTTGAAAATAAATCTCTTATCTCACAAAAAACAATAAAAAACAATGGGTTCAAGAAAAAGATTAGCAGCAGAAGTGCGAAAAGAAGCAAAGAAAAACTTATACGTTGCTCGTTTGGTAAACAATCCGACTTCTCCACGTAAGACAAGAATAATGGCAGACATTATTCGTGGAAAGGATGTAGATTATGCAATGAATGTATTGAAATTCAGCAAAAAAGAATCTGCAGAGAAGCTTTTGAAACTTTTAAAGTCAGCAGTAGCCAACTGGCAGGTAAAGAATGAAGGTGTGCGTTTGGAAGACGCTCAACTTTATGTAAAAACCGTTATTGTTGATGGCGGAAGAATGTTGAAAAGAATACGTACGGCACCGCGTGGCATGGCTCACAGAATCAGAAAACGTTCTAACCATGTTACTATCATTATTGATGATAAGAATACAAGTAATAATAATATAGTTGAAAAACAAAACATTGAATAAGTATGGGTCAAAAAGTTAATCCGGTAGGCTTAAGATTAGGCATAATCAGAGGATGGGATTCTAATTGGTATGGCGGCAAACAATTCGCCAATAAAATAGTCGAAGACGACAAAATTAGAAAATATTTGAACGCAAGATTGTTCAAAGCCGGTATTGCAAAAATTTACATCGAAAGAACACTTAAAGTAGTGACGGTTACACTTTATACCGCACGTCCGGGTTTAATCATCGGAAAAGGTGGTGCTGAAGTTGAAAAACTGAAAGAAGAATTAAAGAAAATTACCGGAAAAGATATTCAAATCAATATCTCAGAGGTAAAACGTCCTGATTTAAACGCTGAACTTGTTGCACAGAACATTGCAAGACAAATAGAAGGAAGAGCTTCTTACAGAAAAGCCATCAAGATGGCCATTGCTTCTACCATGCGTGCCAATGCAGAAGGAATCAAAGTTTCTATTTCCGGTCGTTTGGGCGGTGCAGAAATGGCAAGAACCGAGCATATCAAAGAAGGAAGAACACCACTTCATACTCTAAGAGCCGACATCGATTATGCAAAAGCCGAAGCTCATACTACTTATGGTCGTATTGGATTGAAAGTTTGGATTTGCTGTGGTTTAGTTTATGGCAAAAAAGACCTGTTTCAATTGCCTGTTGACGGTAAAGAACAAAAAGGCGGTGCAAAAAGATCTACACGCCCCGTTGGTAAAAGAAATGATAGAAACGATAGAAACGATAAAAGAAATTAATAATTATAAAAACAGCTAAGTCATGTTACAACCAAAAAAGACCAAATATAGAAGACCGCAGAAGGGTAGAATGAAGAGCATCACGAAGCGAGGAAGTGAAATTTCTTTCGGTTCATTCGGCATTAAAACCCTTGAAGAGTTTTGGATTACGGCTCGTCAAATAGAAGCAGCACGTCAGGCAATTACCCGTTATATGAAACGTGAAGGACAATTGTGGATTAGAATATTCCCCGATAAACCCGTTACTAAGAAACCTGCTGAAGTACGTATGGGTAAAGGTAAAGGTGCACCAGAATATTTCGTAGCTCGCGTTAGCCCGGGTAGAATGTTATTCGAAGCCGACGGCGTTCCTTACGAAGTAGCGAAAGAAGCTCTCCGCCTTGGCGCTCAAAAATTGCCCGTAGCCACTAAATTTGTCGTTAGAAGAGATTATTCAGAAGAAATTTAATAACCATGAAACAAAAAGTGATAAAAGAACTTTCTACACCCGAAATGGTTGATAGATTAGTAGAAGAAAAAGAACATTTGGCAAAATTGAAATTAATTCATGCCGTTTCTCCTGTTGAAAATCCACAAGTGATTAAAGAACAAAGAAGAACTATCGCACGTTTGAAAACAGAAATTCGCAGACGTGAATTAATCGAAAATGCACAATAATTAAGATTACCGAATTATGGAAGAAAGAAATAAAAGAAAAGTCAGAGAAGGACTTGTTACTAGTAATAAAATGGATAAATCTATCCTTGTAAGCGTAGAACGTAAGTTGAAACATCCAAAATACGGGAAATTCTTAAAAAGAACCACCAAATTGATGGCACACGACGAACAAAACGAATGCCATATTGGTGATAGAGTTAGAGTAATGGAAACCAGACCACTTAGTAAAAGTAAACGCTGGCGTTTAGTAGAAATCATTGAAAGAGCAAAATAGTTATGATACAACAAGAATCAAGATTAGCAGTTGCAGATAACAGCGGAGCAAAAGAAGTTTTGTGTATCCGCGTATTGGGCGGAACCAAAAAAAGATACGCCGGTGTTGGTGACAAAATCGTTGTCGCTATCAAAAGTGCAATCCCTTCAGGAAACGTAAAAAAAGGTACCGTATCTAAAGCCGTTATCGTTAGAACCAAAAAACCGGTCAGAAGAAATGACGGTTCTTATATCAGATTCGACGATAATGCTGTTGTACTTCTTACCGGAACAGACGAACTTCGCGGAACCCGTATTTTTGGACCCGTTGCCCGTGAATTACGTGAGAAACAATACCTTAAAATCGTTTCTTTAGCACCCGAAGTACTGTAACCGTTATTAAAAAAGAACAATTGACAAAGACCAATTGAATATTAATCAAAAAAACAAAAAAATGAAAATTCACATTAAAAAAGGCGACATTGTTAAGGTCATCGCTGGAGATTCTAAAGGATCTAAAGGCAAGGTCTTAATGGTTGACAAAGATAACTACCGCGCCTTGGTTGAGGGAGTGAATATGGTATCTAGACATACCAAGGCTAATGCTAAAAACCCTCAGGGTGGTATTATTAAAAAAGAAGCTCCAATCCATATCTCTAATTTGATGTATATGGACGCTAAAGGCGTTGCTACCAGAATCGGTAGAAAATTGGGCACCGCAGGTAAATTAGTTAGATATTCTAAAAAATCAGGGGAGGAGATTAAGTAATGTACGTACCAAGATATAAAGAAAAATATGACAAAGAAGTTGTTCCTGCATTAAAGGAACAATTCGGATTTCAATCCCCTATGCGCGTTCCAAGATTGACCAAAATATGCCTTAACCAAGGTCTTGGCAAATTCGGTATCGCCGATAAAAAATTAATCGAAGTAGGCGTCCAAGAAATGACTTTGATTGCAGGACAAAAAGCTGTTCCTACAAAATCTAAAAAAGATATTTCTAACTTCAAATTGAGACGCGGTATGCCTATCGGCGTTCGTGTAACCCTCCGCGGCGAAAGAATGTACGAATTCCTCGATCGCTTAATCTCCGTCTCTATTCCTCGTATCAGAGACTTTAGAGGGATCAGCGATAAAGGCTTCGACGGAAGAGGTAATTATACTTTGGGTATTCCCGAACAAATTATTTTCCCCGAAATCGACCTCGATAAAGTGGCTAAAATCAACGGTATGGATATCACTTTCGTGACTACCGCTCAAAATGATAAAGAATGTTTGGCATTATTAAAACAATTTGGATTACCATTTAAAAATCAAAAATAGAATATGGCAAAAGAATCATTAAAAGCAAAAGAAGTAAAAAGAGAAAGAATGATCTCTAAATATGCTCAAAAACGTGCTGAGTTGAAGAAAATTATCAACACGGGTAGCGAGTACACTGATGAGAAAGAAGCTGCCGTTAAAGCTTTGCAACAGCTTCCGCCAAATTCTAATCCTATCAGATTACACAATCGTTGTAAAT
>CAYYHC010000168.1:0-4426 GCA_964471715.1 uncultured Lentimicrobiaceae bacterium | reverse complement strand
TACAGGAGTTCACGAAGCAGTAGAATTACGTGATGGTGATCCTAATAATTTCCTAGGAAAAGGTGTGCTTAAAGCAGTCCAAAATGTAAATAAAATAATTTCCGAAAAGATTATCGGAATGGATGTTATGGATCAAAATGCCATTGACGCCGAAATGATTGCCTTAGATGGAACTCCTAACAAAGGTAATTTGGGTGCAAATGCCATTTTGGGTGTTTCTTTAGCTGTTGCCAACGCTGCCGCACAAGAAACCGGACAAGCTCTTTATCGCTATGTAGGCGGTTGCAACGCCAATTTGTTGCCCGTTCCTATGATGAACATCTTGAACGGTGGCTCTCATGCCGATAACAGTATAGATTTTCAAGAGTTTATGATTATGCCGGTAAAAGCCGACAGCTTTGCACGCGCTTTACAAATGGGTGCTGAAGTTTTCCATAACTTGAAAAGCGTATTGAAATCTCAAGGTTATTCTACCAACGTCGGCGACGAAGGTGGTTTCGCTCCGAATTTAAAATCTAACGAAGAAGCCATTGAAGTAGTTTTAAAAGCCATTGAAAAAGCAGGTTACAAACCCGGTATTGATATTTTCATCGCTTTAGACCCGGCATCTTCCGAATATTTCATTCCTGAAGAAAACGTTTATCACCTTAAAAAATCATCAGGTGAAAAATTAACTCCATCACAAATGGTTGATTATTGGGCTACTTGGTGCAAGAATTATCCGATTCTTTCCATTGAAGACGGTATGGCTGAAGATGATTGGGACGGTTGGAAAATGTTGACCGACAGAGTAGGCAAAACCGTTCAATTGGTTGGCGATGACTTGTTTGTTACCAATGTTGAAAGATTAAAAATGGGACTTGAAAAACAAGTTGCCAACTCTATTTTGATCAAAGTTAACCAAATCGGTTCTTTGACAGAAACCATCAATGCGGTTACAATGGCTCAAAAAGCTGCATATACAACTGTTATGTCACATCGTTCCGGTGAAACGGAAGATACAACGATTGCCGACTTGGCAGTAGCTTTGGGTACCGGTTTAATCAAATCGGGTTCGGCAAGCAGAACCGACAGAATTGCAAAATACAATCAATTGCTTAGAATTGAAGAAGGATTGGGCGCACAAGCCATTTATGCAGGTAATGAAGTGTTAAAACGCTGGGGCAGATAATCATAGAATGGAAAATCGAAAATCGGTATTGCTGGTTTTTACCGGTGGTACAATCAGCATGGGCGAAAATCCGGTCAATGGTTCACTTTCGCCTCTCGACAAAGATTCAATATTAAAATTGATACCGGAATTAGAGATGTTGCCTGTCAACATCTCTTCCGTTTCTTTTGATCCAATGATAGATTCATCGGATGTAGAACCGAATTTCTGGGTAAAGATAGCAGAAACCATTCAGCAATACTACGACCAATATGACGGTTTTGTCATTTTGCACGGTACCGACACAATGGCTTATTCCGCATCTGCCGTCAGTTTTATGTTGGAAAATCTATCAAAACCGGTCATCTTTACAGGTTCACAATTACCATTGGGGATGTTGCGCAGCGACGCAAAGGAGAATTTGATGAATGCCATCGAAATTGCCTCTGCTTATGAAGATGAAAAGCCGGTAGTTCCTGAAGTAGCCCTGTTTTTTGAAGATTTGTTGATGCGCGGCAATCGCTCAATGAAAAAAAGCACGGAATATTTTAATGCGTTCGCCTCTTTCAATTACCCAATTTTAGCCAAATCGGGCGTGCACATCAAGTACTTCCCAATGGTGATTCATTATGAAAATGAGGTAAAACCATTTTCCATTAACACGCACTTTGACAGCAATATAGCCATTTTAAAATTATTTCCGGGCATAACCGAATCGCTCGTAAAGTCGGTATTGGGGACGCCGAACCTACGTGCGGTGATACTGGAGAGTTTTGGGGCGGGCAATGCGCCGCGCGCCGAATGGTTCTATCAAAGATTGAAGGCTGCCACCGAAGCAGGAATCGTGATTGTCAATATTTCGCAATGTCGCATCGGCTCTGTGGAAATGGGACGTTACGAAACAAGTCTGAATCTGCAAAAAGCCGGTATATTAAGCGGTTACGATTTAACCATTGAAGCCGCAACCACCAAATTGATGTTCTTATTGGGCAAATTTACGAATCCAAAAGAGATCATCAAATATATGAATTGCTCACTTCGCGGCGAAGTAACCATTACACATACAAGATAATAATGCTGCTTTAAAATTCCGTCAATGACAGTCGAATAAAACCGTGATTATTAGTTCGTTGGAAACAAATAATTAAAAATTTCTTCAATTTTTGAAATGGGGATCAGTTGAATTTTCAAGTGATCCTTTTTAAATCCTTTTAGATTATATTTTGACAAAAACATACGTTTAAAACCCAACTTATCGGCTTCGGCAATGCGCTGTTCGATGCGGGAAACCGGTCTTATTTCTCCGTTCAATCCCATTTCTCCGGCAAAACAAGTTTTGGTATCCAACGGAATATCTGCGGCAGACGAAAGAATAGCTGCCACAATAGCCAAGTTGATGGCCGGATCTTCAACGCTGATTCCACCGGCAATATTGAGGAACACATCTTTGGCACCCAATTTAAAATGACATCTTTTTTCCAAAACCGCCAACAACATATTCAAGCGACGAGTATCGTAACCGGTGGCGGTACGTTGCGGTGTGCCGTACACCGCGCTGCTAACCAATGCCTGAATTTCTATCATGATATTTCGTGTTCCTTCCAAAATGGCAGCGATGGCACTTCCACTAAAATCTTCATCTCGATCGGCAATAAGGATTTCCGAAGGATTCAGTACCTCGCGCAAACCGTTGCTTCGCATTTCAAAAATCCCCAATTCGGAGGTAGAACCGAAACGATTTTTAATGCAACGCACAATACGATAACCGTAGTGCTGGTCTCCCTCAAATTGTAACACCGTATCTACAATATGTTCCAAAATCTTGGGACCCGCCAAAGAGCCATCTTTAGTAATATGTCCGATAAGAAAAACCGGTACAGCTGAAGTTTTGGCATAATGTTGAAATTCGGCGGCGCACTCTTTGATTTGTGAAATGGAACCGGCAGTGGAATCCAACAAAGAACTTTGCAAAGTTTGAATAGAGTCAATAATAACTACTTGAGGTTTAAGATTTTGTATATGTTTGAAAATCTCTTGCGTATTGGTTTCAGTAAGAATGTAGCACTCTTGCGGTTGACGGTCCGGGAACAACCTGTCGGCGCGCATTTTAAGTTGTGTTTCACTTTCCTCACCCGAAATGTACAAAATCCGTTTCTGTTGAATCTGTATTGCCATTTGAAGCAGCAGCGTGGATTTTCCGATTCCCGGCTCGCCGCCCAACAGCACAATTGAGCCTGCAACGATGCCTCCGCCCAATACATTATCCAATTCCGAAAATCCCGAATGAATACGAGGAATCTCAACTAATGAAATCTCTTCTATTTTCTTGGGCGAACTCTGTACCATCTTATTAATGGCGGACTTGCCTTTTGCGGGTTCCCCACGGTCAATAATCTCTTCTTCAAAACTATTCCACTCATTACATGAAGGACATTTTCCCAACCATTGTGATGATTGATACCCACAATTCTTACAAAAAAACAAACTCTTTGGTTTTGCCATGATTTGTTATTTAAGGATGTTATTCATTCTTTGGAACACAAGTGAGCAGCGACAGAGGCAACATTTCTATCTCAATGGAATCCACAATACCCGCGGCATCGCCATCAATATGCAGATACGTTTGTTGTCCGTCAGATGGCATAATTTTTACTTTTTCGCATTGAAGATAATGTACGATAGAGGAGCGATTAATGTGATTGGTCAATAAGTGAGGCAAATCTACATTAACCAATTTGATTAAATTGGGTCTTTGGCAAATGCAAACATCCAATTTTCCATCCTGAATGGAGGCTTGAGGTGCAATTTTTACATTATACCCCCATTGTGAAGAATTGGCAAACGTGATAAAAAAAGCGTCTGTTTCAAGTTCTTTATCATCATATTGAATAATGTATCTTGCTGATTGATAGTCAAAATAATTCTTTAAAATATGCTTTAAATAGTTTTGAAAACCGCGCTGGCCGTCATTATTGAAATCGAAAGCTACTTTAGCGTCGAAGCCGATACCTGCAATACTAAAGAAATAACGACCATTAATTTTACATGTATCAATAGATGTAATATTCTGTTCATTAATAATTTGCAATGCTTTTTTAATATTGACGGGAATATGGAGATGATAAGCGAGACCATTGCCGGAACCTTTAGGAATAACGGCAAAAGCGGTATTAGTATTGACAATTTGTGACGCAACTTCATTTATCGTCCCGTCACCACCGACAGCGGCTACGATATCCACTCCTTCTGCCACAGCCGCCGCTGCAATTTCGCTTC
>CAYYHC010000167.1:0-4462 GCA_964471715.1 uncultured Lentimicrobiaceae bacterium | reverse complement strand
GTTACATTAGTTAATAGGAGGAAAGAATTATGTCAAGAATAGGAAAATTACCCATAGCCCTCCCTAAAGGAGTGGACGTACAAAGAGACCCTAAAAGTAATATCGTTACTGTTAAAGGTCCCCTCGGCGAACTAAAACAATTTGTGGATGGTGACATCACTACCAAAATAGAAGATAATCACCTCATCTTGGAACGCCCTACAGAACAAAAACGCCATAAAGCTATGCACGGCTTGTATAGAGCTTTGCTCGCCAATATGGTGAAAGGCGTCTCCGAAGGTTTCGAAATTAAACAAGAATTGGTCGGCGTTGCTTTCAAAGCACAAGCTACCGGTCAACTTCTTGAACTCAGCTTAGGCTATTCTCATAACTTGATCTTCGAACTTTCCCCCGAAATCCACGTCGAAACCGTTTCCGAAAAAGGTAAAAACCCAATCATTACCCTGAAAAGTATCGACAAACAATTGTTGGGACAAGTAGCTAACAAAATTCGCTCCTATCGTAAACCTGAACCTTACAAAGGAAAAGGTATCAGATTCGTCGGCGAAGTCGTTAGAAAGAAAGCAGGAAAATCTGCAGATAAATAACATTGAAAAAATAAAAGTAAAATGGCTAATCAAAAAATATTCAGAAGAACAAGGATTAAACAAAGAGTCCGCAAAGTTATCAGCGGCACTCCCGAACGTCCCAGATTGTCCGTCTTTAGAAGTAACCGAGATATTTATGTGCAAATTATCGATGACCTTTCAGGACGTACATTGGTATCGGCTTCTTCCGCCGTTGCGGAAATTCGCGACCAGAAAATTACTAAAGTGGCAAAATCAGCTATCGTTGGTAAAAGTATAGCAGAAAAGGCAGTTGCCGAAGGTATCACTCAAGTGGTATTCGACCGTAACGGCTATTTGTATCATGGTAGAGTTAAATCTTTGGCAGACGCTGCTAGAGAAGGTGGATTAATTTTCTAAAAAAGAAGAAGTTATGGCAAATGTAAATATTAAAAGAGTGAAATCAACCGATATCGAATTTAAAGATAGATTGGTTGCTGTGAATAGAGTAACGAAAGTAACAAAAGGTGGTAGAACCTTTAGCTTCTCCGCTATCGTTGTCGTTGGTAACGAAAACGGTATCGTTGGCTACGGCTTGGGAAAAGCGAAGGAAGTTTCCGCCGCTATCGCTAAAGGCGTTGACGATGCTAAAAAGAACCTTATTAAAGTCCCTGTACTGAAAGGTACTATCCCGCATCAACAAGAAGGAAAATATAGCGGTGCTCTCGTTTTCATGAAACCTGCTGCTCCCGGTACCGGTGTAATTGCCGGCGGTGCTATGCGTGCCGTTTTGGAAAGCGTTGGCGTGAAAGACGTGTTGGCAAAATCTAAAGGCTCCACAAACCCTCATAGCGTTGTGAAAGCTACCATCAATGCCCTCGCTCAATTACGTGACCCTTATACAGTTGCTCAAGTTAGAGGTATCGGCTTGGATAAAGTTTTCAACGGCTAATCCATCCCACCTGTAAAAAATTCTCGCATAAAGCGAAATATACGACAAATCTCCCTCTTTGGGAGATTTTTTTTTGCCATTTTTAATGATGTAATGAATAGGTCTCCGTTACTTCTTGGAATGTATCTGCTCGCTTGCTTTTATTATTATTTGGGCGCCCCGGTTCGCCTTATCAATTTCGTATTTGAAAAATGATGCCGAATTTCCGGCTCACCGTCACGCTTTTCGCTACTACTCCTCGCAGCGGCGGCTTCCTTGACCTTGCCTTAAAATCCCTGCCCCAATACTTTCACCTTTTACCTTTCACTTCTCACCTGCAAAGCCGCCGCTGCTGCGGGGTATCCGCTACAATCGTTGGCGCAGTCAGAACATAAATGTCCCCGCTTTCCTAAATAATAACAACATACCAAATATCGCTAAACGACTATTAGTAAAGAGTCAATTGTTCTTAAATGTTATTTCCGGACAACTCGTTCCAGCATGTCCCAGAGAAGTTTGGTGGGCAACCCCATTACATTGTAAAAGGAACCTTCAATGTAGTCAATTCCTACATAACCAATCCATTCCTGAACACCATAAGCACCGGCTTTGTCGAAAGGTTGGTATTCTTTGATATAATAATCAAGTTCTTCGTCGGTAAATCGTTTGAAGCGGACTTTGGTCTTTTTATGGCACGTTTCCTGATGATTTTTGGTTGCAACGGTTAATCCGCTGATTACAACGTGCTCATTACCGGATAGCTCGCGCAGCATTCGTAACGCATCAACCTCATCGTGCGGTTTTTCGATGATTTCGTTATTCAAAACCACAATCGTATCGCAGGCGATAAAAATGCTGTTATCGGGAAAATCGGCGAAATTGATGGTGGACAACTTGAGTTTTGACAAGTACTCCACCACCTGTTCTGGAATGAGATTTTGGGGATAAATTTCCTTTACGTGCGTGGGCATCACCTCAATATCAAACCCCATGCCATTCAGTAATTCTCTGCGGCGGGGCGATTGCGATGCCAAATAGATTTTATATGATTTTAATTGGTCTAAAAGCATTATTGAAGTACAATATAATCAATGGCTTCCTGCATAGTGGAGAAGTAATGAAAATTCATATTTCCGATATATTCTTTGTTGAGTTCGTTGATGTCTTTTTGGTTTTCGGAGGAGAGGACAATATCGAAGATGCCCGCGCGCTTGGCCGCCAACACTTTTTCGTTCAATCCGCCAACGGGCAACAATTTGCCGCGAAGGGTAATCTCGCCGGTCATGGCTATTTTATTGCGGATTTTACGTTGCGTAAACGATGAAATGATCGAAGCCAACAATGTGATACCCGCGGAAGGACCGTCTTTGGGAGTGGCTCCTTCGGGTACGTGAATATGAATGTTCTTTTCTTGAAATACTTTCGGGTCGATATTGTAGGTTTCAGCATGCGATTTCAGAAATTCGTAGGCTATCGTCGCCGATTCTTTCATTACATTTCCCAAATTGCCGGTGAGTGTCAGATTTCCTTTTCCCTCGCTGATAACGGATTCAATGAAAAGAATTTCTCCGCCGACAGAAGTCCATGCCAATCCGGTAGCAATACCGCAGATGTCGTTGTCGATGGCGCGATCTTTTTGGAAAATGGGGGCACCCAGTATTTTGATAAGAGCATCTTTGGTAATTTTCTTATCCATAGTGCCTTCTTGAACGTAAACAGCCGCTTGGTGACGGATAATTTTGGCAATGGTTCTTTCCAATCCGCGTACGCCCGATTCGCGCGTGTAGTCGCTGATAATGGTCGCTAATATAGAGTCGCTAAATTGCAACTGCGAACGATTCAAACCATTCTCTTTTAATTGTTTAGGTACAAGATGTTTTTTGGCAATATTGACTTTTTCTTCCAAGAAATAGCCGGAAATGTCAATCACTTCCATTCTATCGAGCAATGCACTTGGTATATTGCTAAGATTGTTGGCGGTGGCAATGAAGAGGACTTTCGACAAGTCGTAACCCATTTCGAGGTAGTTGTCGTAGAAAGAAACATTTTGTTCGGGGTCGAGAACTTCCAACAATGCAGCGGAAGGGTCGCCTTGAACGTTCATTCCCAATACTTTATCAATTTCATCCAATACAAAAACGGGATTGGATGAGCCTACTTTTTTCATGCTTTGGATAATTCGTCCGGGCATGGCACCAATGTAGGTCTTGCGGTGTCCGCGAATTTCAGACTCATCGCGCAAGCCGCCTAAAGAGACACGAACATATTTTCTTTGTAATGCGTTCGCAATGGAGCGACCTAAGGAGGTTTTTCCCACTCCCGGAGGTCCTACCAAGCATAAAATGGGCGATTTCATGTCTTTTTTGAGTTCCAAAACGGCAAAATATTCGATGATTCGCTCTTTTACTTTCTCCAAACCAAAGTGTTCTTTGTCTAAAATGGTACGGGCTCTTTTTAAATCGAAATCGTCTTCGGTAAATTCATTCCATGGCAAATCGACCATCAATTCCAAAAAGTTAAATTGAATAGAAAAGTCGGGCGACATGGAATTGGTTCGACGTAGTTTTTGCATTTCTTTGTCAAAAACTGCTTGTACCTCTTTGCTCCACTTTTTATTTTTTGCTTTATTGGCAATTTCTTCGTAGGCTTGTTCGGATGGTGATTCCCCAAGCTCTTTTTGAATGGTTTTAATCTGTTCGTTCAGGTAATATTCGCGTTGTTGGCGATCAATTTCCTGTTTCGATTTATTTTGAATTTGCGCTTTCAACTCCAAAATTTGCAACTCTTTGCTCATTGCACGAAGAATCATCTGTGCACGTTTTTCAATTTCATCCACTTCCAAAATCTCTTGTTGTTCTTGAACGCTCAATGTTAAGTTTGAAGCAATGAAATGCATTAAAAATGACGGACTTTCAATATTTTTGATCGCCAAAGTAGCTTCATTGGGAATTTGTGGGGACAATTTAATCATGGTGGTTGCCGTATC
>CAYYHC010000166.1:0-4485 GCA_964471715.1 uncultured Lentimicrobiaceae bacterium | reverse complement strand
ATAAATTCTCTGTTATATTGTTTCAAATCGGGAATATTTTGTATGATTTGTTGTACATTTCCGTGAATATCGTAGCTGTAATGGGTGGCAGAGCGATAAAGAAGCGGTGTGGTGTCAATGGAGTGGAAGGTAATGCAGGCAATGCGGTTGCGCAAATGGTTTTGATTGAGTGTGGTTAGGAGCGGAAAATCGTAATAAGTTCGCGTAATCTCGCTTTTTTCTCCGGAATTAATAAAATCGGCAAGCGCACTGTTGTCTTCTGCAAGCTGCTGATTGATAGTTTGCTCGGTGTGCAATTGTCCCACTTCCACAATTCTGCCCAACTCATCGTAAAGAGTATAAGAATACAATTTTTCTGTTTTTTGTTGTGCATTTTGACTGATAACCGGACGCGAAAGAATATCGTAATACAGTGTCGTAGTATTGTCATGGTCGGGAATAAAGTTTGTAATTACCTGATTAAGGGTATTATAGTTGGTATTGGCAATCATTTTATGTTCCGGGTGCATAAATCCGGGGTAAATATCTTTGTAGGACGTGACGGTATTTCTATACTGTTGAACCAAAGTAAGTTCGGTTTGGCTCAGCGGTTTAACGCCTTCCGGCGGCACCGTTTTAATCAGGTTATCGGCTTGGTCGTAATAATATAAGGTGTAGAGAAATTCGTTTTGGGCATGGGTAATTGAAAGTGACTCTGAAATGTTGGCTATACAGTGCTGAGAGTAGTCTTGCTGATATTGTTCGCGGGCATTGTCAAGCGCATTTTGTTGTGCAATTGCATTTTGTGCGTCAGCATCCATTTGTGCAAGATATTCGCAATGTTGCAGCCAATCGATGTCGTTGTTATTGCATCGGAAATAATCCGGAAAATGGTGTTCATTCCAGAGCAAAATGTTCAAGCTGTCAATATTTTCGCCAAATAGCAAAGAATCATATCGCGACCAAATGCAGAAATGATTCCAGAAACCGATTTCCATTTGCAATAAGTGGTCATTACCGATTAAAATGCTGTCATTTTGCAGAGCGTCCCGAATCAGAGTAGTATCCGACCAAAAGGAGAGGTTGTAGTTGTTGAGCCAATTTTGATAATTATTGCAGCCGCAATCGGTCAGATTTTCGGAAGTTTTACGGTACACGATTCTTACATAATTGCTATCTTCCGGCGGGCATTGCATTTGGGTTAACAGTTGTGCATAGTCTTCCAAATCAATTAATTGTCCGATAGCGAAGTTGTTATTATGCAAACAGGTGTCGCATCCTCGGTGGCACAGCAGGGTAAGTGAATCGCGCAAGGCTTTCCAAATAGTGCTGTCGTTGGCAAAAACGGCGGGACATTTAGCATGGAAGAAGTCGTCTAATTCGCGCATCCAATCGTTGGCGGCACTATTGCAGTCGGTTAAGCATTGGTCATAGAGTTCGTTTCCTGCATTGGTCAGCAAAGTATCCAAACTATTGGTTGATAGTGCATAAACGGGTTGGCAGAGGTATCTGATTTGGAAGCCGGGATACGGGGCGACGGTGAGGGGTACATTGGTGCAAGCGGTATCGGCTTTCAGGTAATAATTGCAAATTTCGGTGGCTGATGGAGGGAAAAGATTGGCGTAATAATCTTCTTGGTTAATGCTGAAATTAGGCGAATAGAGAGTGGATTTGAATAAGCAGGTTGGGGCGAACAGATTTTTAGCTTCCTGCTTAAGATATTGATAAACAGATTGAAACAATCGCCAGCGGGCATCATTTTCGGTACATTCGTACTGAGTTGCCCACTCAGGAATTACGTCGTTTTGAATATTAATGACGGATTGCGCCGCCACACTGTCCATCGCATAAGGAAGAGTGCGGGTGGGAGCAATGCTGTCAGGATTAAACAAACAATAGTACAAACTGACGGAACGCATTGTATCATCGTAGTTCCAAGTGATATAGCGGGACATTTTTTCTGCAATATGTGCTTTAATTTTATTTTTAAAAATTTCACAACAATTGATATTTTTAAAATAAGGGTCTTCTATTTGGTCGTCAAAGTTGCAAAATGCCATGTCAGGTGAGTTTGAAATGTGTGTGGTTGTGTCAAAATCGAGCGAGGCGGGATTCCAAAGACCGGCATTCAGGGCATCGGTATAAAAGAAAGTAGTGGCAAAAGTTCGGTCAAAATCGGCAATACTGTCGGTATTGTCGTGACAATTGCAAAATAGTTTATAAATTTGATATTCAGGGTGATAAGGAAGCAGGATTTGAGCATAGTCGTCCATCCAGTGGCAGCGCAAACAACTCCACAAGCTGTCGTAATCGGCGGGTGGGATATGAAAATCGTTCATCAGTTGTTGAATTTGAGAATCATTATTCAAGAAAGAAACATTGATATGATTGAGCATTGTGTTGGGGTAATAATTAGAATCAAGGATGGATACGCTGTCGATTCCGCACGGTGCGGGAATATTGTCAAAATATTGTCCGCCGGGGCTCATATCTGCGAGTAACATTTGTAATTTTACGTCGCAATCGTTCAGGTATGGAGTTGCTGCCTCGCAGTTGAGTAGGCAGTTATCGTAGCAGCTATCATTTTGGCTATCAGTAGAGTAACAACTGTCTGTACAGAATTGTTCGCAAATTGAGAGGCACGATTCGGGTACGGCAGTATCGTACGGAATACAGGGGATTTGATGGATAACCGCTTCATCCAAAAGTTCGCTCAATTGAAGGTCTTCTACTAATTCTATTTTTTTTGTAAGTTGGTAACTTCCTATATTTAAGGCAATTTCATTCTGAATAATGGTATCTGCGGAGGTGGTGAGAGTATCGGCAAAGGCGAAAGAGGAGTTTTCTGTATCAAACAAACTGAAAATAATGCGGTATCGGCAGTCAAGGCATATTTCGGTTTCGCAATTCAAACAAAAGGGGGTTGTCTTTTGAAATTTGTAGGTAAATTTATAAATGGCGGGTGTGGCAACCAAGAGGGATTGGGAAAAGAGACGGCTGTTTTGGTCAAAATCATAGTAGTCGTTGAAAATGGTTTCTTTGGGTGCATTATCGATGTCGAGTAAATTGGAACTATCGGCGTTTTGAGCTATGGCACTTGCAATCAGACGTTCTTTCATATCATAATAAGCAACGGTGGTTACGCCGTTGGGGTCCACAGTCAATACTTTTTGATAATGGTTGAAGAAGCCGACTTCGTTGCCAAAGAGTCGGTCAAGTTCTTGTTGTGAAGGATTACCGTAATAAAAACGGGTCTCTTTTCCACTACTCAAAGAATAGGCATTACCTATTCCGCTAACCGAATGAGTACGGTTAGTTCCATCGTTTAGGTAGCGGGTTCGGGTGTAAAGGTAACCCGAATCGGAAGGAGTTTGCGCAATATTTACTTTTAAAGTATTGATTAAGAATGGGTTGCCTGAAGAATAGTACAATCTGCTTCCGCTTTGTGTATCAAAAGGGGCGGGTGATGTCAAAGAGCTGTCGGTATCGTAGAAAGATTTAGGGAAGCAGCCGTTAAAATTTCCGTTTGCCGTTTGGTCCGTACCATAATAGCGTATGCCTTTAGAGGGGGTGGGTGCGGCTAAGGATTGCACGGCTTCGCGTCCCACATAATCGTAAAAGGTTTCGGATACGATTGCCGTGTGGTCGGTATTATTAAGCGTTACCTGTTGTCGGTTTCGCAGAGTGCCGTCGTAAAAAGATATTACCTCTTTTCGTTTTCCTTCTTCGGCATAAGCAGCCGAATATTGCCAGGTTAGGGAATCTTCCATTCCATAAAAAATTAAATGACAACTTGAATCCGTCATTGGCAAAACATTGGCATTTTCGGTGCGAAGGCTCCATGTTCCGTATAGCGGGTAATCAGCGGTATCGGTATGATAGGTTCCCGTTCCTCTCACGCGAAAGAGAATATTTCCGGCAGGGAAGACGGTTGAAATGTTGTAGAAATTGTTGGAAGTTTCAATGCGAGAGGCATTTCTGAAGTCATAAGGCACATGGTTACGATGATGCGGATTATCAACGAAAAGCCATTCCACTTCATAGTTATCGGCACCCGGAAGGTATGCCCAAGTAAGTTGTAATTCGTTATTTATCGGCAATAATTTTCCTATCACGGATGCAGGTGCGGCGAGTGTGTCGCAAGCCGCAGCTCTCTCGCCGGAAAGTTCCAAAGATAGGACAATATCTTCATCCATAGTGGGATAGACCGCAGTAACGGTTAATGTGGCCGATATGCAATCGGGATAATTATGAATGGCAATATCGGCATAAGTGCCGTTGGCTTGATAGACAACTTTCAGAGTGGAATCAATCGTTTCTCTCTGCCCGTTTAAATGCACAAGGTTAATTTTGTACTTGATAAGATAGACATCATTTGTATCGTGAGCGACATATCGATCCTCAGCAATTTCCAATTTTACACTTATTTTGGAAGCGGTCAGTTTCCAGTTGGGATAAAGGTTTTTTGGATATTGTATTTGCATTGTGCTGTTTGCAATAATGGTA
>CAYYHC010000165.1:0-4515 GCA_964471715.1 uncultured Lentimicrobiaceae bacterium | reverse complement strand
ACGTATTGTGGAAACCTTGAATCGATTCGCTTTTTGCGATTATGACCAATTGGGCAGCTCCGAAAAGGCAATTTTTGAAATGGTACAGAAAAAATTATCAAAATTTTCTAACTATCATGACATCCAAGAACCTTCTAAAAGATTATTATCTAACATTTTATACGATTATCCCAACTTCTCGGTTAGCACTATCGACAGCTTTTTCATTAGATTAATTCGCGCATTTTCTTTGAGCGGGAATTTTAATTTCAGTGTGGAAGTTACCTTAGACGATTATTTTTCGCAAACCATCGATATTTTGATGAATAGAATATCAAAAAATGATAAAGACTTGTCAAAACGCATGCTGGATTTGATTGACAATCAGTTGGAAGAAACCGGACGATGGCAGATTGAAAAGGAGTTGACGAAAATGCTGTATAAGATTTATGAGGAAGATACCTATTTGCCTATGCAAGAATTGGCGGGCGTGACTGATTTTCAGTTGGTTGTCAAGAAAATGATTGTGGAAAAGAAAAATCTGCTATCGCGTTTTATCGAATTGGCTGATATAGGTCAGGGTCTGATTGATGCGACAAGGTTGGAAGCAGCGGATTTTATTCAAGGGAATAGAGGTGTCTTTACTTGGTTTAGCAGGTCGTCGGCTGACCCGACCCAAATGGTAAGCGACACCTATGTGGTGAATTGTATAGAAAAAGGAAGTTTTACCAAAACGGTTACACTACTCCCCCAACAACACAACGGAATTGTGGCGGCATACCATGAAATGAAAGAAATTCAACGCCAACTATTATTAATAGATGCCTTTACCAAAAACTTACAAGCCATTTCCTTTCTTCTTGATTTAAAAGGAATCATGGATGAAATCAAATATCACGATAATCTCTTTTATCTCAGCGAAGCCAACTTTAAAATAAATAATGAAATTAAAGATAAAGAAGATACCCCGTATATTTACGAACGCATTGGAAATAAATATGAAAATTTCTTTATCGATGAATTTCAAGATACTTGTAAATTGCAGTGGGATAATTTGTTGCCTCTCGTATTAAATGCCTTGGCTTCCGGTGGGAAATCGATTCTGTTTGGAGATGTAAAACAAGCCATTTATCGTTTCCGAAATGGCGATTCTACGCTGTTTAGTAAATTGACAACGAAAGAAGGTTATCAAAACGAAATCGCCCCAATGGATAAAGAGTGCGAGTTGTTTGAAATGGTTCCGTTATTAGTCAATTATCGTACCGATGGCAATGTGGTGGATTTTAATAATCGATTTTTTACCTATTGGCGGAAACTGAAAGAAGACGATGCGATGACGCAAAATTATTATAAAGATGTTTCGCAAAATATTTGCCCCGGAAAAGAACACAAAGGATTCGTCTCCATCCAATTCAAGGGAGATACTGAGGAAGATTATGTGCTGACAGAAGTGCTGAAAGCGGTCGAAGATGCCCTCGCACGTGGGTTTCAATTGAAAGATATCGCTATTTTGGCTAAAGGTAAACAAACTTGTTCAGATTTGGGCAATTTTTTGACCTCAAAAAAACATGAGGTGATCTCTTCCGACTCTTTGCTTTTGGCATCATCCGATGAGGTGAACCTTATTGTTTCTGTATTGCGTTTTTTGGTTGATGCCGATGACCAACTATCACAAGTGGTCATCGCCAATTATGTCATCAAAAATAGTAATATGTCTCGGTATTCGCTTCATGATGCCATTGAGATGATTAATCATGGACAATTGCTGACTTTCTTGTCCGATTTCGGTGTCAATTTGAACCCCTCCGAACTGCTGAAACTGCCTCTCTTTACTTTGGTTAAACACATCATTGCCCTGTTTGAACTCAACGCGCCCAATGCGTTCGTATCAGCTTTGGTTGAAACTGTTTTATCTTATCTGGAAAACCATAATGGAGAGTTGGTGACCTTTTTGGATTGGTGGGAAAATCAAAAAGGAAGTATTTCTATATCAACTCCCTCCGGCAAAAATGCCATTACCATTATGACCATTCACAAATCAAAAGGCTTGCAATTTCCTGTCGTTATTATGCCTTTTATGCAGTATCCCCATAAAAAAACCAAACAAGAATTTTGGTATAAAGATGAGGATGGTATTTCCGGTTTGCCTTATGTTTTGTTGAAAAATAATAAGTCATTGAATAATATAGGGTTGGAAAACTATTTTGAGGAAGAAAGTAATAAAACCGCTATCGACAATTTGAATATTTTGTATGTCGCTCATACTCGACCGCAAAATGCACTTTATATTATCACCGGTATGAATAAGAATCATCAAGAAGGCAAGAAAAATAGCGGCAATTATAATTTGTTTTTATCCGATTTTATTGAAGCCAATAAAAATGATTTTGTGGAAGACGAAAAGGACTCCCTCCATTTTTGGTTTGGCGACAAAGATTACCGGTTTACCCCAAAAGAAAAAAGTACCGATAACCAGCCCGCAGCCATTTCCAAAATTTATTATACCGATTTTGCTCAAACTAATTTGGCTTATGGCTCTCTTTATACGAAAACGGACGAGCAGGGACGTGGAATTGCAGTGCACGACTATCTATCTCATTTAAAGCATTTCCCACAGAGCAATCAAGAAATTGATGAGTTGACCTTTACAAATGAGACCTACGCCTTCGATATCCGCGACGCCTTACGAAACATATTGAAACACCAAAAATTTGGGGATTATTTTGCAGAGAATGTTAAAGTATTGAACGAAATTTCCATATTGTCCTCTTCGGGTGAGGTGAAACGCCCCGATCGAGTGATTTTGAAGGATGATGAAGTTGTGGTCATCGACTACAAAACCGGCGACCCTTCCGCAATATATGAACAGCAAATTAGCGAATACGTTTCATTAATACAACAAATGGGTTACCACAACGTGTCAGGTCTGCTTCTCTATATATAGGATATATTGTTCTATAATATTGGTTTTAACTTTTATTAACATTTTTATTTTATTGATTAGTAAATAGTTGGGTGAAATAGTATATATTATTCATTCCAAGTGATAAAAAAGATGTATTTTTGTCGCGTCAAAAAAATAAAACAAATTTAAAACAAACGAAAATGAAAAAACTATTATCTTTATTATTTATCGCATTTCCATGCTTGATTTTTGCACAAACCTATCAGTTGCCTAATGGCAATTTTGAATCTTGGGGCAGTGATGAACCCAATAACTGGAACGGATTTCCTTCTGCACAATGCGACTTGAGTGGCATTTATGCGTTGGGTTGTTCTGCAGCAACTGAAACTCGTCACGAACAATCTACTGATGTGCGTCCGGGAACTACCGGTACAAGCAGTTGCAAAATTTTTGCCACTGTTGTTTCTCTTATGGGAAGCAATATTACTGCAAACGGAAACATGACGACCGGACAAATCCGTATCGGTTCATCTACCGCTACCAGTGCTGAAAACTACAACATTTCTCGTACCTCTGATGGAGATTTAAGTCAGTCATTCACAGGAAAACCTGATTATATCCGTTTTTGGGCAAAATTTGAATGCCCAAGCACTACACAAGAAGCAAGAATGAATGCAGTTATTCACGACGCTTACGATTACAGAGATCCTGATGGAGGTGATGCCAATGCTGCCGGTCACGTGGTTGCCAAAGCCACTCGCCAATTTACCGTTACCAATGGTTGGCAGGAATTTGTGGTGCCTTTCGATTATGCCGGTTACACTGCTACCACTCCTGCTTATATTTTGCTTACGTTCACTACCAATGCAATTCCCGGTGAAGGTTCTGCTCAAGATTATCTTTACATTGATGACGTTGAAATGATTTATGATGTTACCTTAAGCGATTTGAAAGTTGATGGCGCAACTGTTACCGGTTTTGATGCCAATACATTGAATTACAGCGTTGTATTGCCTCAAGGTTCTTTAATTCCTGTCGTTGATGCCACTGCCACTTCTGCAAACGCACAAGTAAGCATTACCCAAGCCTCCGTTTCCGACACCGTTGCTCGTATTGCTGTTACTTCCGGCGATGCAGTTCGCAATTATACGGTTACTTTCTCTTTCGCAAGCAATATTAATGAAATGAGTAGCGACCTGTTCAGCATTTTCCCTAATCCGGCTGATGATGTTTTGAATGTTACTTTGAAAAACAATGCACAAGCTTCTCTTGTTACCATTTATAACGCTAACGGCCAACAAGTTAAAACCGTTTCTGTTGAAAGCGAAAATATGTCGATCAACGTAAAAGATTTGGAATCAGGTGTTTATTTTATCACTATTTCAAGTGATAATAACATCATTGGAACTTCGAAATTTGTCAGAAAATAATATATTGGTTGTTAGAGGTTGATTACTAAGTGTTTTCATAGAAGAATAAATGCTTTTTCATAATGCAGCTGCATTCTTCGAAATTGATTGGTGAGAATATCGAAAGGTGTTTTCACCAATTTTTTATGCATTCTTATCCCGAATTTACGCAGGGCAAAATCATTAAATTGTTCTTTCTTATGCCATTTGCGGGTTTTAGGC
>CAYYHC010000164.1:0-4522 GCA_964471715.1 uncultured Lentimicrobiaceae bacterium | reverse complement strand
AATGAGTTGTTGAAAACATCAATGAACGGCAACCTCTTTTCGGTCGTGCCGCCACAATTGATAACTATTAAAAAGATTCTGCCATACAGAATAGGCTGCGGGAAAAATAGACGCCAACGGGTCCAAATAGGTGTAAGCCATCCATATAGCCATTGCCGTATTACGCTGCCCCAACGCCTGACCGCCCGCAATAATGTCGCCATATTTTTTCCCAACCCACTTTCCTACTGCAAATTGCACAATACAACCTATCAACGACGCAACCGAAAGCCATATTATCACCTGTTCGTTACCACGGCCATGCAGGTAAATAAAATCAATCGTCTGACTAATCGTAATCATCAAGGCAATCGCCCACAAATAGAACGAAACTCCTTGAACCTTCGTTATCAAATGATTGATTTTAGGGGCAAAAAATTGTAACACGATTACCATTATCATCGGCAAAACAATAATGGGCGCAACTTTGGATAAAATCAACAAAAACGAGCTAATAAACGGCATATCCACATTAGTCCCAATAAATGAAAAATAAATGGGAGCAATCAACGCAATTCCAAAATTACCCAAAAGTGTATAAGCCGTAGCGGTTTCTCTATTAGCACCCAACATACAGGCCACCACCACCATCGACGCCGCCACAGGACATAAGATGCCCACCAAAACGCCTTGCGCAATTATCTCATTGAAAGGTAAAACCATAAAATAACAAACAATACTTACCACAATCTGAAAAGCCAACAACCAATAATGCAACCCCGTCAACCGCAATTTACGGACATCCAATGAACTGAAATTAAACATCAATATCAAAAAAATCAATATCGGCACAATTCCCTTTACCATCGAAATATAATGGTGGAAAAGTAAGCCGACGATAATCACAAAGGGTAATATTAAACTTCTGTATTTGTGCATTTTATAAGTATTTTTTTAGTTCAATTGAATAGGTACTTTGGAGTTGCAAAAGTATAGTAAATTTTCGAGATTTTCTTTAGGTATCGCTTCCATCGGTGAACAAATTATTTTTGTTTTTGTTGGTGCCATGTATTTTTTAAAAAGATTGTATCTTTGCGAATTAAAATTTTGAATTATGTATATGATGTATATGGGTTATTGGATTATTTTTGGTGGTTTTATGCTTCTAAGCTTAGGAGTTCAACAAGTTTTAAAATCAAAATTCAGAAAATATTCGAAGGAATTTCTTCCGTCAGGTTATACGGGGAAAGATGTTGCCGAAAAGATGTTGCATGATAATGGCATTTACGATGTTAAAGTTGTTTCGACACAGGGAACGCTGACCGACCACTACGATCCCGTCACCAAGACGGTTAATCTAAGTCAGGGAGTTTATGATGGAAGTAATGTGGCAGCAGCGTCAGTAGCCGCGCACGAATGCGGGCATGCCGTTCAACATGCCACAGCATATCATTGGTTATCAATGCGTTCCGCAATGGTTCCCATGGTGAACATTGGAAGCCGATTTTCACAATGGATTTTGCTTGCCGGCTTAATTTTGATGGGCTTTTCAGCATTTGGAAATATCATTTTTTTTATCGGAATCGGATTATTTTCTCTCACTACACTGTTTGCTTTTATCACCTTGCCTGTGGAGTACAATGCTTCCAACAGAGCTTTAGAGTGGCTTGAAAATAGCAATTTGGCATCCGATATTGCCCAAGAGCATGCCAAAGACGCGCTTCGTTGGGCTGCTCGCACCTATTTGGTAGCGGCACTCTCCTCTTTAGCCACATTATTATATTACATCGTTCTGAGTAGAGATTAAGCCAAATCGGTCTTACCATAAAATAAATGCACTAATTGATAATGAATTAGTGCATTTTTTCTTTATTATAGAGAAAATTTGCTGTTTCAAAAATAATATTTTGTAGATTTGCAAACTAATGAAAAGAGCAGTTTTATCACTTGGGAGCAACTTACAAAACCGACAAGAATACCTTCTAAAATCCGCTAAATTAATCGATTATCGTATAGGAAACATCGTTAATAGTTCAAGGATTTACGAAACGGAATCGTGGGGTTTTTCTTCTTTCCCTTTTCTAAATCAAATTTTAATCATTAACACAGACCTCACGCCCGAAGAAGTGCTTACTCAAACACAAGCCATTGAAAAAGAGTTGGGTCGAACACATAAAACCACCTATTCATCTGACAATATGCCTCAATATCAAGCTCGTACAATTGATATTGACATCTTACTGTATGAAAACACCATTTTATGTACTCACACTTTAACGATTCCCCACCCTCGCATCCAGGAACGCGAATTTGTACTCCTCCCTCTATCAGAACTCTTTCAAAATGAGATAATACCTCCTTTTCAAGAATCTTTTCAGCAATTACTGCTCAATGTTCAACAATCGAAAGTGTCTTAGCAATTATGAAATACAATTATATTACTATTGAAGGTTGTATTGGTGCCGGAAAAACCACTTTTGCAGAAAAACTTGCAAAAGATTTAAACGCAGAAATTGTATTGGAACGTTTCATCGACAATCCTTTTCTCGCGAAATTTTATAAGGACCCTACCCACTACGCTTTCCCCTTGGAAATGACATTCCTTACCGACAGATACCAACAACTCAAAACGTTACTCACACAAAGGGACCTCTTTACCGACCTCGTTGTCTCCGATTACTTCATAGATAAATGCGATATTTTTGCAAAAAACAACCTTCAAAGCGACGAATATAACCTCTATCTGAAAGTTTATGAAATCATTTCTGCCTATCTCCCCAAACCGGACATCATTATTTATCTGCACAATAGTATAGAACAACTGCTCAAAAATATTGCCAGTCGCGGACGCGAATATGAAAAGAATATCTCGCCCGATTATCTTCAAGACATTCAGAGCCGCTATATGAATTACTTACGACAAATCACAAATATTCCTGTTCTCATTGTGGACACACACAATTTGGATTTTGTAAAGAATGAATCTGATTATCAACGCATTAAGGATTTATTCTCCAACGATTATCCGAACGGAATTACCACTGTTATTTTTTAGTTTTTTTATTTCGGTGCACCGGCAGTTTTGCCACCAACAGAAACACACTCATCTAACCACTTCCCTATCGTCTCCAATACTTTCGGTGAGAAAGTCTGCTCTATTTTTCCGAATTCGCTGGACGAACCGGTGGTACACTCCTGAAAAAGATGATTAACCCCTTTTATCTCCACAAATTGGTTTATTGAGTTCTTTTTCAAGTATTTTTGCATTGCATTTAAATTTTCTTGCGCCCCTACTTGCAAATCTTTATCCCCATTTAAAGCCAACACCGGACATTTCACTTTTTTCATATAGGTTTTTGGCTCAATTTTAAACAACTCATAAAACCAAGGTGATAACAACTGTCTGTTAAGCATCATTACTTCCTGAGTAGTCAAATGGGCTTCTATACGCTGTTCCGGTGTCATGTTTTTCGTATAATCGACGATAAAATCGTTCATATTTTTTGTCGCAGTTGTCTTATTTTTAGAATTTTGTACAATATCATATAAATTCAGATTCAAAGCCAGATTGCTCTGAATTTGAGCTTCCGGCAACTGCTCGGCACGCGCGATGGCTTCGCACTGATACATTAAAATATTCTTAATGGGGACTCCCATTCCTGCCAAAGAAACTACAAAATCAATTTTCGAATTTTGTGCCGCCACCATCCATGCAATCAAGCCTCCCTCACTATGTCCTATCAAACCGATGGGCATATCTTTCAATTCCGGCATTAATAACAACGAATCGACGATGGCAAGTGCTATATCTGCAAAATTATATGAAGTCATTTTATTAAAATAAGGCATCGGGACATCATCGTAGCGAAAAACCGCATATCCTTTTTGCGTCAAATAATCCGCTATCACATGAAAGGGTTTGTGTCCAAAAATGTTTTCATCCCTATCCTGTCTGCCGGAGCCGGAAATGAGGATAACCGTCGCCGTAGGTTTCGTTTGCGGAAGTGTCAAAGTTCCGGTAATGGAGAAATCGTTACAATAGGCAAACGACAGCTCTTTTTCTTCATAGGGATAGGGCGGCATCGGCGTTTGCGGACGCGAAAATTTTTGTCGAGTGGCAGTACGGGAAAATGTAAGCGGAAAATTAGTCCGATTTTGCGTAAAAACACCCGTAATTTTGTCGGAATCTTTCAATAAAGCTCCCTTAAAAGTGCAATTAACAGCCTTTACCTCAATCCATACCGAATCATTTGAAAACGAAAAATCCGAGACAGGAATATCGGTCACAAATTGGTCGGGACTATCCATAACCACATGTAATGTATCATCCTTATTTTCAACAACTAATACAACCGCAAGCGAATCATTGGAAATATGAATAGTGCCTTGCCAAATTCCTATCATTGCCGATTGGGGATATAAAAAAGCACTAAACAGAAACAAAAAAACAAATAATCCAAAAAGTTTCTTCATCATGATAAATTATTTATGTTTTGACCCGTAAAAAAACGAGTATTTATTGTTATTAATTGAGTTGCAAATA
>CAYYHC010000163.1:0-4592 GCA_964471715.1 uncultured Lentimicrobiaceae bacterium | reverse complement strand
TCAAACTGCGGTTTACGCTTCCTTGTCTGGTTCAAGCAGCAGCGAGTTGTATCTGAACCTGTCCTCGGTGGAATACATACCCGTGTATCCGGCAGTGATGCTTTCCGTGCTATGTCCCATCGCTTGGCTGATGTAACTTTCGGGTACTTTCTTGTGTGCAAGGTTCGTGTTGAAAGAGTGACGAGCCCAAGTCATCGATACGGGGGCCAATATTCCTTGTTCCTTGCAGACTTTTTCCAGTCTGTCCTTGATATTGGATTTGTATTGCGAAACCAATTTCTTTATCCGTACGGGATCTATCGCCCCGTTCAGTATTTGTGGAAAAACGTATGCGTCTCTGCGTGGTTCTGCTCCGTATTTGTCAATAATTCTTTTTAGCGGTTCGATTACGGGAATATAGATAAGGATGAGTTCAGCCGACGTGCGTTCCGTCTTTTTTCTGACAAATTCGAGCTCTTTTCCGTGCGTTTTGAAAAAGTGGTTGCCATATCGCAATTCTGCCATGTCAGCGAGATTCAGCCCGTTGCCAAGATATGAGAACATCCACATGTTCAGCGATTCACATACAAGTTCTCCGTATTTGTTTTGTTTGTGTTCGTCGGTGTCATACACCATCAGTTTGAGGATTTCAGGAACATCAAGGAAAGAGTCCTTACGTTTTGCAGCAGCCGGTATCTTCACATTGGACTGCTTCTTCCCAAACGGGTACTGCGAGTGCTTAATAAGACCTTCCTCAAGCGCAATGTTGCAGTGAATACGCAACGTCCTCAGATAGATGTTGACGGTGGTCGAGGACAAGCCGTCCTTTTGCATCTTATCCTTGAAGTCAATGGCAAGCTGTGGAGTGATTTTCGAGAATGGAACGTTCTCACCGAAGTATTTGCAGAACTTCTTATACACATAGCGGTAGTTCTCTGCCGTGCCGATACGATTCTCTTGGCTTAACCTGCGTATGTTCTGCATGAACAAAGCAGAGAACGAGCCGTCATTTTTGCCTTTAAGTGTGGACTTCAGCACATCAAGTGTAAAAGCATCTGCATCGAGCAGGGACTTGGCAGTGGCGACAACATTGTTGAATTTAGCGATTTCAGTCTGGCGCACCTCATAGAAGGTTCCCTTGTTGGATGCTTTCAACATCTTGTCATATTCTGTTTCAGTAACGAAAAGACCAGTTCTAAACCAAAAGTTCTTTCCGGCAGCGCATATGAGGACTGCGAGTGGAAACTTTTGGTATTTGGCAGCATCTTCGTCTTTTTCCCTCCGATGTCTGTCATATGTGAGCGAAAAAAATACATTTCTATCCGAAGCCGTGATGATCGGTGTCACTTTTTGGTTCCTTGCCATAGCAGATTTTTTTGTGCAATTCTATATCAGAAATTATTTGTGCAATTTTTGTGCAATTTTAATTTCGATAATGCGGCAAAATTATAAAAAATAAATAAACATACAACAGTACAATAAACCATTGATAATATGCGTTTTATATTCAAAATTTTTAGCAAATTAAAAAATCCCGAAACGCAATAAATACGTTTCTGCTCTACTGGCAGTCAAGAGGTCGTGAGTTCGATTCTCATACGCTCCACACTTAAAATAAAGCACTTACAAATAATTTTGCAGGTGCTTTTTTATTGGTGTACGATTCTAATAAGAAGCATCCAAATTCGATTAATCTTCGCGGTACGGTTTGGTTAAAAACTCTTCCACTTTTTTGAGAGCGAAATGATAAGAGGATTTGAGTGCACCGACGGAGGTATTCAATATTTTCGACATTTCCTCGTAAGGGGTTTCGTCATAGTAGCGCATTGTGAATACAATACGTTGTTTTTCAGGAAGTTTAAGAATAGCAGCTTGTAAAAGTTGTTCAATTTTATCTGCGGAGAAATATTTATCTTCAGAAGTTACCTGCAACAATTTGGTGGTGTAATCTTCATCGGTAATGTTAAGCAATTTTCTTTTGTTCTCGATAAAAGTGAGGGATTCATTGACACAAATTCTTGTTATCCAAGTTTTTAGACTTGCATCACCCCTGAATTTACCTAAATGTCTCCAGATTTTAATAAATACATTTTGTGTAACGTCATTTGCATCTTCGTGAAGGAAAACAATTCGGCGAATAGCGTAATAAACATCTTTTTGATATTTATTCATCAGCATTTTAAATGCTCTTTCTTTTGAACTTTCGTCCTTAAAAAGAGATAATATCACCTCATCATCCACTTCCTGCATACTGCCAATTTAGTTACGTAAAACCGCAATGGATTAACTTTATTTTCGATTAAGAACTTTTAAAGCTGCATCCACTACGTGGGGCGTGTCAAGTCCGTATTTTGTCATCAATTCATTGGGTTTTCCACTTTCGCCGAAACGGTCGTCCACAGCAACCATTTCCACCGGAGCGGGTAACTTGCGTGCCAATAATTGACAAATTGAATCTCCTAAGCCGCCGTTCATCAAATGTTCTTCGGCAGTTACAACGCATTTTGTTTTAGCGACGCTTTTTAGAATTGCGTTTTCGTCTAACGGTTTAATTGTATGAATATTAATAACTTCAGCATTAATTCCTTGCTGTGATAATTGATATGCTGCTTCCATGGCATGAAATACCAAGTGACCGGTTGCAATGATTGAAACGTCAGTACCTTCATGCAACAAATTGGCTTTTCCGATAATAAACGGTTGGTCAACAGGGGTAAAATTGGGCACAGAAGGTCTCCCAAAACGCAAATAAACGGGACCAACGTGTTCTGCTGCTGCCAGCGTTGCCATTTTGGTTTGATTGTAATCGCACGGATTAAGCACCACCATATTCGGCAACATTTTCATTAATCCTATATCTTCCATCATTTGGTGAGTTGCTCCATCTTCGCCCACGGTAATGCCGGCATGAGACGCCGCAATTTTTACATTCAAATTGGAATAGGCCGCCGTCATACGAATTTGGTCATATACTCTGCCGGAGATAAAGCCTGCAAAAGCACCGGCAAACGGAATTTTTCCACTCAACGCCAACCCCGCTGAAATACCTATCATATTGGCTTCTGCAATACCCGTCTGAATAAATCTGTCCGGAAACTCTTTGATAAAATCTCCCATCTTTAAACTGCCAATCACATCTGCACATAAAGCAAAAACATTGGCATTGCGCCGCCCGGCTTCTAATAAACCTGCTCCAAAACCGGAACGAGTATCTTTGAAATCACTACAAACAAAAGGAATCATAACTTTATTTTTAAGGTGCAAAGGTACATGATTTTTGTTTGATAACAGCATCCAAAATAAACTTTCATCATTTTTTTTCAAAAACTTAATTTGATAACTATTTTTTATAAATTTGCACTTCGAAATTTTAGTGTCAAAACAAATCAAAAAAATCTGATATTATGAAAAATTTTCACTGTTTTCTTTTTACAATAATCGTTGTTATCGTATTATTGTTTTCGTTTTCTACAATTCAAGCACAAAACAAATCTGGCGTTTCCATTCATCTGGGTGGAATGCTGCCCTTGGGACAATTTACCGAGAATCCAAGCTACATTGCGCCTGATCCTTACACAGAAGGCTCTGCCATGTTCGGTGCTTCCCTTGGCTTGCGCTACAATTATCGTTTCATCAATACCCGCATCGAAGATTTGGGCGTGGGTATCTTTATGAGTGCCGACTTAATGTGGAATGCAATGAATAAGGAATTGAGAGATGCTTATGATATTGTTTCCAAAACTAAACCCATGTATGCCAACGTGCCGATTATTTTGGGGGCAAGCTATACTTCAACTTTTAGTGATGTTTTTGCAGTATGGGCAGAAGCCGGCGTTGGTTGCGATTTGTTTCTGAAAACAACGGAAGGTTGGAGCGGCGCTACTACTACTTATAAAATGGATCCCGCCTTTGCCGCCGAAGCAGGAGTAGGGGTGATGTTCGTTAACTTGGTTAGTATCGGCATTCACTACTATTGGTTAGGAAATCATGACGTTGTGGGCACAAGCAAAGTTAGTACTCCTATTGGAACCGTTTCTGCAACTATTCCCGAATATAAACTTCCTATCCACCAAATGGCATTCAAATTAGGCTTCCACTTCTAATGGCTAAATTTCTTGCTATCGCTTTATTGTTGTTCGTAACCCGTCTGCAAGCGCAGCCCACTTCTATTGATTATGTAAATCCGTTGGTAGGAACCGATGCGCATGGACACACTTTTCCGGGTGCCATTGTGCCTTTCGGAGCGGTACAATTGAGTCCCGATACCCGCTTAACCGGCTGGGACGGCTGTTCGGCTTATCATTACTCCGATTCTATTGTTTATGGATTTTCGCACACACACCTTAGCGGTACCGGCTGTTCCGATTATGGCGATATTCTCATTATGCCGTTCACACAAACCGCCTCACCCGTCAATACCGAATATGCCTCCACTTTTTCGCATAAGGATGAAGTGGCTTCGCCCGGTTATTACTCCGTTTTGTTGAAAAAAAACAACATCAAAGCCGAACTGACCACTACTCAACATGTGGGATGTCACCGCTATTCTTTTCCCAACGATAATCAACCCAAAGGAATTGTCATTGACCTTGACCACAGAGACGAAACCATTC
>CAYYHC010000162.1:0-4813 GCA_964471715.1 uncultured Lentimicrobiaceae bacterium | reverse complement strand
CATTACCGGTGGTGCCGAAGCCGCCATCACTCCCATTGCCATTGGCGGATTTAACAACAGTCGTGCCCTGTCGCGTAGCACCGACCCGCTGCAAGCCTCGACGCCTTTTGATAAAGAGAGACAGGGATTTGTGATTGGAGAAGGTGCGGGAATCATTATTTTGGAAGAATATGAACATGCCCAAAAACGCAATGCCAAAATTTACGCCGAAGTCGTCGGCTATGGCAACAGTTGCGACGCTTACCACTATACCGCCCCCAAACCGGACGGCTACTGTGCGGCAAATGCCATTAAAACCGCCTTGAAAGAGGCAAATTATCAATTATCCGAATCATTGTACATTAATGCTCACGGAACCGGAACGCCTCTCAACGACAAATCGGAAACCACTGCCATCAAAATTGCTTTGGGAGATGAAAAAGCAGCACAAACACCCATTAGTTCTACAAAATCAATGACCGGTCACATGTTGGGTGCTGCCGGCGGGGCGGAAGTAATTGCATCTGCACTAACACTTTACGATGGAATTATCCCACCCACCATCGGACTGCATCATCCCGACCCGGAATGTGATTTGGATTACGTACCTCTTATTGCCCGTCAATACAATGCCGACATCGCACTGTCCAATTCATTAGGTTTCGGTGGACACAACGCCTGCATTGCGCTTCGCAAAATTAATTAAATAGTAGCATTATGAATCAAGATATTATTAAAACTTTCATTCCGCACCGCGACCACATGCTGTTGGTGGACGAAATCAATGTTGATGATAATAAAATCGCTCACGCCACTTATCATGTAAACGGCAACGAATTTTTTCTGCAAGGTCATTTCCCCGGAAATCCCGTCGTGCCGGGCGTCATCCTATGCGAAATTATGGCACAATCATCTGCACTTTTAATCGGGGAACAACTGAAAGGAAAGACACCCTTTTACGCCGGTATCGATAAAGTGAGATTTAAAAAACAGGTACGCCCGGGCGACACGGTAGAGGTCACCGCCAAAATCACAACACAACGCGGATTGGCATTTTTTATTGAAGCATCTGCTGCCGTTAACCACGAAATCTGCTGTGAAGGAAATATGTCCTTTATTTTAGTCAAAAACGAAAAATAAATTTATTTTATTAATAATGAAATTGTTAGAAAATAAAAACCTATTTATTACGGGTGGCTCAAAAGGAATCGGAAAAGCAATTATCGAGTTATTTGCCCAACAAGGTGCCAACATTGCTTTTACCTCACGAAAAGAAAGTGCTGCCGTCGATAATTTATTGGAACAGATTAAATTACAAAATGTAAAAGCCTATTGTTACTATTCCGATGCCTCCTCTTTTGCGCAAACGGAGAAAGCCATTCACGATGCAGAAAGAGATTTGGGACGCATTGACATTTTAATCAATAATGCCGGTATCGTCCGCGACAATTTACTGATGCGAATGAAAGAAGATGAGTGGGATGATGTGATTAACAATAATTTAAAATCGATTTTCAACACCACCAAAGCAGCCTTAACAATGATGTTGCGTCAAAAAAGCGGTTCCATTATCAATATCAGTTCTATTGTCGGAGTAGTTGGCGGGATAGGACAGTGCAACTATGCCGCATCAAAAGCGGGCATCATCGGCTTTTCAAAATCTGTAGCAAAAGAAATCGGGAGTCGCAACATACGATGCAACGTCATCGCACCCGGCTTCATCGAAACCTCGATGACTGACGCTTTACCCAAAGAAATGACAGAAAATTGGATACAAAAAACGGCACTTCGCCGCGCCGGTCAACCGCAAGAAATCGCTTCTGCCGCCCTTTTCCTTGCTTCCGATTTATCCTCTTACATTACCGGACAAGTCTTGGTTTGCGACGGCGGAATGATTTAATCAATAATAAAAAAATTAAAAATGAAAGTATTTGTATTTCCGGGACAAGGTGCTCAATTCTCCGGAATGGGCAAAACATTGTACGACAATTACAATGAAGCGAAGGCGATGTTTCAAGAAGCCAATCAAATAGTAGGATTCGACATTACCGATATTATGTTTAACGGCACTGAAGAGGAATTAAAAAGGACGGCAATCACGCAACCCGCCATCTTCATCCATTCGGTAATTGCCTGCAAGTGTCTCAAAAACGAAAACCGTCCGCAAATGGTTGCAGGACATTCGTTGGGCGAGTTCTCGGCATTAGTGGCCAACGAAACACTCACTTTTCAAGATGCCTTGTTGTTGGTGAAACAGCGCGCCGATGCCATGCGGCAAGCCTGCGAACAAAATCCGTCTTCCATGGCGGCAATCTTAGGTTTGAGAAACGAACAAGTGACTGAAATATGCCAAACTATTGATGAAACGGTGGTCGCGGCCAACTATAACTGTCGCGGCCAGGTGGTCATTTCCGGAAGTCGCAAAGGGGTGGAATTGGCTGCCGAAGCGTTGAAAAATGCCGGCGCCAAACGAGCCATCATGCTAAAAGTGGGTGGCGGATTTCACTCACCTTGTATGCAGCCCGCACAAGAATTGTTAGCGAAAGCCATCGAAAATACGCACTTTAACACCCCTATTTGTCCCATTTATCAAAATTGTAATGCCCTACCCGTTATTCACCCCAATGAAATCAAACACAATCTTATTCAACAACTTACCTCTCCGGTATTGTGGAGTCAGACCATTGGCAATATGGTACAAAACGGCGCGGACGAGTTCTATGAATTCGGTCCGGGAACGGTTTTGCAAAATTTAATTAAGAAAGATTTTCCGAATATGTCGGCAGTCAGTTTGCAATAAATTATTGTCAATTAATATTTTATAGGGGTGTATGGAAGGTACCCCATTTCTGTCATTAACATCAAAAAGCATGTTACTTCTTTTTTGGGAAAGGAACCAAAATATTCCCATATTCGGCACTACTATAAGACCTGATAAAATTATCAATAAAATCATCTCCCATTTTTTTGATACCTTTTTCTTTCTTAATTTCTTTTAATAACTGTTGATACTTGTCGGTTTTTTGAAAAGCCTTGTATTGTTCTTCCTTGTAATCTTTGTATTCACTATCTGTAAATGATTGAATATCAAGTACAATTCCTTTATCGACTTGAAATAAAATATATTGTGAGTAGGTAGAACCGTACCCCATATGAACATAATCCACCATCTCGCCATCTTGAACCGGCAAGATTCCCGTAAACCAATCAATAATAATTTTTTCTTCAGAAGGAAAAAGTTCTTTGTAAATGCTCACTGTTTCTACATTATCACCATTCTCCATCCATCGTTCCACCTCTATATCCTTGAGAATTAACTGATTATCAATTATTTCAAAATAAGCGATATAACCTCTCCAAAGAGCAGAGCTCGTGGATTGTGGCCGCAAATCCGGATGTTCTTCAAAATAATGTTCCATCGGGTTGGTCAATAGATCGTATTCTTTACCGTTGTAAATGAGGACATCCGGCATTTGTGCGGTAGCAAAAGCACTCGGCACAAAACAAATACAGAACAAAACTAAAAAGAGAAATGCCTTTTTCATAATGTAAATTTAATTAATTGGGACAAAAATACAAATAATTTCTTTTGCCGATATCTTTACAAAAAATTTTTAATCAAATACTTATACCTATCATTAATGTGGGGAATACACCATTCTCACGATCGAAATAAATGGATTTATTTTCAATAATCGCTTTCTTCAATGGAACATTTCGCATTATTGCCTTGGAAAAGTGGAAATATTATGATCAACAGTAAGTTAGGCGATTTTAGAGAAATAACACTTCATGACTTCAACAAGCAGACAAAATCGTCTATATCGCAATCTATATGACTATGTTTTTGCAAAAAGTCGAAGACGAATCTTTTGTATTTTCAATCGATCATTAATTCTTATCCCCTACATTTCACAAACATTTTTCGTAATGAAAATAGGTGCGCATTGCAAGATTTATTTTTTAATTATTATTATAACTAAAAGATTTTTAGTATTTTAGTTATAAAAAAGTGCGATGATTGTCAGGATATTTTTTCGTCATTCGCTTCACGAATTTATAGAAAAAATATCCCGTCATTTGTTGATGCTCATTTGCCAATTTTGTACTATCTTTGCACCCGTTATTTATAGATGAAAAAATAATAGAAAAATCGTATGTTTGATAGTTTAAGTGACAGATTAGAAAGGGCCTTTAAGATACTGAAAGGGCAGGGTTATATAACTGAAATTAATGTGGCGGAAACGATGAAAGAGGTGCGAAAAGCTCTTTTGGATGCCGATGTCAGTTATAAAATTGCAAAAGATTTTACCGATGAAGTGAAGAAAAAAGCTTTGGGTATGAATGTACTGAAAGCAGTTTCTCCCGGTCAGTTGATGGTCAAAATAACTTATGACGAGTTAATCGGTTTAATGGGAACTTCTGCGGAAGACATCAACATTAAAGCCAATCCTTCTATTATTTTGATGGCGGGTTTGCAGGGTTCGGGTAAAACCACTCACGCTGCGAAATTGGCAAATTTGTTGAAAAATAAGCGCAAAAAGAATCCGTTGTTGGTGGCATGTGACGTTTACAGACCGGCGGCCATCGATCAATTAAAAGTATTGGGTGAGCAAATCGGTGTTCCTGTCTTTTTTGATGCGGAATCCAAAAAACCGGTTGACATTGCCAAACGCGCCGTGGCACATGCCAAAGAACACGGCCACGATGTCGTTTTGGTGGATACGGCAGGTCGTTTAGCGATTGACAAGGAAATGATGGATGAAATCGGCAATATTAAAAATGCAATCAATCCACATGAAATTCTGTTTGTAGTAGATGCCATGACCGGTCA
>CAYYHC010000161.1:0-4846 GCA_964471715.1 uncultured Lentimicrobiaceae bacterium | reverse complement strand
AATAGTGCCTTTAGTTCGTCAGGTGATTGGAGTGATCAAAATTTTATATCTTTTATGAATAAATATGAGTATAATAATTCGAATAAACGTAACATCTCCCCAAATCTGTTTGAACCGTTTTACTTTAAAATGATGGGCGAACAGACTGCGCGTTCCTTGACGGATTACAACGAAATAGGGGAAACAGACGCCGTAAAATTCGATATTAATCAACAATATAAACATTCCAAAATGGGCTCTTTGGCTTATAATTATGTAGTAGATAATAATCTCATTACGGAACATAATGAGCCCATACAAATGAATTGTAATACTTTACCTGAACGAGAAAAACGCACTTCAAATATTGAATATGAGTTTTGCGATGTGGATTCTCACGGACGTAAAAAAAATCATATCAAATCTTTTTCTATCGTTAATGCTAAAGGCGAAAAATATACTTATGGAAAGTCATTATACAATCATGTTGAAAAAGATGTTTGTTTTTCTTTACCTTACCAAAGTGATAATTTACAAAACAGTATTGTAACCAATTATGACACTAAATATGCCAAATCAGGTACTGACAATGCAGAACGTGAAGGCAAAGAAAAATTATATTCTTGCACTCAAACTCCTGCTTATGCTTACTCGTATTTATTGACAGGCATTACTTCTTACGATTATGTAGATGTAGATAATAATGGATTAAGTGACAATGATTTAGGATATTGGGTTAAATTTCAATACACCGACATATATACTGCAGATAATCGATATGCATGGCGTTTTCCGTATTTCGGTGCCAACTTCTTTATGGGTGACCGTTCTAATAAACGTGATGATAAAGGTAGCTATAATTATGGAGAAAAAGAGATTGCATACGTCTCCCGCATCGAAACAAAGACACATTATGCACAATTCTATATCTCTCCCCGTCAAGATGCTTATGGTGTTAATAACGAGTATATTGGAGGCGGTATGCATGGAACATTATATAAATTGGATAGCATTAAATTATTTAGTAAAGCAGATACGATGATGCCTATACAGACTGCTTGTTTTATATACGACTATTCACTCTGTCCTGCAACCCCCAATAGTAATTCGGGAAAGCTGACATTAAAATCGGTTTATATGAAATACGGGCAAAACGAGCGTGGAGAAGATACACCCTATTATTTTTCTTATCAATCTTATAATCCTTCTTATAACGCAACCGCTTCGGACAGATGGGGAACCTATAAAGGCAATGCCAATTATTTTGAACATTACGTTACCCAAAATAAAGAACAAGCAGACGTTTGGGCTTCAGCATGGGCACTTACCGATATTCAACTTCCAAGTGGCGGACACATTCAGATTAATTACGAGAGTGACGATTATGCTTATGTGCAAAATAAACAGGCAATGTGTATGGTTACATTAAATAACTCAACAAGTTTCAGCAAAGAAAACGGAAAATATTATGTCTATTTTAATAAATCACCCGACACACAAGCTGCACAATATATTTCAAATTTCAAAAACAATCTGATGTTTTTTAAAATCGCAGTGCGTTATCAAGACGAAAACCTTCCCGATTATGTACAAGGTTATGTAGAAATAGTACAAAATAATGTCCGAGATATTTCTCCTACGGTAGGTGCAGTTGAAGTAAAAGCATTTGATGCCTACGACATACACCCTATTTATCTGTTGTGTTGCCAATATTTGAAAAACAGCAGACCCGATTTACTGTTTAACGGTGCTGAAGAGTCAGAATATAATTCCGATATGGCCGATTTTTTCCGTGCAATTAACTCGAATGGAACAATAGCCAAGTTTTATGCAATGTATGGTAATGATAATTATTATAGATATTGTAATCGACAAGATTACTACAAAAATATCAGTTTTAATAATGATATGCCTTCTTATGTGCGACTAAATGCGGTAAACAAAGCAAAATTGGGGGGTGGTAGCAGAGTAAAAAGAATTACCGTACACGATATGTGGGAAAAATCAGATTCAAGCTCGTATTGTCAGGAATATATTTATAAAATATTGGAAAACGGACAATTAATAAGTTCCGGTGTAGCAGAATACGAACCAATGGTAGGCGCAGAAGAAAATTGCTTGCGTTACCCCGTCTATGATAAAGTTAAAAAACTTTTTTTTGTAGAAGACGAAATGTATAGCGAAGAACCGTATGGAGAGAGTTACTTCCCTGCTGCTAACGTGGGCTATCGCCAAGTAACAATTAAAACATCTACACCCGATAATGTAACTTTATCAACAAACGGCATTCAAGTTGCCGAGTATTATACGGCAAAAGATTTCCCAATCTTCACCTCCCAAACACCATTAAAAATATTTAATGAAAAGATGCCGCTTGTACTATCGTTCCTAACTTGCGGATTCTTTCAAAGTCATCAGGCAGCTTATTCTCAAGGTTATCAAATAGAATTAAACGACATGCACGGGAAACAAAAAAGCTTGAAAACATACCCATTTACACAATCCAATTCCGTGAACGAATTATTGAACTCATTAGAATTGTTGTCACCGACTTCAAGTATTGAATACCGCTACAAATGCCATAATAACAAATTAGATAACACAGTGGATGTTCTGGTATCGGACGGTCAAACGAAACAAGTGACTATAGGGCAGGAAATAGATTTTGTTGTTGATAGAAAACAATACGAATCTTATAACTTGGGAGTCGGAATTTCAGCTCAGTTTATGCTTGCATCATTATCACCTCCATTTCCGCTTGCCGCTTCAGTTTTGCCGTCAATGGACAGTTATGAAGAGAATATACGGGCAATTGCCACCACTAAAGTCATTTATAGAAGTGGTATTTTGGAACAAACCATTGCTTCCAATAACGGATCAGTCATAAAAACTACTCATTTGCAATGGGATCCATATACCGGAGAGCCTTTATTAACAACGCATACCAACGAGTTCAACCAACCTGTCTATACTTATAATATGCCCGCATATTGGGCATATCCCAACATGGGAAGTCAAGCAATCAACTATCGCGCCGCTTTTTTCATCAATGATACTCTTCATTTTTCGAAATATGACAGAATTATGTCCAACCACTTCCCTATACAATTTATTAATAATAGTCAACCACCACTTGCGTATTATTGGAACAATAATGACTATACCGATTCAATACCTATTCGGCATTTGGAAATATTATCTTCACGAAATTCAAACCGATTAACCATAATGGGAGCATCAATCACATCACTGACTAACCCTCAAAACGATAGATACCTGCCTATGCTCGAAGCATTCAATAATAGTTCTTCCAATTGCTTTTTGTATCAGGATTGCGCCGGCAACAAAAAATATGCACGCATAAATTATCATAATAACGTTCTCTATTTTTTTGATGGAACTTATTATCAAGAAAAATTGTGCGACCTTACTTTAGCAGAACTTCTTCAAAATGAAAATCTTGCGCCACGACTTGAATTTTATGACATCAATCTGAACGGACACTCTATTTTTGATTGCCGGTTGGTAAAAGAAAACGGAATCGTCAGCATTTATGATAGAAATACGCAGACATATTACGATTCATTTACGTGGATAGATAGAAAGGGAATTTTTGCAGAATGCTTAGATGGGGTGTTGCAAGCCTCCGCTGTAGAATTTTCAAACAATTGGAAATATAATTACCGAGATGCACAAGTTCCGCTTAGTGTCGGAAACCGTCAAAACTATCTTGGAATTAATAATTTATATCGTCCGCTACGCAATAATGTATATATCACGAAACGCCGACAAACCAACATCGGAAATTACCAAAGCAATATCGCCTATGACGGCACTTTCGACAACTTTTCTTTCTTTAGACATGGTATGGATAATGGAACTATCGCACAAAATCCATGGCGTTGGAATACGGAAATTACAAAATATAATCCCCATAACTTTGAAATTGAAAACAAAGACGCATTATCTGTTTACAGCAGCGCACTGTACGGATACCATAATTCTTTGCCGACTGCCGTAGCACAAAATTGTAACTATTCCGAATTGGGGTTTACCGGCTTTGAAGAACAACCTTCCGGTTCTCATATTCTAACCTCTGACGGTTCCGTTACTTCCAACTTTGCACATACCGGAAATAAAGCATGGTTGGCCGATTCCTTAGTAATCAGTACCAATGTTGTAAATGCGACAGAACAAATTACAAATAGCGATACATTGAGTTTAGTTAAAGATAATAAGTACATTATCTCATGCTGGGTGAGACAAACAACGTGCCATACCACCGATAACTTGGGTATTGATTTCTATCTGAATACCCCAAACCAAATAATTAAACGAGAATCTAAAGTTGATGGTTGGCAAAGATTGGAATACTCATTTATTGCACCGAACACAACTCAAAACAATTATCAATTAACCATAAAACCACTCAATGGAACAGATAAATACTATTTCGATGATGTGAGAATTATGCCGTTAAATGCAAATATGAAAAGTTATGTGTATTCTACTCATAATTATAATATTATAGCCGAATTAGACGAAAATAATTATGCCACTTTTTACAATTATGATGAAGAAGGAGTGCTTGTACAAATAAAAAAAGAAACGGAAAGAGGAATACAAACCGTTCAAACATCACGTCAATTTATTAAAAAACATTAATTATGATGAAAAGAAAATATCTCATTTTATGGCTGGTAATATTTGCACTATTGCCAACTCAATATCTTGCAGCTCAAAGAGATTTTCAACTTTGCTATCCCAATAATGATGCACTAACCATGGGCGACGATTCTACTTTTGTTTTTGTATGGAACGATACCGCACTTCTTTTTGCACCTTATACTTTTACCTTAATAAAAGA
>CAYYHC010000160.1:0-4921 GCA_964471715.1 uncultured Lentimicrobiaceae bacterium | reverse complement strand
GCTTGCGTTTGCAATGTTATAGCGATGCGTCTATCCGTAACGATAAAAGTGCAGTGGGGTGCTTTTTACTGATGACGTTTTACCATCCTAACTTTTTGATTGATTCATTTAAATTCGTTATTTTGTCTATTATATCACTGAATAACAGTGATTTTCCGTAAATCATTGTTTGCATTTTATTGTAATCGTCTTCCCATTTTTCAATTACGCTTTCGGGCGGAACAATGCTTATTGTTTTCGGTGAAAGTGTGTCATAGTCAAAATCTTTCATTGCGATAAACATACGGCGGTGTTTTACGATTGATTGAAATAAATCCTTGTTTTTTAGTGCATTATCAGCAATGGATGTTTCTGTCATTCTTGCCAAATCATATAAGTGTCGGCTCATCCTATCTATTCGCATCTGCTCTTTTGGTTTAGAAAATTCCTCGTGCAACAGACAAATTTTTTCTAAAAATGTGCGTTCAGGTATAACAACATTGATCGCAAACGATTTTTCTACAAAAGTTGCCTGTAAAAAATGTTCATCAATGAATGATTGAATTTCAACCTTTTGCAATGGTTCTTTCATTGAACGACCCCCAATTTCCAAAACAACAGTATTTTTAATATACGGGCTTGCGTTGAAAACAGATTTATATTCTACGAAAACTTTTTCAGGGTCAATGGTCGTAACTTCCGTAATATTCATTGAAACAGAAAATAAACTTTCAGGTATTCCGTTGGCAGTTAATTGTTTTGCTAAATCGAACTGCAAAGTATCACGAATAAATTTACAAGTTGCTTTCCTCAGATTTTTGCTAATTTGCTTAATGGTAAAAGTATCACCGCGAAATCCAAAAAACTCACGATTGATGGCAATATCTACATCTTCCGAAAATCGCTCTATCAAATTCCAACATTTGCTTAACGAAGTGCCACCTTTAAAAGAGAGATTTTCTGCGTAAGGCAAAGCAAATAACGCTCGCAAAACGGCTGTAACCCATAAATCTTTTTCTATAATGATTTGAGGCAGTTTTGTCTCCTCATGCATCTGATTGATTATTTGAATCTTTTCATTTTGGGGAAGTTGTAATAAAATCATAACATTAATAGTATTTTGCGAATCCAAACGGGTATAAGTTTTATATCTGCTTCAAGTTCTTGTTTTGTAATATGTGAAAAATGCTCTTTGATAATGAAAAGTTGCTCGTCTGTAATGTTATTTTCTCCAATTTCTCGCAATGCTGATACGATAAGCATTAGATATTCGGATTTATATGCCAATCGTTTAACTTCGGAAGTGTGCTTAAATAAAATTCCTTTACCTTCGCCAATTCTTACTTTACGGGCCGTCCCGTCAGTCAAATAAACCACATTTGCAGGTACTTGTGTAGATAGATTTAGCAAATTAAGTGCGTGTAAACCTGTGGGAACAATACGTGCCTTGTCGCGTTTAGCAATGGCTTTTGCAATTTCGTCAAGTGTGGGTTTGCCCGAAATTTTTATCCCATACAACTCTTTTTCTTTTTTGGGATACCAATAAATACCGTTCGCGAGCCGCACTAGTAAGCCAGAGTGGGTCAAGCGTTGCAACGATTTTTTAATGGCATCAGGGGTTCCCAAATCTACAAAGTCATCAAGGAAAAATATTTTTCCACGCTTGAATTTTTTTATTTTGTTTTCTATCTGATTTATTGACATTTGCATATTGTTTTATTAAAATTATTTGTCCCCGATTTATTACATTTTGGGGACAATTTTATAAGTGCAAAAATACATTTTTTTTGTTATTGCGTACAAAATATTATTTAAAAAAAATAATTATATCCGGATTCTCCACCCGCCAACCCCATTTTGCGCATGATTTTCCGGCACGCTGTTTTTGCCGCAAAAAAATTATAACACAACAGAAAAAAACAAAACGTGCTGTCGGTTGCATTACCAATGCCAAGCCATCGCAGAATGTCAACCTATTGTCGCCGAACATCGATGCCGAGTTACCGGAATAATCGAATCATTTGCAAGCCCGTTGTGGAGGGAAATACCTATTGAATTCTGTCGGTTTTTATACGCTTGCTGCCAACGGTGGCGGTATTATTTTATTTTCTTTCCAATATAAAACATATAGCCATAGTAGGCTTTGTATTTGTCGTATAATTCTGCTTCATATCGTTGGGAAGAAGCAAATTCTTCTGCCGTTTTGTTGCCCTTATGTTTATTTAAAAAAGAATCAATATTCAAAGCCTGTTTTGTGTAATAGTCTGTATAATACCCCCACTTTTTAAACCGCTAACCTCAATTTCTTAGTTCATTTTTGATTTCAACAGAGAGACACTACCCGGCATAATATTCTATTTTTTACTCGCAATTTTTTCGGGTTGCCATATTTGTTTAAAGGCATTAAGTTCCCAAAAATCAGCCGGCACACAACCGCCAAAATAGCTATAGAGCTGTCCGATTGCAAACTGCGAACTAACCTCTGAAGTTACCATTACACTTGTCAACGCATAATAAGGGTAAAATCAGGAATGTCGGTTGTTTCGTCAAGCATTTTCTATTCTAATTTTTTTTGGTTTTTGGGTTATTCGACAGGTGCTATTTTACAGTTTTTCTATCAGTATTGTTTTTATCAACTCCCAAGCTTCTTGCGGATTATATTCAGTGTCCGGACGTAAAAGCATTGCTGTATCGCCAAGAAATTCGCTGTCTTGAAGTTTGAGTTCCATATTTTGCAGATACTGTTTCTGTGTTGGTGGCACGTCAACTACAAATTGCATATATTCGTGGTATGATTGTATAATTTTATCAATATCAAGCGTTTGTGTTGATAGTGATTTCCACAAGTCAAATAAATCACGACCTTTACGGCGTTGATACAACGCTCTGACTTTTGTTCCGAGTAACTCTTCAAGTCTATAGGTTGTGAGGTTACAGTTTCCTGAATACCAAGAATTTTCAATGGTAAAATCTTTTTTGATAAGTCCCAAAACATTGAAATGTTCTCGTGTATTGATTTCAATTTTGATGTGCATCGGCACAATCGGTTGAATTTCGGAGTTAAATCGAAAAATAATCGTGTTGTTATGGTTTTTTTGCCTTACGATTGGCTCACCAAGAAAACTCAAAACTTCACGAACTTTATCAATTGTTGGGCGTATTGCTTCGGCTTTTATTTGCACTAAATCAATATCTTCTGAATATCTGGGTTGTGGTTTAATGTAAATTTTGTTTAGCGTTGTACCACCACGAAAAGCCAAGTGTTCAGCCAAATATTCGTCATTGTAAATGGCACACAAAGCACGACAAATTATCAAATCTTGCTCAATTTGGTAATTATGTTTCCAAGAAAAATGCTCACTCCATTTTTTGATTGCGGGTTGTGGTATCATAAGTCATCGATTTCTATTTGTTCGTAAATAAGTATTTTCCATTTTAAATTTGTTTCGCAATTGTCGCTTAATTTTCCGATTTTTAATTTGATTTTCTGAAATTTACAATTAAATTCTTTTGATTTTTCAAACAAAATATTTGCTAATTCCGCATATTCTAATTCATTTTCAAGTAAATATCCAAGTCGTTGGATAGAGGAAGTCGGTACAAAATCAAAAAAACTCTTATCTAATTTCTCAAAATGAATACTTTCAGCCAACTCGCACAGAACAGTACAAGCACGATTTAATCCTCCTATTTCTTTTTGAAACGTAATTAAGTCTGCGGCAGTTAATTCGGGTGTGGAAACTTTAATTTCACCGTACTCGGTTCTAAACGATTTCAGCCAATTTTGCGGAATTATTTTGCGAGTTGTGGAAAAGACTATGCGATTTCCTTTTTTTATGGTATTTCGTAAAGTTGGATAGGAGTTGATTATGGAAAAATCTTGTGGTTGTTGGTGAGCAGCACCGTAAAAAACAGCGGCATTAAGTAGTGAAACATAATAATGACGGTTTAAGTATTTCATTAAATAGTCAATGTAAAGTTCGGGCGGAACTGTGCCACGCAAAGCGTAGTCCACAGGAATAATTGAATAAAATCCTTTCCAAACAGATATTATTTCTGTCTTTTTCACAAGTCGAGCCAAAGCATTTTTTACCGCTTGACTTGTGATTTTAGGAAACGATTTTTCAACTTCTTCGTAAGAAAAAGTTAAATCGCCTCGCTTTTCTCGGTCATTTATCCAATCTTTTACTTTATAAAATGAATCTGTTATCATATTGGAAAATATTTTGTCTGCAAAGATATATGTTTTTTTTGTATTATTGCAAACAAAATATTATTTTAAAAAATTAAATTATATCCTGATCCCAAATATTCATTGCTGCGTTAAGTATAATACCCCCGCTAACCTCAATTTCTTAGTTCATTTTTGAATTCAACAGAGAGGCGCGACCCGGCATAATAATCTATTTTTTACTCGCATTTTTTCGGGTTGTCTTGCAATAAATTCTTTTCAACAAATAGTATATGCTTTTCCCGGGTTGCACTGAACAACACCTTTCAACTCCAATCGAAGCAGAATGGAGGCAATTTGGGAGGCGGAAAAGCGGGGCGACGATTGTATTATTTCATCAATCATAATGTTGGGATTTTGGGCAATCAAATCTGCCATTGTCGATTCCTCATCCGATAATTCCACAAATAGTGAGCGTTGTACGGCTTGGGGCGGTTGCAAATCCCAGCCCATCATCTCGGCAATATTCTCGCCGGAAGTCACTAAAGCGGCAATGTTTTTTCTGATGAGTGTGTGGCAACCCTCAGAGGTTGGCGAATACACACTGCCCGGAACCGCAAATACATCGCGATTGTACGATTGCGCAATGTAAGCCGTGATGACACTTCCTCCTTTCGGCGGCGTTTCCACCACAATGGTCGCATCCGACATACCGGCAATAATTCGATTTCGTTGAGGAAAATTTTGTCTATCCGGATTTGTGCGGTACGG
>CAYYHC010000159.1:0-4927 GCA_964471715.1 uncultured Lentimicrobiaceae bacterium | reverse complement strand
AATTGAAAGTTATGGAAAGTAGATCAGCACAAAAGTTAATGAAAGCAGGATACGTCTTGTTACGAACAGCAGAGGATGGCGGTAGCGATAGTACGAATCCGAAGCCGAAAATCAAATATTCGGACACATTCGGAAGTTGGCGCACTCTTGAGATATTCGACACAAAAGCAGCTCGAAAACGCCGTCTTGATGAGCTGATGGAACAGGATAAATATTTACTTGACCAATAGCGTTGCTAACAAATCTCAGGTGGTATCATTGTAGTCGCATAATGGGTAGTGCGAAGGCGAATTAAAGTTTCTCCCGTGCGGGGTTCGATTCCCCGCCAATGAACAAAGATCGTAAGAGGAAAGAAAGATATCGATCTATTAAAGTATGCGTTACGCAACCCACGAAACGAGGGTGACAGCCGGAAAGACGGCATTTTTTTAAAAACTAATTATGAAAAAACAAGAAAAGAACTTAACCTTAGTAGTCAAGAAAAAATGGTTTGATATGTATGTATCAGGAGAAAAACGTGAAGATTACAGGGAAGAAAAAATGTATTGGTTTAAACGACTTACAAAAGTAGTAAGATACGGCAAATGTTCAGGGAATACTCCTATAAAATTCAGTACCATAATCATAAAAAATGGTTATGGTAAAAATGCACAAACCTTGGTCTACAAACACATAGGGACATGGATAGGCATGGGCAACCCAGAATGGGGAGCCCCTGATGAAGAATGTTTTATCATTAAAATGAAATAATTATGACCATCAGCAAAGACCAAAACGAAGTTCAAGCCTGTGCAATGACCGCGATTTTTGTGCCTTATTCCGGCAATGATAAATGCCTTCGTTGCATATTTTCAATTTACGATAACGGAACGTGCGGTTCTGTACCCTGTACAGCAGAGGAACGCAAAGACGGATTAACCGGATATTTTCGTCAAAGTAACGTGCAAATCATTGAATATCCCTGCAAAATTAATAATACATTATGAAAAACGAAGAACAATGCAAAAAACTGCTGGAAGATTTTTCCGGCATCGCAAAAAAAATACTATTCAATGATAATATTATAGATCGTGACGTAGATGATGATCTACACCGCATTAAGTTGATACAGCAACTGAACGACACCACCGCAGCCGCAGACAAATTACTCCGGCCCACCCGCGACGAGAGCGACTATATCAAAAAATCATTGCTGCTCAAACAACTGATTCACGATAAAGGACTTTACGTCGAAGTTTTCCCTGGAGACGGAAAATGGTTCGCAAATATCCATGAAATTACAAAACCAAATTACCGGGAATGTTATGGCACTGATGCGATATACGACAGTTACGAAGCCGCATTGGCGGCAGGATTGGAAGAAGCGGTAAAAATGGAGGTGTTATGAAAGTATATATTGCCGGCAAAGTATCGAATAAAGATTACGGACAGGTGTTTGTGAAGTTCAACGCTACCGAGTTTCAACTCAAACGCAAAGGTTACGAGGTGGTGAACCCCGTGCGCCTGTGTTCCTCAAATTGGGACTGGAACCGATGTATGCGCACCTGTATTACGGCGATGCTCAAATGCGATGCTATATGCCCGCTTCCGGATTGGACGGAAAGCAAAGGTGCCAAGATGGAGATGTATATCGCCGAAGTGTTAGGTTTTAAAATAATAACATTATGAAAAAATATAGTATTACAAGTTCTGTCTTTACAGGTGAAGTGGTTCTCGGTTTCAACGATACTACAGGAGCGTTTGAAATGATAGATTTTTCGGCTTCACAGGTAAGCTTCAAGCAAAAAGAATATGTGTTGCACCATTTGCCCGCAACTGCACAAAACATTAACAGTCTCAAAACGTCCAATTCCACCATTACCGAATTAGTAGAAGTGGTTACGTTTGAACTGTTTTGGAATAGTTATGACGACAAACTCAGCAGCAGCAAAAAGCGCACGCAAACGAAATGGAATAAGATGACTGAGCGTGATCGGTGCGAAGCTTACCGGTATCTGCCAAAATATTTTGCCAATATCCCGTCCGGAACCCGCAAAAAGTACGCGGAAACGTATCTGAATAGTGAACTATGGAATAATTGATAATTGAAAATCAAAAGTTATGGCAAAGAAGATAAAATTAAAATTAGATGCGTTGGAGTTTGACGAATTGCGTACTTGTTTGGCAGTGTTGCAACGTTCCGATAACAATATAAAAACCATATTGGATGCCTACCGTTATGAGACGATGTTGGGTTTGCGGTTGCGTTTAAAAATGATTCCAACGGTAATGAAAAGCCATATAATGATCTCTGTCAGCATTATAGAGGCAGTATTACTCTGGAAAATTTCACAATTCGACTTTCCATCTCCTATTACCAACGCCGTGATGTACACCATTCGCACACAGCTTGAGAAAAAAGGAGAACGGTATATGGCAGAAGTGAGGGAACTGCAACAAAAAATTATGAATTGAAAATTGAAAGTTATGACAGACGAACAATTAGAGAAATTGAATATTATACACCGTGTAATGTTGGAATATTATTTCGGCGAGGAGTTTATTGTAAAAGGGCGCGAGCGCAAGGCAGCGGAGCGGCGAATGATGTTTTGCCGTCATGCCTACGCAATGATCCCGCTGCTTACTTTAGAATCTATTGCCGAATACTTGGGCAAAGATCATTCAACTGTCATTTATTCGATTAATCGTTGCAAGGATTTATGCGAAATTGACGCGCAATACCGGCACGATTACGAATGTACTGCCGCACGCAGCAGAGAGATATTTGAATTAAACAATTTCGGTGTATTGACACAGAACAGGTATGAGGTATAAAAGTTATTAACATAAACAGCAACGCCCGCATTCCTGCGGGCGTTTTTTGTATATTTGCGGCTGAAAGTCAAAGATATGCAATACAGCCGCGTTAACCATATTCAACGTTATATCATTATTCAAAACATTGTAAAAGAGCGTTACGACCCCGATGTAACCACTTATGCGGGCATATGGAGAAAGTATGTTAACCCTGTTTATCCGATGTGTTACAAGCGTTTTATTGAGATTATCAATATGTCGCACCTCAAAGAGCAACTTGCAGAGGAACTGCGCAATGCTGAGAATAAACGAAACGGCGTTACCGAAAACCAGCTCAAACTATTTTAATTGACAATTGAGCATTAACTTTTAATTCTCAATTGTAATCGACGGTTGTACATTCACGGCGGTTTGTGCTGCGGTCTGTTTCTCCACCACATAAGCAGTTTTGTATGTCATTGCGTAGATTTCGGCACCTTTGTCGGAGAACACTTTTCGCAAATTTGTGCGTTGTAATGGCTGAAAATGTTGTCCGGATGAAAAGAGTTGCAGGGCTTGATAAACGGTTTCCAACAGCTCAATTGTTTTGTAACTGTTGGCTTTATTGGGTGCCATTGCCGATGAACGGATATGATTCACATTGCCGATGGTGATAGTGATGTCGGCTTCGGCTTTTTGATAACCGCGTCCCATTTGCGAATAGGTTACATTTTCAATATCGATGAGCGCACACGGCCACTTTATCGGAGATTGGTCGTATTTAAGCTGTCCCCAATCTTTGTCGATGTATTCTAATGTCGGAACAGCGGTTTGTAATTGATTTTGGATAGATAAAAAAATCTGTTTCATAATGTTTTTATTTTGTGTTTAAATGTCTTTGAATTTCGATTGTAAGGTCCTTGAAATGCTCATCCATATTCTCGTGAATAATATTCTCAATTGTCTTGTGTACTTCAGGGCTGTCGCCGATAAACTGACGTTTCGGCATTATAAATCCTTTTCCGCGACCGGCACGCAGCCCTTCGTTGTGAACCCCGGCGTATGGTAACTGTGAGGTGAACACCACGCTGTTGCCGGATATTTTCGATTGGATGGATTTACGGAGGTTGCCTGATAGTTTCAATCCGTGCGGTGATGATTTCCACGGCTTACTGAAAAACGCCTCCCGCTCAAAATTGCGGTCAAACTCTCCGGTGAGTTCTATTTTGATGTCGCTGAGGATATTCTTTAATATGTCCATTTGAATTGAAATTGAAAGTTATTTGTCTTTGAATCGGTTTGCAAAATTGCCGGTCTTTTTTGCCATAATTGCCAATATGGAGAATTTTCTGCCATATATGATACGCGACAAAAGGCATAGTATAGGGTCGAGAATTAGGCACGGGGTAATAATGATGACTGCTGACACAACAGTTACAAGAACTACTAATGTTTTTTGAATGATTTTTTTCATATTTTTTTCGTTTTTACTTGTTTATATTAAAATTAATTGTACTTTTGCAGGCGAGATACCCATACCATTAATGAAGTACAGCGTGCGTTGCTGAGAAATTATTTGTATGGGTATTTTATTTTCTCCATCTTAAAATGGTTGATATCTTGAATATGATGCGGGCGTTTACTCCCATCCTGATATTCTTTAATGATTAAAATTGACTTTGAACCAAGAAAATCAAATGAATAATATCTCCAAGCTATTATATTTTTATGTTTAGGATTGTTGATTTTTATGTCGTCAGAATAACCAAGATAAGTACCTTGTTTTGCAATATCTTTAATATAATAGGCAGCCATATTTCTTGCATAAGGAAAATCGTGAGGCTTTCCTGTTATTGTTTCAATATCTTTGTATGAATATGTAAGGTTATTAAGTTCAATATTCCCAATTTTTATTGAAATATCTGTGACAGCTGTTTTTTTAAAGTGTTCTCTCACTCTGTCTCTTGACCATTTAACACTTACAGCATCGGTTTTTCGACAAACCTTACAAATAGCTTTTTCATTATCAAATACCAAATTTGTAGTTTTTTTGTATGGGCATCCTTTACATTCGTTTTCTCTTGGATAATACGGGTGTTTCGGTGGCATCAGCTTCATTTCTTTACCGGGGTTGAAGCGGAAGATGGCGGCT
>CAYYHC010000158.1:0-4983 GCA_964471715.1 uncultured Lentimicrobiaceae bacterium | reverse complement strand
TGCTTATGATGATGGAACAGCGGAAGCGGGGTATTCGTTACTCTCGACATTGTCGAATCCGGAAGCTTATTTCGCAATGCGTTTCACATTAGCGCAACCCGATACGTTAAGAAGTGTAAGAATGTGGTTTAACTCGGTTTTGGAAGATGCCAATGTGGAAGAATTTGACATTATGGTTTGGAATGACAACAATGGTTTCCCCGGCGAAATCATTTATTATCAGACCAATCAATTGCCGGCTCATGCAGACATCTTTACTGATTTTGTGGATTATTATCTTGCTGAACCGCAATTTGTTAGTGGTACATTCTATGTTGGATTTTATCAGAATAATGACGTGCAGTTGAATCTTGGATTTGATCAAAACACGGATGGACGGGATAATTTTGTTTATAATGTTTCCGGCACTTGGCATGAACCGTTTTTAAAGGGCACGCCGATGATACGTCCTGTCATAGGGAAGGCGTTTGAAGTTTCGGGTGTATGTGACAGCGATATGCCGGTTGTTAACATATATCCTAATCCCGCCACGACGTCGGTAACCATTGTTTCTGATAACTTGAATCAATTGCGTTCTTACCGTTTGTATAATGCTTTCGGGCAGCTGATCAAGGCTGAAGAGCTCTCGCAATCTACGACCAATATTGCTGTATCTGACTTAAAATCAGGACTTTATTTATTACAAATCGTTGATTTCAAAGGACAGGTATTGACTAAAAAATTTATCAAACAATAATCGTTGGTGAGTGAATAATTTTATGCTATCTTTGCGGGCATAAAAGTTAACGATTGAATTCTAGAAATGAACTAAAATTTCTTTGGGTTTAGCTTGTAAAAACGGTTGAAGGATAGGGAATTAATTAATAAAATGAATTGCTTGATTCAAACAGTGGTGGAAAAATAACAATCAAAAAGAGAATAGAAATGAGATTTAAACTAACATTAGGGGTTGAAAAAAAGGCGTTTGGAAATATGTTGCCAATCAATTATCAGTATGAACAGTCGGCAGTTATCTACAAAATTCTATCGAGGGCGAGTACCGAATATGCGTCATGGTTGCATGAAAACGGATATACGTTGGAAAGCGGAAAACGGTTTAAATTGTTTACTTTCAGTCGGCTTAAAATAGAAAAACGTCGTATTTTGCAGCAGGAAGAGCAAATAAAAATAATGAGTGATACGGTGGAATGGCAAATCTCATTTTTACCCGAAAAAAGCACGGAAAATTTTATACAGGGAGTATTTATGAATCAAGTTTTTGAAATTGGCAACAAAAAATCGACGGTTCGTTTTCGGGTTGTCAATATTGAAGTATTGCCGTCACCGCAGTACTCTGATGAAATGGAGTTTACGACTATGTCTCCGATTTGTTTGAAACATCGACGAGAAGATGGTAGTACCGAGTATTTATCTTTGATAGATGTGCGAGCGAAACAAGCCATATTATCAGGCTTATTGAGTAGATATGAAGTATTTCACGGTAATCCTTACAAGGATAGTTTTAATTTTGATTTTACTGTCTTAGATGTACCAAAATCAGTATTGGTTACGATAAAATCGCACACGTATGAGCAGACAAAGGTGAGAGGATACATGAGTCGGTTTCACGTCAAAGCGCCTCAGCCGCTAATGCAAATCATGTACGAGAGTGGAATTGGGGAGGAGTGCAGCCAGGGATTTGGGTGTGTAGGATTGTTGAAAAAAAATTAAAAATATTTTTTCCATTGACAAGAGTTGTCAAAAGCAAGTAGTTATTTTGCGAGGCAAAAAAAGAAAGGAAATCGAAAAAGAAAAAATAAAGAATATGATACGAGAAACAATAAAATTTACAGAAGAATTAATTGCAGATATACCTGATGTCATGCAATGTAATATACAGCCAAGTAAGGGACTTCATGTTATAGTCGAATTAGATAAAGAAGGACATTGGAATAAGGAAAATTCTGAATTTTACATTTGTCCAAATTCTTCTCAACAAAATTGTAATACTAATACAAAATTAGTACAATATGAGCAATTGGGATTAAGAGTAGGTACAAACATGAATAAGGTTTTGGATTTACCTGCAAAACAGATATTCTCTTGTTCTCCATTTATTCTGAGTTTCAAGAAAAAATCTCTATCTAATTAAGGGGCACAAAACACACCGTCCTTTCTTTTTTACCCTATTTTTGCCGATTTAATGCCTGATATTTAATTACTTACATCTATTTTTGCCGACTTAACCGCTCAAAACAAAACGTCCTAAAAGTTCAATTTTAGGGAATTTTTAAGAAACTTTTGAGCGGTATTCTTTTATTTTCTGTACCTTTACTTTAATTTGAGGGTAATTTGATTAAATTTACGGTAGATATTTGGCTTTTCTTATCATCGTATCCAATAGATTTAGATGCTCTATGTATTTGAATATCAGTTCTTCATTGCCTTGGGGGTGGTTAGATAGATGGTTTAATTCTTTGGCTAATTTACGCCTTGTTTGCGTGTATTGAACTACCGGTATCTCCTTCGCCCACTTATTGGCACTTATGGCTGAGATATTGAGCATTTTAGCTATTTCTTTTTGAGTGTATTTACCTGATAAGAAGAGTTTTACAAATTCTTTTTCTTTATTTTTACGGTCGTCTTTATTCATAGATGTTATTGTATTATTGAATTTGCAAAGATACACCTTTTTCAACACCGTTTCAACGATTTTTTAAACGATGATTTTAGGTGAAAACAGGTGAAATAGGGACACAAATAGGGACACAAATAGGGACACTTTTTGTATTTTCCGTGCGGGAGTTGATATTATTATAAAGTGGTTTTATTTCTGCTTGGCTGCTTTTGTTTTTGAGTAATATACCTTTGTTCTATTTTCATTTTTGGGCTATTTTCTTTCTATATTGTATAAAAAACTGAAAATAAGTACTTTAGTGTAATTTTACCCGATTTTTGCCGCTTTTGTGCGCGTGCGCCGTGTGATGCCGTGCCATGAGTGGGTATGGTGCCTGTATGTGCGCGGTTCGTGTGCGCCGGATTACGTCCCTTGTGTGAGAATCTGTATAGGAAACTGAAGATTGGTGAAAATGCTATTACTCTTTCTTTCTTGACTTTTTATTAAATAGCCTGTTATATAGTTTTATTAAATCTGCATCAGAAAGTTCAGTTAGTGATTCAATCGGATGTTTCAAGTTTAAATATTCAAAAGCAAAATCATGTATTTTTATATTGTCTTGTCGAGCTTTTGTATGAATACTTTTGTAATAATCCTTTCTAAATTGATCAGAATCTACGTTTTTCATTTTTGGTCTGTTAATTGCGATTTGTTTATCTAACCATTTTATTGCATCTTCGTATAAAACTTTAGGTAGCAAGGAGTATTTTGTAATATTAAACTTATTATATAATGATTTATAAGCAGCTTGATAAGGGGATACTTTTATTTTTTTATCTCCCGACATTTCAAGTGCTATCTTTTGTATTCTATCTCTAATTTCTTTTGCCTGAGAATCAGATATGTAATATTCTGAGTCATAAATCACTTCTGTCTTTTTAATAATTTTCTCAGTTTTAATAAAATCTCCAGATATTTGGATGTTTCCATTTCCAACAATTTTTTGATTAATCTTTTTCATTAAACTTTCTGATTTTTAGTTAGTATTGATAATAACATTTTAATTTGTTCATCTTTGGTTATAATTTGCTGTTCTTTTTCAGAAATTATTTTATCTTTTTCTCTAATTTGATCTTTCAATAAATTTATCAACTCAGAATTTATATTTTGATTATTGATATCATTACTCTTGTTTGTTTGAAAATTGAAATCACCTGTTATTGTTTGAGTATTAGTTTGAGAACTTTTTTCAAGCATTTCTCCATTTCCTGTCAAAATCCACGTGGCATTAATATCATACAATTCTGATATTTTTTTAATAATGTCAGTAGTTGCGAGAGGATATTTACCAGTTCTTTTATCAATCACAAACAGTCTATTTAGTGTCTGTTGTGAAATATTTACACTTTTTGCAAATTTTGTAACACTCTTATTTGCATATATATCAATAACTTGCCTTATTCGTAAATTAATATCAGGAATTTTTTCATTATTTTTCATCTGAAATGTTTGTTTATATCAAAAATGTTTGTATTTTTGCTGCGTTATTCAAATTGAAACTCGGCTGTAAAAATACAAATAAAATGGAAACCAAGACAAAAGTTAGAGAAAAAGTAAGAGAAATAAAAGTGAGTCACGGGATGAGACGTGAAATAATGGCGATTTTCGGAGCAAGTTACCCGACCGTTCGTGCCGCCCTGCGCTTTAAAAGCGACACCTATTTTGCCAAACGTATGCGCGGCTACGCCCTTAACCACGGCGGCGTGATTGTAGAAAGTATTAATCAATAATAATAGTAGAAATGAGAGATTTAGAAACATTGACATTTGAAGAGATAAAGACTCTTTACAATTTAATTGTTGTGCAAGTAAAGGTTCTTGAAGTAACTGCGCATTCTATAGAATTCAAAGACGAAATCGTGAGTATTCAAAATAAATTGGCTGATTACTTAAAATCAAGAATAATATAGTAACAAAATGGCAACGTATTATAATAACACATTGTGCGTAACAAGCAGAGATTTGACAGATGGGGTGATTACATACAGTAATTACCGAAAGATGGTAACACGCAAAAAGATAGACGTGGTGCGGAGAGGCAGCGGCGAGGAGAATTATAGTCTGATACGTTGGAGCAACCTGCCGGAACGGATTAAGGCAGCCTATAAAGATAAATATGGCGACCCTTCAAAACGAAGCCCCTACGAGAAGTTTGAACAGATGATTGAAGACGATCCGAAGGCAGAGGAGTTTTTTGCCACCTACCGATTTGATAACGGCGAGCATATTGCCCCCGATATTCAGAGTAAATATGTATTGAACTGCAAGATCCTTTCGGCAGCGGTAAGATGCCAGCAGTGGAAAACGGCTTTTATACACGCTTTGGGC